>JAZHDH010000235.1:0-15099 GCA_036584335.1 Pseudodesulfovibrio sp. | reverse complement strand
AAGGCCATGTCGCCCGTCGCTTCCAGTTCCTGTTTCTTTTCGACGTCCTCCCTTCTTTTGACCTCGGCCGTTTTTGCGGCCTGTTTCGTCTTGAACCACGCCTTGGTGTAGCGCTTGCCCTTTACCATGAAGTCGTACCGGTACCCTTTCCCGGCCTTGAAATAGACGGTCATTTACATCGACATGGTGTGACCGTCTTTTTCCCGGTTCACGACCGAGTCAATCCGGTCACCCCACGGATCGGCAAACGGACAAACCTTCGGCCTTCGGTCTGAAAAATTACCTGAATATTCTTTACCCCATGTCCGTATGGTGCTAGATAATATATCTAATTTTACAAGTTATATTGAATGCGCATCACTCCCTTCTCACACGAATACCGAGCATGAACGATAATCGTCTGAACCAAGAGACTGAATATTTCGCAGTCCGCCAACCGACATTCGATCGAAAGGAATGCCTTTGGGGATACGAGCTTTTCTTCCATGAATGCAATGATACGGAATGTCGGCAGGCTTATCACTCCGATGCCGCCGGGCTCAATACGTTCTTCGACGGCCTCCCCCATTTGATCCAGGGGATACCGCCGGAAGTTCTCATCTCGCTGAATGCGAATCTGGTTCTGGAGTTCGATGGCCTGGTCTACCTTCTCCTTCCCCCGGAACATTCGAAATCAAGATAAGGAAGACCTGCGAGTGGAGCAATTGATATTCCGTTTTCGGAAGGAAACAAGCTATGACACGCCGTGAGTTCATAAAGGTCCTCTCGGCGCAACTGTGTGCGGTTGCGGGCGGCTGTTGCTGGACGACTTCGGTATTGGCCGAGACAACAGTGCCGCCGTCCATCACCTCGGCCGCCGCCCTCAATGGCAAGTCGGGCAGCGTTTTTGATCAGGCGGAAGAGCAGACGCGGCATATCCTTGCGCAAATGCAGGTGAGCCTGCAAAAACAATTGGCCGACAACCCGCAATCTTTTTCCGAGTCCCTGCGCATGCATCTCATCAATGTAGCGATGTGGCCGCCGGTAGCGCCGCTGGCCCAGGACATCCTGACTTCGCTGGGGGATAGCGCCGAAGCCCGGGAACGATTCGCCTTTATCATGCCTATGGTGAAATGGATGAGTGAGCCCTTCCTGTTCCCGGTGGAGACAGGCGGAACGCCTGAAGAAAAGGCCAGGGAGGCGGACAAGATTTTCAACCTCATGGCCAAATTGCGGAAGCAGGGATTTGCGACGAGCTTGGATAACGTGGGCGACGCTTCCCTTTCGCCGAAAGATGCCCTGGTCTATGAGGATTATTACGTCACACTTATCCGTGCTTTCATCAAATCCGGCAATAATGACGAGCTTTATCTGTCAATCAAGTTGTCCGCCCTTGTGCACGACCTGGATAAAGCTCTGGAAGACGGGCCTGCTGCGAAAGCCAAGCGCCAGGAGATCATGGACGCGCTCGGCAGGCTTCTCGCTCCGGCCGCCCAGGCACCGGACAAGGCCATCTTCCTAAGGCTCGACATGGAGGAGTACTGCTACAAGAACCTTACGTTGCAGCTATTCCGGGAGATCGTCGAAAACGCCCCATCCCTTGCCATAGGCCCAAAGGGGAACTTGCGCATCGGCGTTGTTATCCAAGCGTATCTACGTAGTTCGGCGGAAGACATTAGGGGCCTAGTCAATTGGGCGCGCTCTCGCAATCTTCGGGTTCCCATACGCCTCGTCAAGGGAGCCTATCTGGATTATGAGCGCAAGACCGCTGCCGAAAAACGATACCCAAGCCCGGTATGGGACAACAAACCCTCCACGGACGCTAATTACGAAGCCCTCAGCGCCTGCATGTTGCTTAACCTCGACACGGTGCTTCCCGCCTTTGCAACGCATAATATCCGAACGCAGGCGCACGCCATTGCTCTGACCAAAGCGTACGGTCTTCCCGACGAAGTTAGTCGGATTCAAATGCTTTACGGTATGGGAGATCCCATCAAGCATGTAGTGGCGGCCATGGGGTACCCCCTGCGCGAATACATACCCGCAGGTTCTTTGGCCCGCGGGCTGAAGTACTCCGGACGACGCTTTGAGGAGCTAGCCAGTAGCGACAACGCCTTGGCAAGGACCATGCGTGGCGACTTCCGCGAAGCGGACGGCTCAACCCCGATTTTCATAGGCGAATCGGATATAAAAGACTCGCATGAAGTCGAGGCGTTCTTGAAGGATTCCTTGATTTCGGCAAGCTGAATAAGCGGCCGCTTCATCGGGGCCGCCGCTTCGGATATTCGCCCTGCTGCTGCCGGTCAATAGCCAGTATACGTGTCCACCATAAAATCTTCGTTCGGTGTTCCGAAGAACCGAGGCCACTTCTCAACTCCAGTGATGTAAGAAAATCATCAAAATTGGTTGACGATTGAAATGCAAGGCAAATGGCATTAGTTATACGTTTCGGTGAGATGTCCGACCCACCTTGTGATTTTCATCAGAAGTGGTTTTAAATAGACAGCGGGAGTGAAAGACATGGCTGGCATAGTTCATCAGTTGCTTGCATTTACCGACGATCGGAATTGGTCGATTTATCATAATGTCAAGAATGTCAGCACCGCGCTGCTCGTGGAAGCGGCGGAGTTGCGCCTTGCGGTTTCAAAGGGCCAGGATCAAGATATTGTCGATGAAGCGGCGGATGTTGCCAGTTATTTTGTCCTGCTGTGCTATTACGGGGGGCTGCACCCCGATGTGATAGACACCATGATTACCTACGGCGATCCCGTCAAAGGCCGGAATGCGGATGAGATTGCCAATGAAGTGCTTGAATGCGCTGCAAGGATGGCTGAATCATACCAGTGGGTTAATCCCTCCCTGAAGTCCGGGGCCGAGGATTTCACCAAACGGATTTCGGGCAAGGACATTGTCCACTTTTTCAGTCTGCTCGCGGAGATTACCGGTCAAATAGGGTTTGACCTGGTGGAAGCGATGGTTTCCAAGCTTGAGAGCAATAAGCGCAAATATCCTGCCGCGAACAAGGATTTTTCCAAATACTCCGGGAAAATGCCCCCTGTGGGAGTAGTCAGGAGCCTGCACGCGTCGGCCCGGCCGGAATACTGGGATGAATTCAGCAAGGAGATGAAGGGGCTCATCCCCATGGAGACGCGACGGCGCGCGGCTTTGCTGTTTGATTTTGACGAGAAAGTCAGTCTGGAGAGAATTTATCTGATATATGGCCTGCATCTCGAGGCCTTTGATATCCTTCCGCTATGTCAGATCCCTGATCCACATGCCATTTTTTCCATGGACATGTTTTCCTCCATCAGTGATAGACGGCTACAGTCCATCATTTTCGACACCATCAAGCACGGGCACCGTTTGGTGAGCATGGGGCCGGTGCTGATCTATGTGAACAAGTTCTACGACCAGAACGTATTCGGCCCGACCATCGACACTCTGCTGCTCAATGCCGGGCTGATCAATACCATGCACGCCAGGGGCGGAAAGCTTGGTCGGGTGCTGGAACTGGGGACCGGCAGCGGATTTGTGGCAAAATCCGTGCTTGCACATGCCGAATCCTTCGATCATCTAACTGTTGCCGACTTGCTGCCGGAAATCGTGGATGTGGCCCGCAGGAACATACGGCCGATGGACTATGACCTGGACTGGAACAGGGTGCTGTTTACCGTGGGTCCGAATTGCCTTTACACCGTGGCGGACAACTCCATTGATCTGCTTGTGTGCAATCCTCCGTACATTCCCGGAGAATTCAAGTCCGGTCCGATATCCGGCCTGGATGTTTACGATATGCTTCTGGGAGAGCAGGGGGCCAGGGTCATGCATCCGGATGGCTCCGTGCTGCTGGTGGTCAGTTCGGTGAGCCGGTTTCAGGTTGAAGCCCTGCTCAAGAAATACGGCCGGTTTACCCTTGTGCGCACACACCTGGAACGAATGGTACCCTTTGATCTTTTGGAAATCAACCTGGATGACAACCTCCTGGAGTACCTGCTGCAGGAGGAGGGCATCATTGACCGCTGCGGCACCAAGTATCATCGGGTGTACGTAATGGAATTTCAAAAGAAGAGGGCCGGCGAATAATGAGAGAGTGGAACATGCCAGCCCTGGAGGACAGCTTTGCCCGTCCCGCAATGTTTCGCCAGGCCTGCCTGGACAGGGCGAGCAGGGCGGAGGGAATGAGGTTGTCGGAGGCGGAATCCCTGTATCTGGCCATGGATTCCAACCTGCATCTCAAGTCACGCGAAGCGGGGCTGGATGGCGACGTGCTCTGTTATGTGGTGCCACGGCTTCCGGACTGTCTCCCCCTGGTACGGGAGGTCCTGCTGCTGCCGTGTGCGGATGAGCACATTCTGGAGGAAGTACGTCCCGGGTCATGGCGTCCTGTCAAGGCGCGTTCCAGGCGGAGAAACGCCTTTTTTGACGGGGGATCCTGTCTCGCGCTGATGTTGAATAGCGTTTCCGACCTGGATGACATTTTCCCGGCCCTTGTTGGCTGGCAAATTGAGTGGAACAAGGCGCACAGGCTGTTGCGCGGCGAGCCCGAGTCTTTTGCGGTGAACGGCTCCGTGAAGGGCGTGATGGAGCGGCTGGGGCTGGATGAAGACGTCTCGGCTCGAGTCGCGGGCCTTTTTCGTGATCCGGGGAATGATTTCCTCCACCCCGCAAGCCAGGGGGAGCTGGACATTACCGTGCGGATCGCGGGATGCGGTGTACAGGGGTATGACCGAGGAGCCCGCATCTGGGTGGAAAATCTGCTCGAACAGGCTCCTGAGCTGGCCGCGAACAAGGCTGGCTGGGTGTTCTGTTCCAGTAATTTGTACACACTGGCCAACATGACCTGCGGTTTTTCCAGCCGCATCTCCGGCGAACTGGACGCCTATATAGCAAAGCACGCCCCCGAACAGATCCGGATGATGCTGCATGTTGCGGAGAGCCATGGTGATCCGGTGCTTTTTCACGACGTACGCTATTACGTCTTGCAGGATTTTTTTAATGATAATCATAACATGTTGGAATTACGTGACAAATTGCGATTGGAGCAGGGAATTCGGGAGTTGCCCGATATCGCCCCCCTCCATCTTGGTGCGCAGGTGTTCCAGCTATCCAGATTGCGCCCTGAAAACTATGACCCTCGCGTCCCTCGCACGACAAGGAGCGGGGTGCTCCTGAATATTGATTATCCCTTGGGATTTCTGGCCTATCACGTGCTCAAGGAGCTGATCGCCGTGCTGGGGCAGCCACGGGGGATTCATGTGATGGGCAAGGCTGCGACCATGCAGGGGCAGGTGGGGGACGTGATGTTGCCGAACCGAGTCTACAGCCAGCATGGCGGCGGTGGGTTCATGTTTGAAAACGCGTTGACCCCGGCGACGTTGGCGCCGAGACTGCGTCACAACGAGGTGCTTGGAGAACAGGGCGCACTCACGGCCTGGGGGCCGGTTCTGGTGGATTACCCCACCATGCTGGCGTTCAAGGCTTCCGGGTTCAATTCCATCGAAATGGAGGCCGGCGCCTATCTGGCATGCTACGCGGAGCATCTGGCCGGGCTGGCGACTCCGGGCAAAGGCGAGGTGCTTCGCCTGCCGCATTTGCCGCAATGCCCCTTGAGCATCGCGCATTACGCCTCGGACAACCCCTTGAATCCCACGCAATTGTTGAGCCGCTCCCTTGGCCTCTCCGGTGTGCAGCCGGTTTGTGCCTGTGGCGCAGCTGTGTGGAAGCTTATTCTGGAAGGGGAGTAAACGCAGTTTTATTTGGCCTCTGCAAAACTTCGCGATCCTGTCAACATGCCGACTCTTCAGCGGCAAGATAGGGTGGTGGAACAAAAATGGCGATCCAAAATAACTATCGTACCGAATCGGTACTTGATGCCGCAGAGAACGAATAAGAAAAGGAATACACTCTATTAGCCGCAATGGTGAGGGTAAAGTCTGGCCTATGAACAGTCGAAGACAGGGCAAATGGGAGGGCTTGATATGGGGCCGCATAAGAGAAAGCCCCCAGACGTATAGTCTTTGGGAGCCTGTCCTTTTCCGACCCTGACTACAAATGCTCTGTTACACCCGCGCCCAGGCCATCGTTGACGGCGTACTTAGCGATGTAACTCCGCAGGCTAAAGAAGCTGACTTCAAAAGTCCTGTCGCGATCGGTTTTTTGGAAAAAAATTGTCATATGTTGAAACCTTGTTTATTAAAGGACTTCAATGTGTCGGTTCCTCCGTTTGTGCAATATATTAACGTAATGTAGAATATGAGATATCGTCCCACAACCAATGCCCTGGCGTCACTCGCGGCGACCCTGCTGTTCTTTGGTTGCCTCTGCTGCGCTTCCAGCGCAATGGCCGAACAAGGATCTGCCCGGCCTGTCGAAGCCACAGCCGGAAAATCCGATACCAAGCCCCTCACCATGTCGCTCGGTGAATGTGTGGCCCTGACTGTTCGCAACAACACCGGCATCGAAATCGCCTATTTGAATCGCGTCTTACAGAAGTATAATCTGGTCACGAACACGACCTTCCGCTACATCCCGCGGGTTTCCATCGACGGAACGGCCCGCAAGGCCGAGGACACGACCAAAACCGTATCCCGCAGAGATGAAAGATTAGTGGGAACCACCACCATTTCGCAAAGAATCCCGACCGGCGGCAGTGTGGATTTCATTTTTTCCAAAAGCCGGGAACACGATACGGAAAGTGGCTCCGCCACTGAAAACGAGGTCATCAAGACCGGTTCGTGGAAGGTTCAGTTGACCCAACCCCTGCTTCAGGGGGGAGGGATCGACTACGACCTGAGCTTTGTCCGCCAGGCGGAAATCACCGAAAAGGAGAACATCGTCAACCTCAAGAGCACGCTCATCGACGAGGTTACGCAGGGAATTGAATACTACCGCGCGCTTTTGACCGCCAAGCACGCCATGGAGATCAGCAAGGACTCCATGGAAATATCCCAAAAAAGCCTGGACAACGCCCAAATCGAGGTCAAATACGGACGCATGGCCCCCATGGATCTGATCCAATACCAATCCGACCTCGCGGATCGGGAACTGTCGCTGGAACGTGACCGCAACGCATATATTTCGGCCCGGCTCGCCCTGGTCAAACACCTCAGGCTCGACAAGGACACCCTGATCATTCCCTCGGAAAAAATCGACATCGAAGGAATGGAGTTCGACGAAACAAGGAGCCTCGCCCTGGCCAAACAGAACAGGCCCGACTACCTGCTCAAGCACCTAGACCTGGAAGACAAGGAATATGCACTGATACGGGCAAGCCGCGACACCCTGCCCAAACTGGACCTCACCGCCGAATATGAAGACGTCCAGACCTCCACGACCAACCAGCCAAAAAAACGGGAAGACGATTGGGCCGTGCAACTGGGACTGAGCACGCCCCTGTTCGGCACAGAGCGCCGCGATCTGACCAGCAACGAACTCAGCGCCAAGGCCCAGGTCCGCATCGCGCTCATCGAACTTCATAAGATGGAAGAGGATCTCGTCAGCGAGGTGGAAGACTCCATCCGTGATTTAAAAATCAAGGAGCGCTCGGTCAAGCTGGCCGTCAAGGCGCGCGAATTGGCCCAGAAAAAACTTGAGGTGGAGCAGATCAAGGCCAAGACCGGGCGCTCTTCCACGTTCCAGATCGTCTCCTTCCAGAGCGATCTGTTCAATGCCAAAAACAATGAGCTTGAAACCAAAATCACCTATCTCAACGCGCTCAGCGATTTCGACAAATACCTGGGAACGACTCTCGACACCTGGAAAATAGACTTCAAGACCCAGAGGGAAGGGGCGGAGAAATCCATTACCGAGGTGCGAAGCGACCGATGACAAACCCGACTCGGCGCGCTTCGGACGCATAATGCTCATCTGAAACAGGGGCGGCTGTCTGATGTCGGCCGTACCTACTTGATCAATTCCGCCTGGAACCCGTTGGCGCAAAAATCCTTCACCAGCTGTTCGGCATGGCTCATGTCCTGCGTTTCCAAAACAAGAGTATAGGAAGGAGACTTGGCCGAGGCGGCGTGAAAGACCTGATCATAGGACAAGTTGACCACCGAAGCGTTATTTTTTGCCAGCAATTCGGATATCTTCGGATAAATATCGCCCTGGCCGGGAGAGACCACGCGCAGGTTGACGAGTTTTCCTTGGCGGGCGAGATTCCTGTCGAGCAACGTGGCGAACATCCGGGAGTCGATGTTGCCGCCGGTTATGGCGGCTGCGACCTTTTTCCCCTTGAAGAGCTCGCCGTGCTCGATACAGGCGGCCACACCCACGGCGCCGGCCCCTTCGGACACGATCTTCCGATCCTCGAACAGCAGGGAAATCGCTTTTTCGATGCTTTCCTCTTTGACGGTAAGCACGTCGTCGACAAGTTTCTTGATGATGGAAAAAGTCCTGTCGCCCACGTTGTGCACGGCAATGCCTTCGGCAAGGGTCTCGCCTCCGGTGACCGCCGGCTGCCCGTGCAGCCGCTGCCGCATGGCTGAATAATTTTTGGCCTCCACGCCGTAGATTTTCAGGCTCGGCTTGATCGCCTTGGCCGCTGTGGCGCAACCGGAAATGATACCGCCGCCGCCTACGGGAACGACCAACACATCAAGGTCGGGGAGATCCTGCATTATCTCCAGCCCCACGGTGCCTTGGCCGCATATGATCAACGGGTCCTCGAACGGGTGAATGAACGTGAGGCCTTCCGTGGACGCCTTGTTCAGGGCAAAGGCCAGGGCGTCGTCAAAGGAGTCCCCGTGGATGACGACCGTTGCTCCAAGATCCCTGGTATGGGACACCTTCATGTTGGGCGTGCCGCGGGGCATGACGATTGTCGAAGGGATACCGAGACGGGTGGCATGGTAGGCCACCCCCTGGGCATGGTTGCCCGTGCTGGCGGCAATGACGCCCCTGGCCCTTTCGGTCTTGGTCATCACGGACATCTTGTTCAGGGCGCCCCGTTCCTTGAATGACCCGGTGTACTGCATGCTCTCCAGCTTGAGATAGAGATCGACTCCGGTGTACTTGGAGAGCTGGCCCGCCGCGACCACCGGGGTTCGGCGAATGTTGCCCTTCAGCCGTTTGGCGGCGAGTTGGATTTCACTCATGGAGACCGGGCCGGAACCGACTTCGTTGCCTTTGGCGGCCGCCAGAGCCGGTAACGGAAGAACCGAGGTGGTCATGACCGCGGCCCCCACGGAGGCCAGCTTGAGAAACTCACGTCGATTGATGCAGGAAGACTCTTGTTTCATTGCTAAGCTCTTGTAGTGCTTTCTGGTCTTTTCGTTTACCCATGCGGTCGCACATGTCTCGCCGTTTTTGCCCGTCCGACTATCCCCTTCCGAGACAAGGACGATTTCCCCCGCGCACATGGTCGGAGTAGAACGGTAGCGTGCCATCAACCAAGAATATAAGGAGATGCCGCATCACGCCTTCCTCAATGCCTCTATGGGGTTCAATGACGAGGCCTGCCTGGCCGGGTAGTAGCCAAAAAACAGCCCCACGAGAAAGGAGAGCCCCACACCGAGAACCAGGGCCTGCCAGGAGACGAAGAAGTTCCAGTTGTTCAGCAGGGTGAATCCGAATGCCGCCCCCACTCCAAGCGCGATGCCGGTCACGCCCCCCATCAGGCAGAGCACCCCGCTTTCCATGATGAACTGGAACTGGATGTCGGCTTTTTGCGCGCCCAGGGCGCGGCGGATGCCTATCTCCATGCGCCGCTCGGCAACGGACGCCAGCATCACGTTCATCACCCCGACGCCGCCGACAACAAGGGAAATACACCCGATGGCGCCGAGCAACAGGGAATACAAACGCATCTGTTCCCGCATCTGGGCGATGAGTTCCTCCGAGCTGCGCACGGAAACCGAAATTCCTTTGCCCTGATTTACGAAATACTCCTGCACCTGGGCCTGGCCCTCATGCCAGTCCGTGTTCGCGGCCATCCGCGCAATGATGTCGCATATGGAGGCCGTGGGGTCGATGCGAATGGCCGTTTCGAGGGGGATCATGATTCCATCCCTGATCTCGTACGGGCGCATTCCTCCCATGGCCACGTCGCCGATCACCCCGCAGATCGTGAACCTCCTGCCCTTGTAGAGAATGTGCGACCCGACGAATTCCGTCATGCCGGCCTCAGCCAGAAGTTTCTTGGCATTCTGGCTGATCACGCAAAAGTGCATGAGCCTGTCCAGGTCGGAAATAAAACGTCCCTCGACCACGTCGAGCTTGTTCAGGATCGCGAACTCCTCGGTCACGCCAAGGGCGCTGACGTGGTTTCGCTTCCCCGCGTAAAGCATTTCGCCGTAGAGGGAGTTGTAGGGCGCGACCATCCTGATGGCCGGACACGATTCCGGGATCGCTTCCGCCAGGACTGGGGTGATTTTCGCGACGTTGTGTTTCCCCCACTCATCGTCCATCCTGTTATGGGTGATGGTTATGATGTCCGTGCCCATTTCCTTGAATTGGATCAGGGCCTCGTTTTGCACGATTTGGCCCACGGTGACCAGGGCGATGACCGAGCCGATGCCTATGGCGATGCCGATCAGGGCCAGCAGGGTGCGCTGCTTGGCCCCCCAAAGGCTGCGTCCGGCCTCACGGAGATTTTCGCGCACGATCATGCCGCACCCGGCTTTTTGCCGCCGTCCATGTCGAAAACCAACCCATCCACCATGCGCACCTGCCGCTTGCATTTCGCGGCAAGGCCGGGGTCGTGGGTTATGAGCACGGTGGTCAGATGCTGTTCGGCGTTCAGCCGCAAAAACAACTCGAACACCGCGCCGCCGACCTTGGTGTCCAGGGCGCCGGTGGGCTCGTCCGCCAGGATAAGGTCAGGGTCCCCGACCAGCGCCCGGGCAATGGCCACCCGCTGCTGCTGCCCGCCGGAAAGCTCGGACGGTTTGTGTTCCATGCGGTCGGCCATGCCCACCAGCTCAAGCATTCGAGCGGCCTTTTCCCGCCTTTTCCCCAGGGACACCCCCCTGTAGACCAGCGGGAGACAGACGTTCTCGTGGGCCGTGAGCTTGGGCAGGAGATTGAACTGCTGGAAGACGAACCCGATCTTCTGGTTGCGAATGGTGGACAGCTCCCGGTCGGACAGGGAGGCGAGGTCCTGGTCCTGGAAAAAATACCGGCCCGAAGTGGGTACGTCCAGAAATCCCATGATGTTCATCAGCGTACTCTTGCCGCAACCGGACGCCCCCAGGATGGCCAGCAGTTCCCCATTGTCCACAGTCATGTTGAGGCCCTTCAGGACCTCAACCTTGACCTTGTCCCCCCCGTAGGACTTGCGGATGTTCTCCAGGCGAATCATGACCATGCCTCAGGGCACCACGACCTGCTCGCCCGGGGCGAGGCCGCTTGTGATTTCCACGTCGGAAAGGGAAGTGACGCCGGTGGTGACAGTCGCGGTTCGCGTTTCCCGCGTCTCCTTGTCCAGGACGTCCACGGTCAGCCCCTGGGGCGTACGGTGCACGGCCTGGATGGGGATCATGATCGCCTCGGAGTTGTCATAGACCTGGACCTGGAGATTTGCGGACATGCCCAGGCGGATATGACTCGTGAAATCCGGGGGCAAGTCCCGAATGGTGGTCTGCACGTCAAAAGCGGGAGGGCTGTCTCTGGATTCGGAAGTCGCCGTGGACGAAATGTCGCTGATTCGGCCTACGAGAGTCCTGCCCGGAAAGGCATCTCCCGTGACCATGACCTTCTGGCCCGGGGAAAGCTTGTCTATGTCCACCTCGTCCACCTTGCTCATGATGCGCAAACCGGCGAGGTCGCCCACCGCTGCCACAGGCTCTCCTAAGGAGACGGTGGAGCCGACCACTATATCGGCCGTCGTGTCGCCCCTTTTTTTCATCGGTTTGAGCACCACGCCGCTCACCGGAGCCAGGACAACGCCGCTGTCCACCTTGAGTTGCAGGGCGTCGAGCTTCTCCTTGGCATTCTGGGTCTTCATGCGGGCCATGCTCACGTTCTCGGGATTGCCTTTTTCCTTTTCTTCGTTGAACTTGTCCAGGTTGGCGGCCACCTCGTTTTTCGCGCTGTTGTACTCTTCCTCGGTCTGTTCGTATTCGTTGTTGGGAATGATGCCTACCTTCTTCAACTCGCTGGCCTGCTCAAGCCGTTTTTTCTTGAGCTTGAGGTCTTCCTCGGAATGCCTGAGGCTTCGTTGAGCGCTCTTGAACTCCGAGCTGCCGCCCCAGTGCAGGAGCTTGTCGTACTCCTGTTTGGCCTTGATATACTCCGACTTCGCGTCCCGCAGGCTGGCCGTGACCTCGCCTGTGTCCAGGCTGAAGAGTATGGCTCCCTTGTCCACCTTCTGGCCCCAGACGAAATGCTTTTCCGCCACGGTCCCCGCAAAAGGCGCAACCACGTTGATGACGTCGAGAGGCTCGAACACTCCCGAAAGCGACACTTCCAGTGACACGTCCGTCGGTGCTATAGTGACGGTCCGCACCTCTTCCACCGCTTCCCGCCCCGTGGGGGAAAGCAGATTGATGTCTATCAGGTCGGATTGCCATATCCAGAACAGGGCGCCTACCACGAGCAGGGCGGTGAAAACGATTCCCACCCTCTGCTGCAGCCTTAGCCTCTGAAGCGCGCCCATTGCCGCATCATGCGACTCCTGAAGCTTAACCATGTCCTGCGGCAAATCCTGACTCAGCATATTCCTCGCTTTGTCGGACTCCACTTCGTCGGTAACGTCGGAAAACAACACGACCAGATCGCGCCCGGCCTCGCCTTCCATGGGCGAAAACGTCACGCGGAGTCGCACGACCCCGCCGTCGGGACGGCGGTGGACAATCTCTTCCTGCCGGTCATGGGTATGTGCGCGAAGAACAGTGAACAAGGACTCGCCGGAGGCGTCCGCAGTTTCGGGGGCCATGCAAGAGAGGCATTCGGAAATAGTCTTGCCCAAAACATCGGCTGGATTGATCCCAAGGATTCGGCCGGCCGCAGCATTGAACACGACAACGGTGCCGTCCTTCGAAAGGGTGAGCACACCCTCGCTCATGCATTCCAGCACGCTATCTGTATATGCGCCACGCATTTCGGACATGATTCTCCCAGACTCTTTTACACCTTCGATTTCCTGCTGCGCCCCTTGCGAGGCTTCCTTGGTGTGGTCTTCGCCGGTATGGATGGTCGACGCGTCGGTGTTCCTTACGTTGCCGACAGCAATGCCGTATTACTTGACCTTCAAACGAGGACCACAACGAAGGTGCATAAGATTTGCTGCTTTTTCAATAAGTTCCTTACTGTTAAAGCCTTCGCGCATGTACCCCGGCAAGGTTATCTGAACTGAGCCGGGATTACACTTGCAGTCTCCCGTATGCCTCTTGATCCCGCAGTGATAAATTCCTTCCTTTTCTTCATCACTCGACAGAAGTTGGCAGTACAGACCGGCCTTTTGATCACCCCATTCCTTATACAACATCGTAATATACACATTTACTTGATCGACTATCTCATGCCCCTGAGTATCTTTGCAATACAACTCATACCCATCGAAAGAAAAATAGTACGTTGTGATTCCTTCTTGCACTCCAATTTTTCCAGTTATATGTCGCGTGCCAGTTCGAGAACATGACTTTAAATTTGAATCAGATTGCGCACAAGCATACTGCGAAATAAATAGGCAAAAAAATCCAACAAAAATGAGGACGACACCCGATCTGAAAATTTTTTGCATTTCCAACTCCTTTTCGGTTTTCGTTTCAGCTCTCAATGTCGGAAGCGAAGAACGCATAGGGGCCGTTCCAAGCGCCCACGAACGACAACTCTTTCCGCACCTTTTGGAATGAATCAAGCAAAAGGTAAGGATGTTGCTTGGTCGAGCCTGAAAAATCCACTTTAGCTCTTATGCGGCATGCGCATCCAGGCCTCTGCCTCGGCGCAGCCGAGCAGAAACACCAATAGCGCAAAAATCTTTTCATCTTCCGCATCCATTTCCTGAAAACAGACTGCGAAAAATCAGTCTTTCACCGAACTGGTATGAATTCTGCACAATGCCTTTGCGTGTATTGTGTCAATACGGATGTTCCCTATCTCGCCAGTAGCTTGACGGCGGATTGTGGGTTCGCATTCGACTGGATGGTAATCCGAGTAAGCTTCATACATCGTGGCTTTAAAAACCAGTACTTTGCAATGTTTCTCTGGGCTCTTCCAAGTCTGACCAGGGTCTAACCTGAACTCGTAAGTTCTCCAAGGGTCTAATGTCTCCATATGAACCTTAGCCGAATTGCGGTCACCGTTAAGGGTGACCGTTATATAATGCGTCTTCTCCCACGTTGGGTCCTCAGCATTGACCTGAACAGTCAATACGAAGGTTGCCAGAAGGCAGCATGCAAACACAAAAAACAATTTTGAATAGCCAGTATGGGTCATTTCTACCTCCATGAATTGTTAAATCCTAATCCGAATGATTCGCCAGCCTGATCAAATATTAAGCATAACGCATGGTTTCCTTACGTATGACTTTATCCAGCCAACGGCCAAATCAATTTCATCCCTTTGAAGGAGGGCAAATATCAAATCATATATACAATTAAGCAAAAATCATCAACGATGTCTAGTATAATAGACGTCTGTTTGACAAGGCGGGCCGGACTCAACCTTTCCGCTCACTGCCTGCGTGGCATTGATCATTTTCCACATATAGACCGCCTCTTCAATTACATATGCAAGCATCCCAAGGGCGCACCCATCTTCCGATCCCAATCATTTTGTCAAAAGCACGCTTGAGCAGGATAGACGTTCTTGCGGCAGCACTTCATTCATGCAGAGACGCGCCCCTGGTTCCGCGAGTCTTCCGGGGAATCGAAAGGTATTTTTGCGTGTTTCCTGTTGCATCGTTAAACAATTGTTTGTATTTTTGAAGGCAATAGGCAATGCCGTTCGTTCCTCAGACCGCTGGTCCAGGTAGGAACCCGAGCGATGTGCAACGAGCATGTCAAGTACAACCAAAGGAGATAGTTATGAAAATTTTTGTCTGCACCCTGGCGCTTCTGGCTCTGTCCTGCGTCGCGTCGGCCGGGATATACTACAAATGTCACGAGAAAAGACTGCCCACGGGCCCGTACAAGAGCTCCTGCAGGCAATATAAATGGGTGAACTGCGATAATTCCGGAG
>JAZHDH010000234.1:0-2818 GCA_036584335.1 Pseudodesulfovibrio sp. | reverse complement strand
GCGCCAAAAAAAGAAGCAAAAAAAGGCGCTGGGGAGCAGCCTGGCCGCCGACGGCATCGGTGGCCAAGCGTCTGATCCAAGCGGGACGGCTCCATCTCTCGGAAAAGCGCAGTGCCGTTCCTCCGCCGGGGACGACGGGACTACTACACCCCCTGGCCGGGTGGCCTAGCAAAACCGCCTTACCCGCTTGGTCACACGCTAAGCCCCCTCAACCAAGGCTGGCGCAGGTCTTCGACTGGATGGAATGGGCGGGACCAGGGGTTGGGCGCTTCGCCCTGTGCGCGAGAGTGCTGTCCTTTGCTGTCCAGCTCTCAGGTTCCGACCATTGGTTTTAGATGAAAACCAATTGGTGAGGTTAAGTGGCCGTGTGTCAGACTCGCAGGCGGCAACCATGCCGAGGCAAACCTTTGATGCTGACAAAGCGGCCCGAACGGCTCTTCGCCCCGCCGGTTTCCGGCTTGACATCTCCCGGGTTTCATCATAAATCAATTTATCCTTATATTAAGATTTATTGATACAGCCAAGAATAAGAGGAGTTGGCGTCATGCGCATACCGGATTTGCTCAAGGGGCTGGGTCGGCCGTTCGTGTCGATGGAGCTGCTGCCGCCCAGGAAGGAGGCGGAGCAGGAGATATTTTGGCGGGCCGTGGAAAAGATCAAGCGGATGAAGCCGCTCTTTGCGGCGGTGACCTGCGGCGCGGGCGGCACGGGGAGCGTGGGCACCCTGGCCGTGGCCCGCGACCTGGCCGAGGACCACGGGTTCACGGTCATGCCTCACGTCACTTGCGTGCACACCGCCCAGATCGGGCTGGCCGGGCAGATCGACGCCATCCGGGCCTGCTCCATCCGCAACGCCCTGGCCGTGCGCGGCGACTTTCCCGAGGACGCGGCCGAGCCGCCCAAGGGGCTGGCCCACGCCTCGGACCTGGTGGAGCGCATCCTCGAACTCGCGCCGGAGCTGGCCGTGGGCGTGGCCGCCTTTCCCGACGGCCACCCGCAGTCCGCCTCCCTGGCCGAGGACATCGGCTTTCTCAAATACAAGCTCGACTCGGGCGCGTCCTTCGCCGTGACCCAGCTCTTCTTCGACAACCGGCGCTATTTCGACATGATCGACCGGCTGGCGGCCCTGGGCTGCCACAAGCCGGTCATTCCCAGCGTGCTGCCCGTGCGCACCCTGGGCCAGATCAAGCGGGTCACTTCGCTGTGCGACGCGCCCATTCCGGGCAAGATACTCTCCTTGCTGGAGGCCGCCCACGACAAGGGCGGGGACGCGGCCGTGCGGGAGAAGGGCGTCGACATCGCCGCCGCCCAGATCGCGGGACTGCTGGAGAACGGCGCGCCGGGGGTGCACCTCTATCCGTTCAACCAGCCGGACATGTGCGCGGAAATCCTGAGCCGGGCCGGACTGTAGCCCCTCCTATTCCAGCCAGTAGGCCACCACGCGCCAGGTCCCGTCCTCCAGCCGGAGGGCCAGGGTCTCGTGCAGCGTGGTGTCTTGGTAGATGGCGTCGAACCGGAACAGGGCATACCGGCCGGTCGGCCCGTGGGGCGGGTCACGGTCCAGCTTGGATCGCTCCAGCCTGCGCGCGGACAGGGGGCCGAGCTGCGCCGCGCCTTCGGCCAGGGCGCGCCTCCAGTCCGCGTGGGGCATGTTCTGCTTCATGATCGGGGACGCCTGGTCCCAGCAGCGGTCGTATTCCCCGCCGTCGATCAGGCGCAGCCATGTTTCGGCCGCGGCCCGCGCGTCGTCGGGGGCCGGTTCGTCGGCCAGGGCCGCGCAGGGGAGCAGGAGGAGCAGCAGGGCCAGGAACAGAGGGCAGGCGTGGTGCATGGTCATTGCCCGTCGCGGGCGGGTTCGGGTGCATAGGCCAGGATGTCGCCGGGCGCGCAGTCGAGGGCGCGGCAGATGCCCTCCAGTGTCGAAAAGCGGATCGCCTTGGCCCGCCCGGCCTTGAGTACGGACAGGTTCTGGGGCGTGATGCCGATGGCCTCGGCCAGCTCCTTGGAGCTCATCTTGCGCCTTGCGAGCATGACGTCGAGGTTGATGACGATGGCCATCAGATGGTCAGCTCGGCCTCGGCCTGGATCGCCCGGGCCTGGGCCATGACGTGGGCGGCCACGAGGATGGTCAGGGCGGTGACGATGTTCGTCAGGTTCGCGTCCCCCAGGCCGATGGAGAGCAGGCGACCGCCCGGCGGGTTGTGCATGGTCAGGATCACGGACAGGGCCGCGAACTCCAGCGGGGCGATCAGTTCACGAACCAGCAGGAAGACGCCCACCCGCCGCAGCCGCCGGGTGTTGTCGTCGGTGAATATCTCGTCGCGGGCGTAGCTGCCGAACAGCAGCGCGAGATTCCACAGCACGAAGCAGGTCATCGCCGTGGGCGCGGCCATGGCCAGCAGGGCCAGGGCCTGCACGTCCCAGGTCATGGGTCCGATCAGTTCGGGGCGGATGCCGGGGTTGACGCCCAGGGACAGCCCGTGGCCCGCGTTGGCCACCACCCAGTCCAGGTTCAACGCGATCAGGCAGACGACCGGCGGGGTCAGGACCGTGCCCGCCAGGAATACCCAGTACAGTGCCCGGCTCAGCCGGCGTGCGTTGCTATGCATGGCTCACTCCTTATCAAGTTCGGATGACGGTATCTACCTTCAAAATTATCGATAGTCAATAAGTTTTTGCTGTAAAACGGCAAAAAAGCAGTTTCGCTCTCCATGCGCTTGCCGTGGACCCTGCTTTTCCCCCTCTTCCGGTCGCCGGAGGCGAAAAAAATACCATGTCGGCACTCCCCTGTTCAAACTGGTACCATACCAGAAAACAC
>JAZHDH010000233.1:0-15243 GCA_036584335.1 Pseudodesulfovibrio sp. | reverse complement strand
GAGCACGGCGAGGGTGTCGTCCGTGCTGCCGTCGTCCACGGCCACCACCTCGAAGTCCGCGCCCTCCTGGGCCAGAAGGCTGTCGAGCGCCCGGCCCACGGTCGCCCCGCAGTCGCGGCAGGGCATGGTCACGGAAATCTTCGGGGCGGGCACGGGGTCAACCCTCCCCGGCTTCGCGCTTCTTTCCGGCGATGGAGGCGCGCAGGCGGCAGATGGAGCAGACCCCCGCGTTGGTCGGGGAGCCGCACTCGGTGCACGGCGCGAGTGCGTCGCCCTCGGCCTTGTCCAGGACCTCGAAGGCGCGGCGGCCGCGCTGGAGGAATCCCGAGTAGAATTGGAATTTCTGGCCCGGGCTGCGGTGTTCCAGCTCGCCCCACAGCTCCTTGTGGCCGGTAAAGCTCGCGCCCGAGGCATAGGGGCAGGGCGCGGAGTGGATCTCGATGCCCTTGAGAAAGGCGTAGTTGGCGGTCTCGAACTCCGAGAGCCGGAAGAGCGGCTTGACCTTGCGCACGAACCCCTCGCGGGCCGGGAGCGTCGGCCCCTGGTCCGAGAGGTAGGCGGAGTCCCAGCGCAGGGTGTTGGCGAAGAGCCGGGCCACCTCGTCGTCCAGGTTGTGGCCCGTGGCCAGGGCGTCGTAGCCGCCTTCGAGGGCGACGCGGTTGAAGTGGTAGCGCTTGAGCCGCCCGCAGACCGCGCAGACCGGGCGGGTGGCGAACCGTTTCACGTCCGGGATGGGCAGCCCCCATTCGGCCATGTCGAAGACTTCCAGCTTGAGGCCGTGCTTGTCGCAGAAGGCCTCGACCTTGGCCCGGGCGAACTCCGAGGAGCCGGGGATGCCGAGGTCGATGTGCAGGCCGGTAACGTTGTATTCCTGGCGGGCCAGTTCGAGCATCAATGTCAGGGAATCCTTGCCGCCGGACAGGGCGACCAGGACGCGCTCGCCGTGGGTGAACATCTTCTCGCGGCGGATGGCGGTTTCCACCTGGCGGCTGAAGAACAGATCGAAGCATTCCGGGCAGAACCCGGAGTGGTGGCTGGGCAGGGAGACACAGGCTGTCTGCTTGCAGCGGGAACATTTCATGGGCGGATATCCTATCCTGCGGACGTGACCTTGCGCACAAGGACCACGTCGCCGCTGGTGAGGGAACGGTCGGGGGTCAAAAGCTCGCCTTCGCGCGCCACCAGGGCCATGGTGTGGCGCAGGCCGAGCTTGTTCAGCAGGGCCACCACGCTGCGCGTCCGGTAGAGCGTGACCACCTTGCCTTCGGGTTCCAGATGAACGGTTATCACGTGTTTCTCCTTGCCGTCGGCTGTTGGCGTCGTCGGCTCCGGCCGAGCCTAACCGGGGCCGGGCGATAGTTCAAGTTGCGAAAGGCGGCTGTGAAAAAGCGCGGCATTTCAATTGGTTGTACGAGTGTTAGAATTTGGGATAATTTGAGAAACCCGTATTGACCCTAAAGTGCCCTATCGCGTAGGGTTGGTCACGGCCTATTTCCCAAGGAGGACGCAATGACCCAAGCGAAGATACTCGTGGTCGACGATGAAAAGCACATACGCATGCTCTACCGGGAGGAACTGGAAGCCGACGGATACGTGGTGGCCACGTCCGACGGCGAGGAGGACATCCTCGACGTCATCGGCCGCGAGAAGCCGACCATCGTCATTCTGGACATCAAGCTCGGCGTCAACCGCTCCGGGCTGGACCTGCTCCAGGAAATCCGGGCCAAGGACCAGCAGATTCCCGTGATCCTGTCCACGGCCTACGACTCGTTCCAGCACGATCTCAAGTCCATTTCCGCCGACTACTACGTGGTCAAGTCCGTGGACCTGACGGAGCTCAAGGACAAGGTGCGCATGGCCTTGAAAAAGGCCGGAATGTAACGGTCGCTGGACGGCCACTGTTCACGGCGGCTCTCCGAGGAGGGTCGCCTTCGTTTTTCCGCCAACCGGGAGGGGGCGTGCCGCTGACGGACCACATCCCTGCGCAGGAGGTGCGCCGCCGCAATCCCTGGCTGGCGCTCGTCCTTTCGCTGCTCGCCGTCGGCGCGGGCCAGCTGTACAACGGCCAGTGGCGCAAGGGATTGCTTTTTTTCGGCGCGGAGGCCCTGCTCGGGGGCCTGCTGTGCCTGGCGCTTTCCGCTCCGGCCGGGCTGGCCGCCGGGCTGGCCGTTCTGCTGGGCTTCAATCTCTACGTGGCTGCGGACGCCTTTCGCACGGC
The DNA here is from genome assembly GCA_036584335.1 of Pseudodesulfovibrio sp. Classification (GTDB taxonomy): domain Bacteria; phylum Desulfobacterota; class Desulfovibrionia; order Desulfovibrionales; family Desulfovibrionaceae; genus Pseudodesulfovibrio. The sequence goes on along the minus strand of JAZHDH010000233.1, from coordinate 13,025 downwards.
CCGGCGGCTGTCGGCCTACCGCCTCGCGCCGTGCAACCGGGTCTGGATCTACGCCTTGGCGGTGGCGGCCGGCGTGGGTGTGGGCGCGGCGGCGCAGGCCGTCCTCGAGGCCCGGTTTTTCCAGAGCTACAAGGCCCCGTCCGGGTCCATGATTCCTGCCCTGCGCGTGGGCGACCATTTCATGGCCGGGATTCTTTCCCCGTCCGATCCCGTGCGCCGGGGCGATGTGGTGGTCTTTTGGGAGGAGCGGAGCGGCAAGCATTTCGTCAAGCGGGTGGTCGGCCTGCCGGGCGAGACGGTGGCCATCGAATTCCGGCGGGTGCTGATCGGCGGCGAACCGCTCGCCGAACCTTACGTCTTCCATCAACTGCCGGACGAGCGGATGCCGCTGCGCGACGCCATGGCTCCGGTCCGGCTCGGGCCGGACGAGTATTTCCTCATGGGCGACAACCGCGAGCGGTCCCATGATTCGCGCTGGCTGGGTCCTGTTCCTCGCGGGCGGATGCGCGCCCGGGCGCTCTACGTCTATTTCCCGGGACCGACGCCGGAAGGCGGCCGGTTCGCGCGGCTGGGCGCGGCCGTTCGATAGCTTACCAGTATTCGGGGCAGACGAGCAGCCCGTAGGTTTCGTTGGTGGAGAGCGGGGTCACGGTGCGGATGTCCATGGCCCGCATGTAGCCCAGGACCAGAATCAGGTTGGTCAGCCGGGTGGCCGCGTATTCGCTGGCGAAGGCCGCGTCCGGTTTGCCGGTCCAGCGGTGCAAGGCCTCCTCCACCTCCTGCCGGGTGAAGGGCTGCGGCTGTGTGCCCAGGGTTTCGGGGATGGAGTGGTAGTGGACGCCGCCGATGCCGATGACGGTCATCAGCCCGTTGCGCAGGTTGTCGGCCATGGCGGGCGGGACGCTGCTTTCGGCGTGGGCGAAGGCGTAGCGCAGGGCGTCGCCCACCTGGGCCGCGTCCATGGGATTGGGGCTGGTCGCGGCGGCGATGTCCTTGCCCTGAATCAGCCGGATGACCGCGTTCTTGAAAGAGACCGAGGCCAGATCGTCCACGTGGAAGGTCATGGAGCCGTCGCGGTTGCGGGCGGTCATCTGGAGGCTGTCGCCGCCGATGTCCCAGACCAGCAGGGCGGGCTCGGGCACGTCCGCCTGGAGCCGGACCGCGTGATAGTTGAGCAGGGACGCCTGTTGTTTGGAGATGATGCGGCAGGGGAAGCCGAGTTTTTCCTGGAGGGTGACGAAATAGGCGCGGCCGTTGCGCGCGGTGCGGAAACAGGCGCCGCCCACGGCGGAGAACTGCCGGGCCTGGAGTTTCAGGGCGTCCTGGCGCAGGGCCTCCAGGGCGGCCTGTCCCTGGTCCATGATCTCGCGGCTGAGGTTGCCGTCGTAGGAGCGGGCCAGGTCCTCGGCGAAATCCACCTTGCCGGTGAAGGTGTCCACCACCTTGATCAGGGTGCCGGTACCGGCGTCCACGTCGGCCACGGTGCATTTGATGGAGGTCGAGCCGATGTCGAAGGCGGCTCGCCGGATCATGGTATCCGCCGCCCGGGCCAGGCCGGTCAGGGCCAGGGCCGACACCAGTGCCGTCAACAGGATCATTCGCCACGCACGGACCATTGTTCCCCCCCCGGTTGCGTCATCGCGATGCGGGCAGATATACAAGAAAATCCGGTGGACAGCAACGCCGTTCGGGTCAGGGTTCCCTGGTCGACCGGTAGGTCTGGCGGTTGCGCCGGATCTGGTACTTGATCACGGCGTTGTTGTGGTCATTCAGGGTGGTGCTGAACTGGTGGGAGCCGTCGCCTTTGGCCACGAAATAGAGGTAGTCGTGCGCCTCGGGATTCGCGGCCGCCAGCAGGGCGTCCAGGCCGGGCGAGCAGATGGGGCCGGGCGGCAGGCCCCGGTGCACGTAGGTGTTGTAGGGGTTGTCCCGGTCCTGGAGGTCGCTCTTGCGGATGTCGCCGTCGAAATCCGGCCCCAGGCCGTAGATGATGGTCGGGTCCGCCTGGATGAGCATGCCCTTCCTGAGCCGGTTGGCGAAGACCCCCGCGATGCGCGCCCGTTCGGACGGATCGCCGGTCTCCTTTTCCACCAGGGAGGCGAGGATCACGGTTGGGTGCATCTCCCGGAAGGGCGGCAGGCCGCCGGGCCAGACCTTTTTCGCGTTCTTGAGGAATTCCCGGATCATGGTCTCGACCATGTGGCGCGACTGGTCGCCCTGGGGCGGGGTGAGCAGATAGGTCTCCGGGAAGAGGTAGCCCTCGGCGTCCCGGGCCTCGATGCCGAACCGGGCCAGCAGCTCCGGGTCGGCCACGGCCCGGGCGAACGTCTCGCGGGCACCCAGCCCGGCTTCCTCGATCCGGTCCGCCGTCTGCCACCAGGTCAGCCCCTCGCGCACCGAGACCTTCTTCATGATCCCCGCCGAGGTGGTCAGTTCGCGCAGCAGCTGATGCGGGGTCCAGCCGGTATTGAGCAGGAATTCCCCTGCGCGGACGGACGCGGTCTTGTTCTCGGTTACGGCCAGTTGGAGGAAGCGGCGGGTGTCGGTGATCAGCCCGGCCTTGTGCAGGTTGCGGGCGATGGTGGTGAATATCTGGCCCGGCTCCACGCGGAAGGCCATGTCGCGCCCCGGGGTTTCGGGCGGCACGGTCAGGAACCGGCTGTCCTGCCAGGCGCGCCAGCCCGCGTAGCCGCCCGCACCGGCTCCGGCGAGCAGGATGAAGGCGGCGAGGGCGATGATCAGTGTCCGTTTTCGAGCCATGAGCGCAGGATCACGGCGGCCGCCTGGCTGTCCAGGGCCGCCTTGCGTTTTGGGCCGCGCAGTCCGGCGGCGTTGAGTTCCTCCTCCGCCAGGGCCGAGGAGAGCCGCTCGTCCATCAGGTGGATGGGCAGGTCGGTCCTCCGTTCCAGGCTGGCGGCGAAGTTGCGCACCTGCCGGGTGGTCAGGGTGTCCTGGCCGTCCAGGGACAAAGGCAGGCCGATGACGATGGTCGCAACCGATTCCTTTTGCAGGATTTCGGCCAGTTCGTCAAAGAGGGCGTCCCGCGTGGTCCGCTCGATGGTCCGGTAGGGCGAGACCAGGGTGCCGGTGGGGTCGCTCAGGGCCAGCCCCACCCGCTTCAGTCCGAAATCGATGCCCAGGCAGCGCACGCGGCGGCTCCTACACCGGGTCCGGCAGCGGCTTGCCGGTGCGGTATCCCATGGCCTGGACGTCGGCCGCCAGCGTGCCGTCCGCGTCGAAGACCCGGACCGAGTAGGTGGCCATGCGCCCCCCGGCGGACAACTCTTCGGCCGTGGCCGTCAGGGTCGGGCCGGTGGCCGGGCTCAGGTAGGCGATGGACAGGTTCACGGCCACGGTGGCGGCGCCGTGGGCATTGGCCGCCGCGCCGAACGCGGTCTCGGCCAGGGTATAGATCGCTCCCGCGTTGACCGTGCCGAAGGGGTTGAGGTGGTGCGGTTTGACGGCGAGGATGCAGGTGGCCGACCCCTCGCCCACCTCGGCCACCTCGACGCCCGTGTGCCGCGCGAAGGGGTTGCCCTCGCCGATGATTCGCCTGACGGTTGAATGCTCCATGCTCGCTCCGGGTTTGCCCGGGAGAAAACCATGCCGGGCGAGTCCCGGTCAATCGGAAATTGGATCGGAAACCACGCGCATGGGCTCCACGGGCAGGGTCAGGGTCACGCGCGCGCCGCCGTGGGGCTGGTTTTCCACGTCCATGGTCCCCTGGTGCTCGTTGACGATGCGCCGGGCGCGCGTCAGCCCCATGCCCGCGCCTGCGGCCTTGGTGGTGAAGAACGGGTCGAAGGCCATGCGCAGCCCCTGTTCGGTGAAGCCCGGGCCGTTGTCCGAGACCGAGATGACGATGGTCGACGCCTCTTCGCGGGCGCAAATCGTTATCCGGGGCGACGGCCCGGCGAATTCCGCAGCGTTGAGCAGCACTTCGGCCAGGGCTGCGGGCAGGGTGTCGCGGTCCGCCTTGACGTTCATGTCCGGGCATTCGGCCTGCCAGTCGATGTCGCGCCCGGCCACGGCCGGGTGTTCGGCGATGCGGTGCTTGGCTTCCTCGATGACCACCCACAGGTTGAGCTGGAGCGGCGGCCCCACGGTGATGGCGCTGTATTCGGCCACGGACTTGACCATGGTTTCCAGCTTGCGGGCCTCCTCGCGGATGGCCTCCAGGGACTCGCGCGCGGACGGGTCCATGATCCGCTCCAGCAGCCGCGAGAACCCGGCGATGGCCATGATCGGATTGCGGATCTGATGGGCCACGGACTGGGCGAAGGCGATCAGGCCGTCGGCGCGCTGCGAAACCAGCCGGTGGTTGACCTCCAGGATGTGCCGCTCGCGTTCGTTGAGCCGGTGCAGTTCGGTCAGGTCCTCGAACAGGACCATGATGGCGGCCATTTTGCCGTCCGGCCCGCGTTCGGCCGAGGAGATGACCGAGAGAAATTTCCGGTCACCGTCCGGGGAGAGATAGGGGGTGACCCGTTCCACGATGGGCGTTTCGTTCTGGATGGCGTCCAGGACCACGCCGCTGAACTCCTCGTTGGCCTCGTCTTCCAGAAACAGTTCGCCCCACTGCCGTCCCTTGAACGCGCCGGGGTGGCAGCCCAGGATCTTGCAGGCCGACGGGCTGGACTCGACGATCGTGCCGTTGCGGTCGATGATCAGCAGCCCCACGGGCAGGTTGTTGAGGATCAGTTCCTGAATGGCGGGCATGGCGCAACTCCGTGTTTGCGCGGAGAATAGCCTGCCCGTGAAATCCGGTCAACGAGCGGCTTCGGCTCAGTTGGCCCCCTTGCGCTCCACCGTTTCCAGCAACGCGTCCAGCTCTTTTTTCCACTTGGGGCCGCCCACGCATTCGGCCAGGTATTCGGCGGTGTGCAGCACCCGGTTGGGCCGCTTCATTTCGAGCATGGAGCGCTTGATGCCGACCTTGCACGACGGGCAGCCGACCACCACCGGGCGGTCGCGGTCCGGGCCGAGGTCCGCGTCGAGCTGGAGCCGTTTGCGTTCGCGCAGCCGGTTGTAGATGGAGGGGCTGGTCATGGCGCCCAGGCCGGACTCGCCGCAGCAGCCGGGCGAGAGGTCCACGCGGGCGGAGGTGGCCTTCGCGAGGCCCGAGCGGTAGATCTCGGCGGCCTTGATCTTGGGCGCGTCCACCCATTCGGCGTGGCAGGCGGCGTGGTAGAGTACGGGTTCGGTCTGGCGCAGGGCGGGCAGGCGCTCCAGCAGGAACTGGATCACGTCGCGGTGGACGAGCGGCTCCACCAGCTCGCCGGAGAAGTCGTGGCTCTCCAGGGACTCGCGGCAGGTGCCGCAGGCGGTGAGCAGGGTGGTGGCCTTGAGCCCGGCCTTGCCGGTCTTGACCAGCAGGTCGAGGAAGGCCTGGACGTTGCGGTGGCGGTTGGTCTTGTACGCCTCCTCGCAGCCCGAGGAGAGCAGGGGATAGCCGCAGCACATGTGGCGGTCGGGCAGGACGACGTTCACCCCTGACTTGAGCAGCAGGTAGACCGAGGCCATGCCGATGGAGCGCGAGAAGAGCGAGCCGCCGCAGCCGGGGAAATAGAGCACGGTGTCGTCGCGGTCCGCGCCCGGCACTTTGAACACCGATCCCTGGTCCAGATGCAGGGCCTCGGACAGGTTGCGGTAGTCCATGTGCGGGGTGCGGCTGGCGATGGGCGACGGGATGCGCGACAGCCAGCGGGCCGGGACCATGCCCAGGGTCTTGTCCTGGATGGACTGGCCGATGGACAGCAGCTTGGCCGTGGTCGGCAGCGCGCCCGCCGGGTTCCTGGCCAGGTTCTTGAGGATGATCTGCTTGAGCGGGTGGCCGGACTTGCCCTTGGAATCGAGGAAGGCGCGGATGGAGAGCGCGGCCCCGGCCGAGTCGATCTTGACCGGGCAGACGGCCTGGCATTTGCCGCAGGCCGTGCAGTGGTCGATGAGCGAGCGCAGCTCGGCCAGCAGCTCGGGCGCGGGTTCGCCGGTCTGGATCTGCGAGTAGTAGATGCCCTCGATCAGCGCGCCGAAGGCGATGTTCTTGTTGCGCGGGTGGTGGAGCAGCCCCCGGGCCGGGTAGTACATGGGGCAGACCTGCTTGCACTTGCCGCAGCGGGTGCAGGTCTGGATGTTCCGCAGCAGCGCGGTCAGCGCCTCCTTGTCCTTGAGCTGGGTGGCGTCCAGGTCGCCGATGAGCCGGTTGAAGGAGAAGGTGAAGGGCTGGCTGGGCAGCGCGCGCCGTGTCAGCTTGCCGGGGTTGAGCACGTTGTTCGGGTCCACGCGCTTCTTGTAGTCGGCGAGCGCCCGGATCTTCTCTTCGTCCAGGAAGGCGATCTTGGTGATGCCGATGCCGTGCTCGCCCGAGACCTCGCCGCCCATGGACTTGACCTGGGCCATGACCGTTTCGGCGGCCTCGTGGGCCGAGGCGAGCATCTGCGGGTCGTTGGAGTTGACCGGCAGGTTGACGTGGCAGTTGCCGTCGCCCGCGTGCATGTGGTTGGCGATGACCACGCGCTTGTTCTGCAGCTCGTGCCACAGCCCGTTGATCTCGCGGTCGAGCTTGGGGTAAGCGTCGCGCAGCTTGAGGAAGAGGAAGCGGCACTGCGCCTCCTGCTCGGGGTCGGAAATGTCCCTGGCCGTGATCCGGCTCTCCAGGATGTCGGCGATGCGCCGGCGCGCCTCGGCGATGTCCTCGTCCTGCCCGCTCACGCCATCCAGGTGCACGACCCGGTCCAGGGTGTCGCGGTATATCTTGGCCAGGTAGATCAGGTTCAGGGTCTCCAGGAAGTCGGAGAATTCCGGAATGACTCCAAGGGGGATGACCACGTCCTCGTTGATCTTGAAGCCCGAGGTGCGCCGGGCGATGGCCGAGAGCTTGTGCCGGTCCTCCCAGAACAGCTCGGCCTCCTTCTCGTTGCGGGCCATGAACACGTCCACGCCGTCGTAGGGCTGGGCGATGGCCAGGATGGTCTGGCAGGCGGAGGCCAGGGCCTCGGGATCGTCGGAATCGAGCTGGAGGATGAGCACGGAGATGGGATCGCCCTCGTACTGCATGGACTTGGCCTGGTACTCGATGGCCTGGACGTACTTGGGGCCGAACTCCTCCAGGGCCGAAATCTTGACCAGGTCGCCTTCCTCCCGGATCGTGTCGCGCAGGCCGACCACGTCCTTGATCACATACATGGCGTTCTTCATCGACCGGCCGTAGAATTCCAGGCAGAGCACACGCGAGTGGGCCAGCGTCGGGTGGCAGGTGAAGCTGGCCTCGGTGATGATGCCGTCCACGCCCTCCTTCTGCACGCCGGGCAGCCCGCCCAGGTACTTGTTGGACACGTCCTTGCCCAGGCCCGGGCCGCGGATCTCGTCGCCGCGCAGGGAAACGGTGTCGGTCAGCCTGCCCCTCTCGTCGAAGACCTCGAAGACGGCGGTCTCTCCGGTGTAGATCTTGTGGCGCGGGTGGTCCTTGCGCCGGACCTCGATCAGCGTGCCGTCGGGCCGGACCATGCGGTAGCGCAGGATGTTGTCGATGGTCGTGCCGTACTCGAAGGCGAAAGGCCCGCCCGCGTTTTCGGCGATGTTGCCGCCCAGGGACGAGGCGGCCTTGGAGGCCGGGTCCACGGTCAGCAGCAGCCCCTGCCCGGCGGCGGCCTGGATGGCGTTGAGGGTGATCACGCCGGACTGCACGGTGATGGTCCGGTCCCTTGTGTCGACGTTCAGGATTTTCTTGAAGCGCGAGAGCGAGAGGATGACGCAGCGCGCCTCGGCCGGGATGGCCCCGCCCGTGGCCCCGGTGCCGCCGCCGCGCGGGATGACGCCGAATCGCATCTCGTTGGCCAGCCGGACGATGCGCTGGATCTGCTCCTCGGTCTCGGGGAAGAGCACGAGCATGGGCAGCTCCATGCGCAGGTCGGTGGCGTCGGTGGCGGATTCGATGCGGCTGCCCGGCTGGTCGCCGATGGTCTCGGCTGGCATGAACTCCCCGAGCCGCCGGACGATGTCGTCGCGGAAGGCGAGTTCGGCGTTGTGCCGTTCCCAGAACAGCTCGATGCCCATGGTCAGGATCTTGGCGAAGGTGCGGTCGATGAGCGGCTTGGACATGTTCAGCCGCCGGTCCACGGATTGGCGCACCAGCTCGGGATCGATGAAGGGGTTGTAGCGCACCAGGAAGAGCTCGGCGGCCAGGTTGCAGGCGAGCTTTTTCACTTCCTCGGGCCAGTTCTGGTATTGCTCCATGTCGACTACGCCCAGGGCGCGGGTGATGAGCTGCTCGTCGGAAATGGAAATATGCGGACCGAGTTGGGCCATGTCTGAAAACTCCAAGGGCTTGTCGTGAGGGGGAGGTAAATAAGCCCTTTGCCCCCGAATGGCAAGTATAGGCACTTGGCCGGGAAAGGGAAGGGGGCTGGGGCAGGCCCGTCCCGGGCGGCGCGCTACATCAGCCCCTGCCAGCGCAGCAGCCCGGCGATGACCGTCAGGCTGGCCAGGTTGAGGACGTTGGTGACCACGGCGATCATGGCCACCTCCTCGGCGGCGTGGCCGTAGATTTCGGCGATGACGTAGCTGATCAGCGCGGTGGCCGTGCCGCTCTGGATCACGCCCACGGCCAGCCAGGTCCCCTCCACCCCGAAGGACGAGAGCAGCCACCAGGCCAGCAGCGGGTTGACCGCGAGCTTGACCACCGTCACCGCCGTGATCCGCGGCATCCGCGCCTTCCAGTTGCCGGTGACGGCCACGCGCAGCTTGTCGCGCAGGTCCAGGCCCAGGGCCAGGAGCATGCACGGGGCCGTGGTGTCGCCCACCATCTGGGCGGCCTTGTCCAGCGGCGTCCACAGCCCGACGCCCGTGGCGCTGAGCGCGAAGCCGATCACCGTGCCGACCATGAGCGGGTTGAGCAGGATGGCCTTGGCCAACTGGCCCATGCCCTTGCCCGTTCCCCCGCCCGCCCGCTTGAGGATTTCCATCTCGATCTGGCAGGGGATCATGACCACGGTGGGGGTAATCACGGCCAGCCCGGCGGCGACCAAGGCCTCGCGGTTGCCGGGAAACAGGCTGAGGATCACCGGCAGGCCGATGAAGGCCACGTTGCAGCTGCTGGCCGCCAGGCCGATGGCCGCAGCCGGTCCGTGGCCGCGCCGGGCCAGGAGGAATTCCCCCGCATAGGTTCCCAGGTAGATCAGGGCGTGGCAGAGCATCATCCCGGCCCAGAACCCGCCGTGCAGCAGGTCGGCCATGCTCGAATCGGCCAGGATGCGGATGAGCAGCACGGGCATGGCCACATAGAGCACGTAGCCCCCGATGATGGAGCCGGTCTGCCGGGGCAGGACCCCGGCGATGTCCAGGACCACGCCGAAGCCGAGGATGAGAAACACGGGGAGGATGAGGATCAGGGAGTCTGTCATGGTGGTATGTCGTGGCTTTCGGGAAGCCGCGCGGCGCGGGACGCAGCCCCGCACGCGGCCGGAGGCCGACTATCCACCTCCCGGGGCGGGGTGTCAACCGAAGGGATGGAGAGGCTGCGGAGTTCAGGAAAGATCGTCCGGGCAGCCGTTGCACACGGCGTTGTCCACGCACTTGGACCGGTGGCTGAACCCCTGGGTGGAAACCAGGACGACCGTGCCGTTTCCCTTCCGCTTCCTCCACCGCCAGGAGCCCGCCGTGTCCTCGTACACTTCCCAGATGTCGCCGTTGTCGTCGGCGCAACTTGTCATACATGCCCTCCGATGCGTTTGAAATGCACTGTAATGGCAGGGCTATTATGTTGTCAATATAGTTTATTGATTTTGGTGGCGCCGGGAAGGCCCGCAACGCGCAGCGGCGGATCAGTCTTCCACCAGCGTGAACCGCCAGGCGCAGACCCATTCCTCGGGGTGGGCGTCGGGCGGGCAGCCCACGCATGCACACGTCAGGCGCGGGTCCACGGTCCGGGCCAGGCCGGTGTATTCCGTGGTCCCGCCGGACTTGCACGGGTAGTCGGCCAACCCCTTGCGTTTGCGCGCGGTCTGCACCCGGCAGTCGGTCATGCGGAAGACCAGCGAGGTCTCCGTTTCCTCGGCGAATTCCCAGCGGTTGAGGCGGCCGTACATGCGCGCGGCCAGCACCGCCTTGAGCGCCGGGATGCCGCCGTGGTCCGGCAGGCCCAGCACCGCCTTGAGCCGGGCCGCCTCCAGCGGGGCGAAGCGCGCCCAGCAGGTGTCGTTGACCCGCTTGGCCGCGTCCATGCCCGCGCGTCCCTCCACCGCCTGGAACCAGACGCCGTCCGCCGCCAGCCAGGCCGTGCGCAGGGCCTGGGAGACCCGCTCCAGGACCTCGGGGTCCGCGTCCTGCCACAGCCCGTGCGTTTCGAGCCCCAGGGCGCGTCCGATCTTGCTTTCCAGCAGGGGGAAGAGCCGGTCCCCGGCCTCGCGCTCGGCCGCGAGCGCCTCGTCCAGGCCGAGCTGGTGCACGGCCTCGGCCAGCCACAGGCCGTAGTGGGCCGCCAGTTGGCGAATGATCTCGGTGAGTTCGCGGGCCGCTTCGTCGCGGGGAGTGTCCATGGTCGCCTCCGTGGGGTGTTTTTCGGGGAGGGGTAGGGTTACAGCACAAACGGCCGCCCGAGGCAATGGGGGCGCGGCGCAATTATCTGCGGCCCCGGGATGATCGTACGCACGATGATTCGCCGGTTTCGCAGGGACGCCGAACAATGGCCCGGCCCGCCCACCGCCTGGACATCGGGCACGACTCGGTATATGAACGGGGACATTTCCCTGACAGGGGCCTGGGGCTTTTTCTTTTCCGTCAAATCTTCTCAGAAGGGAACCGCCATGAGCAAACCGAACTTTGCACCCTTGAAACTTTTCATCACCGGTCCGACCTATATCCGGGACGACGTCAAGCAGGCCGCCCTGCTGCCCGAGTTCGGGCACCGCGACACCGAGAACGACCTGCGCTTCGTGCCCATCTTCGAGAACCTCAAGAAGCTCGGCGGCGCGGGCGGCAAGTACGAGACGGCCCTGCTGCTCGGCTCAGGCTCCACGGCCATGGAGGCCTCGGTGCGCTCCCTGGTGGCCGACGGCGAGTCGATCCTCAACGTCTCGGTCGGCGCGTTCGGCGACATGTACTACACCATCGCCGCGTCCAACGGGAAGAAGGCCGAGAACCTCAAGTTCGACTACGGCCGGGCCATCGACCTGAACGTGCTCGAGGACAAGCTGAAGTCCATGAAGCCGAACGTGGTCTCCTTCACCCACAACGAGACCAGCACCGGCGTGACCAACGACATGAAGGCCACCTGCGCCCTGATCCGCCAGTACGGGGCCATGCCCCTGGTGGACGGCGTGTCCATCTTCGGCGGCGCGGACATCGACCTGGCGGGCTCCGGCGCGGCCATGTACTCCACGGCCACCCAGAAGGCGCTTGGCCTGCCCGCGGGCTTCGGCGTGGCCTTCATCAGCGAGGAGGCCGAGAAGAAGGCCGAGACCGTGACCAACAAGGGCCACCACCACGACATCACCAAGCACCTGGGCCGCGCGCGCAAGCACCAGACCCTGACCACGCCCAACTGCACCCTGGGCAACCAGATGTATTTCCAGCTCGACCGTATCGTGAACGAGGAGGGCATCGAGAACCGCTTCGCCCGCCACATCGAGATGCGGACCATGGTCGAGAAGTGGGTGGGCGGCCTGGACGGGTTCGAGATGTTCGCGCCCGAGGGCTACCGCTCGCCGACCGTGTCCACCGTGCTTTGCCCGGCGGGCGTGACCGTGGCCCAGCTCAAGAAGGGCGTGAAGGAAGCGCTGCGCGGCCGGGGCTACCTGATGGACCCGGGCTACGGCAAGCTGAACACCGCCCTGGAGAGCGAAGGCCGCCGTCTGGTCTTCCGCGTCGGCCACATGGGCGACATCACTCCGGCCATGCTCGGCGAATACCTGGCCAAGCTCGAAGTCGAACTCAAGAAACTCTAGGAGACACGCAGCCATGAACAAGCGCATCCTGGCCAACGACGGCCTGGTGGAAGAGGCCCAGAAATACCTGAAGCAGCAGGGATTCGTCGTCGAGACCGAAAAGCGGGACGAGGACGAGCTGATGAGCGAGATCGGCAGCTTCGACGCGCTGCTCGTGCGCTCCGCCACCAAGGTCACACGCAAGCTGCTCGAAGCGGGCGTGAAGAACGGCGGCAAGCTCAAGATCGTCGGCCGGGGCGGCGTGGGCACGGACAACATCGACCTGGATGCGGCCAAGGAGCTGGGCGTCATCGTCAAGTTCGCCCCCAACGGCAACACCAACGCCACGGCCGAGCACGCCCTGGGCCTGATGTTCGCCATCGCGCGGCGCGTGCCCATGGCCCATCACACGCTGATGAACGGCACCTGGCACAAGAAGCGTTTCCTGGGCGTGGAGCTCTTCGGCAAGACGCTCGGCATCATCGGCTGCGGCCGCATCGGCCAGGCCCTGGCCGGCAAGGCGGGCGCGCTGGGCATGAAGGTCATCGGCTACGACCTCTACCACTCCATCGACGCCCCGCTCGAATACGTGGACTCCATCCCCGAGCTGCTCAAGCGTTCCGATTTCGTCTCCCTGCACTGCGGCGGCGCGGACCCGGTGATCAACACCGAAGAGTTGAAGCTGATGAAGGACACCGCCTACCTGATCAACGCCTCGCGCGGCAAGAATGTGGCCGAGGACGCGCTGTACGAGGCGCTCAAGACCGGCCGGATCGCGGGCGCGGCGCTCGACTGCTACGAGACCGAGCCCAAGCGCGAGGGACTGCCCTTCGTCAACAAGCTTCAGGAGTTGGACAACATCGTCATGTCCGCCCACCTGGGCGCGTCCACCCGCAACGCGGGCATCCGCACCGGCATGGAGATCGCCGAGGTGGTCACCGCCTACCTGCGCCGGGGCGACTACGGCAACTGCGTCAACGTGGGCGAGACCGTCCTGGACGAGGGTGCCGATGTCTACACCATCTTCATCACCCACGCCGACAAGCCGGGCATGTTCGGCAAGTTCGGCACGGTCATGGGCGAGATGGGCGTGAACATCCGCGA
>JAZHDH010000232.1:0-15305 GCA_036584335.1 Pseudodesulfovibrio sp. | reverse complement strand
GGGCAACTTGTCCCTTGAACTTGGACCGCCAACCATCTATAACCGGCACACATCCTCAAGCGCATCAGGAGAGCATCATGAGCGACAGCGCCAAACGGTCCCGGGCCTACACCGCCGCCGGGGTGGACATCGAAGCCGGGAACCGGTTCGTCGGCCGGATCAAGGAAATGGTCAAATCCACCTTCACCCCCGGCGTGGCTACCGACATCGGCGGCTTCGGCGGCCTGTTCAAGCCCGAAATCACCGGCATGGAGGCGCCCATGCTCGTGGCCGGAACCGACGGCGTGGGCACCAAGCTCAAGATCGCCTTCCTCTTCGACAAGCACGACACCGTGGGCATTGATCTTGTGGCCATGTCCGTCAACGACGTGCTGGTCCAGGGCGCGGCCCCGCTCTTTTTCCTCGACTATTTCGCCACCGGCAAGCTTCAGTCCGGCGTGGCCGAACAGGTCGTATCCGGCGTGTGCGAAGGCTGCCGCCAGTCGAACTGCGCGCTGCTCGGCGGCGAAACCGCCGAAATGCCTGGCTTTTATCCCGACGGCGAATACGATCTCTCCGGTTTCGCCGTGGGCATGGTCGACACGCCCAAACTCGTCACCGGGGCCGACGTGGAGCCCGGCGACGTCCTCATCGGCCTCGGCTCCTCCGGCGTGCATTCCAACGGCTGGTCCCTGGTCCGCAAGCTGCTCGGTCAGTCCGGCCTCGCGCCCGCCGACATCTTTCCCGGCACCGACCGGACCGTGGCCGACATACTCATCGAACCGACCCGCATCTACGTCCGGCCCGTGCTTGAGCTGCTCAAGACGATCACCGTCAAGGGCATGGTCCACGTCACCGGCGGCGGTTTCTACGACAACATCCCCCGCGTCCTGCCCGAAACCGTGGCCGCTTCGGTCCAGTTCGGCACCTGGCCCATGCTCCCCGTCTTCGACTGGGTCCGCACCCAGGGCGATCTTTCCTGGCCCGAAATGCTCCAGATCTTCAACTGCGGCATCGGCTACATCCTCATCGTCAAGCCCGAAGCCGCCGAAGCCGCCCTCGACTACCTGGACGGGCGCGACGACGTCGACGCCTACCGCATCGGCGAAATCATCCAGCGCAAACCGGGCGGCGAACAGGTCGAGATCGTTTTTCCGTAGGAAGTGAGTGCCTTCGGCGGCCCCGCAGGCCGGTGCGCCGCCCTGGCGCGGCAGTCGACGGCTCTGGGCTCTGTTTCAAAGCCCGCTGTGCTGCGTCCAAAGTCGTTTGGGCTTTTGCGCCGGTTCCCGCTCCCCGTCTGGCCTACGGCCTCCCCTCGCCGGGGAGCCGGAATCGGCCTTGTCTCTCCCCGCGCCATCGGGCACCTCCTGTAGAGCTCTTCTTAGGCCCAATTGGGTGTCCGGGAAAACCCTAGGGCAATCCACCTCCTGATATCTCGTTGTGAGACTGGATATATGAAGTGGAAAATAGCCAATCCCGCATGATGAAAAGAGGATCGGATGAGTGAATAGAAAACCTTCTGACTAGATAGAGGGCCAAACGCAAGGGGCCTCGGACGCCATCCGAGGCCTTTTGTCCTTGCGTGCGGCTAACTACATCGCTCGATGGCGTGCTGCTTGAGCAGGGCATAGAGGCGGGCGCGGGAGAGACCGGAAATCTGGCAGGAGCGCCTGACGTCGCCGCCGGTGATTTCGAGCATATTGTGCAGGTACCGTTTCTCGATGGCCTCGGTTTGCAGCCGACGGTATTCGCGCAGGGTGGGGAAGCCCTCGCCGGACATCTGCCTCTCGGGCGGTGGCGGCGCGATGCACGGGCGGCTTTGCTCCAGGTCGCGGCGGGCTATGCGCGCCCGGATGGCCTTGGGCAGGTGGCGCGGGTAGAGGATCTGCTCCGTCCCGGCCTGGGAGAGCGCCTGTTCTATGGTGTGTTGCAGTTCGCGGATGTTGCCGGGCCAGTCGTAGCTCATCAGCGCGTCGAGAAAGTCCGGGGAGAACCCTTTGCTCGTCAATTTCAGCTGCCGGGCGTGGCGCTGGATGAATTTGCAGACCATCTCGTTGATGTCTTCGGTGATGGCCCGAAGCGGCGGCAGGTGCAGGTGGATGCCTCGCAGCCGGTAGAAGAGGTCGTGCCGGAACGCGCCGTCCTTGACCATGGCTTCGAGGTCGCGGTTGGTGGCGGCCAGCAGACGGAAGTCGCTGTGCATCTCCTTGACGCCGCCCACGGGGCGGAAGCTGCGGCCTTCGAGCACCCGCAGGAAAACCTTTTGCAGCGAAACGGGCAGTTCGCCCACCTCGTCGAGGAAGAGGGTGCCCCCGTCCGCCTGCTTGACCAGGCCCACGGAGTCGGCGTCCGCGCTGGTGAAGGCCCCGCGCTGGTGGCCGAAGAGCAGGCTCTCGGCGAGGGTGTCCGGCAGGGCGGCGCAGTCCACCACCACGAAGGCCTTGGCCGTGCGTTCGCAGTTCTTGTGGATGGCGCGGGCGAAAAGCTCCTTGCCCGTGCCGGTTTCCCCGGTGATCAGGACGTTGGCGTCCGAACCGGTGGCCTGGGCCAGGGTGTCGAGGCAGGCCTGGAGCGGGCGGCTGCTGCCGATGATGCCCGAGCGGCGCAGGGCGCAGCGGATGCTCTTGGCGGTTCGCGTGTTGTGATAGTCGATGGCCCGTTGCAGAAAGACGACGAGGCGTTGCAGGTTCGGCGGTTTGGTGATGTAGGTCCAGGCGCCGCTTTGGATGGCCAGCTCGGCCATATCCGGGTCCCGGCTGCGCGAAAGCACAAGGACCTCCGGGGAGAACGGGATCTCCTGGATGGTGGAGAAGTAGTCGAAGCTGTCGCCGTCGGCCGGGTCGTCGCCCAGGATCACGGCCTTGAACGCGCCGGTGTGCAGCAGTCCCGTCCCCCGCGACAGCGTATCGCAGCTGATCGCGTCCAGTCCGTGGGTCGCCAGATCCCTTTCGAGGGTTCTTGCGAACTCCCGATCCCCGTCGATGATGAGTATGTCGGCCATGGCGGATAACCCCCCTTGTCCGCTCTCGTGAGCCCTCCGTACCATACCACGGATTGTGCGATTGTTGTCAACTCCGACGACCATACGAAATTATTGGCGATTCTTTTTCATACGGGCGCGGAATGGAAATGGCGTCTTGTCCGGCAAGACGGCGAAACCGTCTCTTAGGCCGGTTTGCGATGGAGAGTGTCCGAACAATGGTCGGAGCCATCCATCTCCATTCCCGGCCCTGTCCACTCTCTTCACCGCAACATCTTGTTTTGCCGGGCAAGACCCGTCCTGTCCGGCAAGACGGCTTTTGTCCGTCTTGGCCGCTTTCGGCGGTCGCCTTCAGGGGAAGAATGTCGTCCACTTCGCGGGAATGTCTACACATCTCCAAAGCGGTACGGATTTTGTTCTTAGGGAGCAAGCGAGTCGAGGCGGATCGTGGGTGCGGAGGTGACGGAAGCTGACTTTGTCCAGGGTTGAAGAGGGGTTGCCCCTTCGTGAAGGGGCAAGGCCAAAACGGCCCGAACCGCGCGACAGTCTCATACTCTCCAGGCGGCGCCCGAAAATCCTGAAGACAGGGGAAGATGGAAAGGGGGTACGGCAGATGAGACGGAAATGGGATTCGAAGACCAAGGCGAAGATCGTCCTGCAAGGCCTCATGGGAGGGTGCGTCAACGATCTGTGCAGGGTGAACGACCTCCGGCCCAGCCAGTACTACAGATGGAGAGGACACTTTTTGGACAATTGCCATCAGCTCTTCGAGCGCCAGCCGCCGGGTTACACCGAGACGGAGCTGGCGGCGGAAAACGAGGAACTGAAGAAGCTGGTGGGCGAACTGACCCTGGAACTGACGAGCGGCAAGAGCAGCCGGTGACGATCGTCCCGAGGGAGGGATCATGGCCAACAGGATTGGTGTGTACATTTGCCATTGCGGGTCCAACATCGCGGGCAAGGTCGACTGCGATGCGGTGGCCCGGTACGCAGGACGGCTGAAGGACGTCGTGGTTTCCCGCGACTACCAGTTCATGTGTTCGGACCCGGGCCAGGAGATGGTCATCCGCGACATCCGCGAGTACGGGCTCACCCGGGTGGTGGTGGCCTCCTGCTCCCCGCGCCTGCACGAAAAAACCTTCCAGAAGGCATGCGCGCGCGGGGGGCTGAACCCCTACCTGATGCAGCACTGCTGCATCCGCGAGCACTGTTCCTGGACCACGGCCGATCCCGTGGAGGCCACGGCCAAGGCCCGGCACATCGTCGAGGCCGCCGTGGACCGCGTGGGGCATCACCACGAGTTGTTTTCGCGCGAGGTGGACGTGCACCCGGACGTGCTGGTGGTCGGCGCGGGCATCGCGGGCATCCAGGCCGCGCTGGACATCGCCAAGTCCGGGCACCGGGTGCACCTGGTGGAGAAGAGCCCGTCCATCGGCGGGCACATGGCCCAGTTCGACAAGACCTTTCCCACCCTGGACTGTGCGGCGTGCATATCCACGCCCAAGATGGTGGCCGTCTCGCAGGAGCCGAACATCCATCTGATGACCTGGAGCGAGGTGGTGGACGTGTCCGGCTTTGTGGGCAACTACACGGTCACGGTCCTGCGCAAGCCGCGCTACATAAACGAGGACGTCTGCACCGGCTGCGGCGCCTGCCTGGAGAAGTGTCCGACCAAGGCGATCAGCGAGTTCAACGAGGGGCTCTCCGAACGCAGGGCCATCTACCGCAACTCGCCCCAGGCCGTGCCCAGCACGCCGATCATCGACGCCACGGTCTGCAAGAAGATCACCAAGGACAAGTGTGGCGTCTGCCAGAAGATCTGCCCCACCGGGGCCATCGACTACACCATGAAGGAGCGGCGCGAGGTCTATCAGGTCGGCTCCATCGTCCTGGCCACGGGCTATGACACCATGGACCCGACCCCCATGCGCGAATACGGGTTCGGCCGTTTCCCCGAGGTCTACACCGCCCTCCAGTTCGAGCGGCTGAACAACGCCGTTGGCCCCACGGGCGGCAAGATCGTGATGAAGAACGGCGAGAAGCCGAGGAGCGTGGGCATCATCCACTGCGTGGGCAGCCGCGATCGCAACTACCATGAGTACTGTTCGCGCACCTGCTGCATGTACGCGCTCAAGTTCGACCATCTGATCAAGGACAAGGTCGGGCACGAGACCAGGGTCTACAATTTCTACATCGACATGCGCTGTTTCGGGAAGGGGTACGAGGAATTCTTCCGCCGGGTCCAGGAGGAGGGCGTGACCTTCATCCGCGGCCGACCCGCCGAGGTGGTGGAGGAGGACGGCAGGCTGGTCATCGTCGGCGAGGATACCCTGCTCGGCATGAACGTGCGCGTGCCCGTGGACATGGTCATCCTGTGCACGGCCATGCAGGCCAGGGACGACGCCACCGAGGTGGCCCGTGTCTTCGGCATCGCCCAGGGCCAGGACGGTTTCTTCCTGGAGGAGCATCCCAAGCTCGGGCCGGTGTCCACGGCAACGGACGGCGTGTTTCTGGCCGGAACCTGCCAGGGGCCAAAGGACATCCCGGACGCGGTGTCCCACGCCTCGGGCGGCGCGGCCCAGGCCATCGCCCTGGCCGCGCGCGGCAAGGTCTCCATCTCGCCGACCACGTCCTACATCGACCCGGACGTGTGCATCGGCTGCAAGGTGTGCATCAATCTGTGCCCCTATTCGGCCATCGAATTCGACGAGCGGCGGGGCGTCTCGGTAATCAACGAGGCCATGTGCAAGGGATGCGGCAGCTGCGCCGGGTACTGCCCGAGCGGGGCGGCCCAGATCAAGCACTTCAACCAGACCCAGATATTCAACGAGATCGACGGCATGCTCGGCATGATGTTCGAGCCGCCTCCCCCGGCGGCCGAAACGCGGGCCGAGGCGGACGCGAATCAACCGGGCGATGCCTAGGAGGCAGCGATGAACAGCGAATTCGAACCGACCATTCTGGCCTTTGTCTGCAACTGGTGCACCTACACCGCAGCCGACCTGGCGGGCACGTCGCGCATGGTGCAGCAGCCCAACCTGCGGCTGGTGCGCGTCATGTGCACCGGCATGGTGGACCCCAAGTACATCGTCAAGTCCCTGCTTTCCGGGGCGGACGGCGTGCTGATCAGCGGCTGCCACCCCGGCGACTGCCACTACATCAACGGCAACTACAAGGCCCGGCGGCGGGTCAAGCTCCTGAACGAGATCCTGCCCCAGTTCGGCATCGAGCGCGGGCGCGTCAAGCTGACCTGGGTCGGGGCGAGCGAGGGCAATGAGTTCGCGGCGACGGTAAACAACTTCATCAACGAAATCAGGGAACTCGGACCCATGGAAGCGCGTTCCATGGCCGTGGTCTAGGGAGGTGCGCCATGGCGACCACAGCGAAGTTGCTGGTTGAAAACAACAATCCGGTGGTGGCGGTGCAGGGCTTTCTGCGCGGGCTGCTGGAAAACGAATCCATCGGCGGCGTGCTGGTGCCGGTGCACCACTTCGGCAAGGGCATGCCCATGCCCACGCTGGTGGCCGACCCGGAGCAGCTTTCGGGCGCAGACCCCCTGGCCCCGGCCTTTCCCATGAACAGCGCCAAGCTGCTGTCGCGCCTGACGCGCGGCCAGTCCGGCGAGCGCATCGTCGCGGTCCTGCGGCCGTGCGAGATCCGCGCCTTCGTCGAGCTGGTCAAGCTCAACCAGGGCAGCCTGGACGACGTGATCATCGTCGGCGTGGACTGTATGGGCGCCTACAACAATACCGACTACCGGGCCTTCCTTTCCGGCCGCGATCCCTTCGAGGCCACCCTGGCCTTTCACGGGGCGCACGGCGGGGCGGGCGAGACCGGGGTGAACGGCGTGGACATCGCGTCCGCCTGCCGCGCCTGCGAGTATCCGGCCCCGGCCAACGCGGACCTGATTCTGGGCCTGGCGGGCGCGGACCTGCACGCCGCCATTCCCATCCTGGCCGACAGCGCCCGGGGCGAGGCCCTGCTGAACGACCTCGGCCTGCCGGACATGGCCGCCGACAGTCGCGCCCCGGTCCTGGAATCCCTGATCAAGGCCCGCACCGAACGGCGTGACGCCATGATCGCGGAGACCAAGGCCGTGACCGGCACCCTGACCGACCTGTCCGAATACCTGTCGGGCTGCGTCAACTGTTACAACTGCCGGGTGGCCTGCCCGGTCTGCTACTGCAAGGAGTGCGTGTTCAACACCGACGTGTTCGAGCACAAGCCGTGGCAGTACATGGGCTGGGCCAAGCGCAAGGGCAGCCTCAAGATGCCCACGGACACCATCTTCTACCACCTGACGCGCATGGCCCACATGTCCATGGCCTGCGTGGGTTGCGGCCAGTGTTCCAACGCCTGTCCCAACGACATTCCGGTGATGGAGCTGTTCCGCACGGTGGCGGCGCGCACCCAGGAGAGCTTCGACTACGTGCCGGGCAGGAGCCTGGACGAGGCCCCGCCGCTCTCGGTGTTCAAGGAAGACGAGTTCCAGGAGACGGTTTCGCACATGGCCTGATGACCGGGCCGAGTTCCGGGAGGACGTTATGAGGAAGCAATACGGAGCATTGGTGGTGGGGGCGGGCATCGGCGGCATCCGCGCCGCCCTGGACCTGGCCGTGACCGGCCACAAGGTCGCGCTCGTCGATCGCCGTCCGAGCCATGGCGGCATTCTCAGCCAGCTCGACCACCAGTTCCCCACCGACCACTGCGGCATGTGCCGGATGCTGCCGCTGATGTCGCGGGATTCGTCCAGCCAGTACTGTCTGCGCAAGGGACTGTTCCACGACAACATCGACCTGATCCTCTCCTCGGAGGTGGCGGCCATCGAGGGCGAGCCGGGCAAGTTCCTGGTTTCTCTCAATCGCACTTCGCCCCTGGTGGACCCGACCAAGTGCATCAGCTGCGGCATCTGTTCCGAGGTCTGCCCGGTGCGGGTGGACAGCGAATTCAACGCGGGATTGACCAAGCGCGCGGCCATTTACCTGCCCGTGCCCCACGCCATTCCCAACCACTACGTCCTCGACCTGGACAACTGCCAGCGGTGCTGGAAGTGCCACGAGGCGTGCCCCACCGGGGCCATCGACTTCAAGTTCGAGGAGCGCCGGGACTTCCACATCCTGGTGGTGGACGGCGATCCGGCCGTGCGCGCCATGATGGAGGAGAGCCTGGGCGAATCGAACTTCCCCCTGCACTTCACGCAGAGCGGCAGCGAGGCCGTGGACATGCTCGCCGAGTCCGACCGCTACCGGCTGGTGCTGCTCGGTCTGGACACGGGGGACATGGACCCCGAGCGCGTCCTGACCCGCTGCCACGAGCTGCACCCCGGCCTGCCCGTGGTCGTGCTGGCGGACCCGGCCGGGGCCGAAACCGCCGCCGGCCTGGTCACGCAGGGCGCGCGCGAACATCTGACCAAGCCGCTCAAGCCCAGGGCGTTCGTCCCCTGGCTGGACAAGCTGTACGTGCGCATCATGTCCGACACCACGGTCAAGCTGGAGGTCGGGGCGGTGATCCTGGCGGGCGGATTCGAGTGCTACGACCCGGCGTCGGACCCCGAGGGCGGGGCGGACGTGTGGCTGCGCGGGCACCCGGCCGTGCTCACCGCCGTGGAGTTCGAACGGCTGCTCAGCGGCACCGGCCCCACCGGGGGCAGGCTGCTGCGCCCGGGCGACGGCAAGCCGGTTGAATCCATCGCCTGGCTCCAGTGCGTGGGCTCGCGCGACGTGCAGAAGAACGCGGATTTTTGCACCGGCATCTGCTGCATGTTCTCCATCAAGGAGGCCATGCTCGCCAAGAAGACCACGGGCGGGGCCGTGCAATCCTCCATCTTCTACATGGACATGCGCACCACGGGAAAGGACTACCAGCGCTATCGCAACCACGCCGAGGAGGCGGGCGTGCGCTTCGTGCGCAGCCGTCCCCATTCCCTGAGCCCGGCCGACGAGGGCGGAGGCATCCGGTTGGAATACCTGGACGACCTGGGCGAGCTGCGATCCGAGGTCTACGACATGGTCGTGCTCGCGGTGGGTGCGCGGCCGCCCAAGGGCACGGACCGGCTGGCGGAAATGGTCGGCGCGGACCTCAATTCGTGGGGTTTCGTGGACACCCGGCCCTATTCGCCCGAGCGCACCAGTGCGGTGGGCGTGTTCGCGGCCGGAGCCTTCGGCGAGCCCAAGGACATCTCCGATTCCGTGATCCAGGCCGGGGCCGCGGCCCAGGCCGCCTCGCGCATCATCAAGGCCTACGACGTGCTGGCGGGCATCGCGGCCGAACCCGAGCCGCAGTACCCGGATGTGTCGCGCGAAACGCCCCGCACCCTCGTGGCCGTCTGTACGTCCTGCCCCACCCTGGAGCGGACCGTGGACCTCGAAGGGCTGGGGCAGCGCATGGCCCGGGTGCATTCGGTGTGCAAGGTGACCACCGTGGGCAGCGCCTGCACCCCGCAGGGGTGGGCCGATATCGAGGCGGCCGCCCGGGAGTTCAAGCCCAACCGCATCGTCATCGGCGCGTGCATGCCCTACGCCTACATCCCGCGTCTCAAGGAGCTGGGCCGGACCATCGGCCTCAACCCCGCGCTGATGGACGTGGTGGACATCTACACCGCGACCTTCGGCGGCAAGGGCGAAAGCGACGGAGCGGCGGTGGACAAGGAAATCTACGCCTCCCTGGCCACGGCCGTGGCCCGGTTGCAGGGGGTGGACCCCACGCCGCCGCCGGTCATGGTCGACGTGGCCCGTTCGGCCCTGGTGGTGGGCGGCGGGCTGGCGGGCATGACCGCCGCCATGGCCATCGCGGACCAGGGGTACGGCGTCTGCCTGGTGGAGGCCGAGGAGGAGCTGGGCGGCATGGCCATGCGGCTGCACACCCAGCTCGACGGCTCCGACCCGCGCCGGTTCATGGACGAGCTGGCGGCCCAGGTCAATAAGCATCCGAACATCAAGGTCTTCCGGGATTCGCGTGTGGTGCTTTCGCGCGGGGTGGCGGGCCACTTCCGCTCGGCCATCGCCAGCCCGGACGGGGTCTTCCCCCTGGAGCATGGCGTGACCATCCTGGCCACGGGCGCGCACGAGGCCAAGGTCTACGAGAGCGGCCTGTGCGTGCATCCGTCGGTCATGACCCACCTGGCGCTGGAGGAGCGGATCGCCACCGGCAAGCTCGACGCGGTCGCGCTTTCCGCCGTGGCCATGATCCAGTGCTGGCGCGGGCGGGGCGAGGACCGGCCCTATTGCAGCCGGGTCTGCTGCCCGGAGATGGTCAAGAACGTGCTCGCCCTCAAGGAGCGCAATCCGGACCTGCCCGTCTACGTCTTCTACCGCGACATCATGATGCCCGGCTTCCTGGAAAGCTACTATACGCAGGCGCGCCGGGCCGGAGCCATCTTCATCCGCTACGACAAGGACGATCCGCCCAAGGTGGCGTTCGAGGAAGGCAAGCCCGTGATCACGGCCCGCGATCCCATCCTGCGGGAGAACGTGGTCATCCGGGCGGACATCCTGTCGCTTTCCAGCGGCATGGAGCCGAACGACGTCGAGGACCTGCTGGAGGTGTTCGGCGTGGAGGTCAACGAGGACGGTTTCTACCGCGAAGCGGACTACAAGTGGCGGCCCGTGGACTTCCTCAAGCAGGGCATCTTCGCCTGCGGCACGGGGCTGGGACCCCGGCGCATGGGCGAGGCCGTGGCTTCGGCCAAGGCGGCGGCCCAGCGGGCGCTGCGCATCCTCAATGCGGAGTCCATAGCCCGCGAGACCGTGGTCGCCTCGGTGCGTCATTCCCTGTGTTCGCTTTGCCAGGCGTGCGTGGCGGCCTGCCCGTACGGCGCACGCGTGGTGGACATGGAGCGCGGCCAGATCCGCGTGGACGAGATCCTGTGCCAGGGGTGCGGCGCGTGCGCCGCAGTTTGCCCCAATAGCGCCACGGTGCTCAAGGGGTTCCACGACGGCCCGATGCTGGCCGTCATCGACGCGGCCCTCGAAGAACCGGCGTGAACCGCAACCAAGAAGGAGCAACGCCATGAGTGAAACTGTCCGACCGACATGGTCTCCGTCAGACGACGAGTACGGGCTGGTTCTCTCCGGCCTGAGGGAGGAGGTGGCGGCCTGCATGCAGTGCGGCACATGCACGGCGTCGTGCCCCAACGGGTTCGCCATGGACATCTCGCCGCGCGCCATGTGGCGGATGATCCAGTTCGGCATGATCGACGAGATACTGAACAGCCACACCTACTGGATGTGTTCGTCCTGCTACACCTGCACCCTGCGCTGTCCGCGCGGGCTGAAGCTGACCTCGGCCATGGCCTCGCTCAAGCGGCTGGCCATGCTCACCCCCCGGGGCCGCCGCGACGGCGCGTTCTACCGGGCGTTCATGGACAACGTGGAGGCCCACGGCCGGGTGCAGGAGACGGGCATGATGAGCGGCTATTTCCTGCGGCGGCTGGACAACCCGTTCCTGCCGTTCAGGTTCCTGCCCCTGAGCCTGCAGATGCTGCGCAAGGGCAAGATGCACCTGCCTGGCGGCGGGCAGGGCGCCGTGCTGCGGCCGATGTTCGCCAAGGCGCGGGAGATGGAGGGAAGGCCATGAGGTACGCATACTATCCCGGATGCTCGCTGACCGAGAGCGCGGTGGAGTTCGACGTCTCCACCCGGGCGGTCCTGGCCCACCTGGGCGTCGAGTTGGCGGAGATTCCGGACTGGACCTGCTGCGGCGCAAGCGCGGCCGAACCCGTCAGTCGGCTGATGGGCTAC
This sequence comes from Pseudodesulfovibrio sp., assembly GCA_036584335.1. Lineage (GTDB taxonomy): Bacteria > Desulfobacterota > Desulfovibrionia > Desulfovibrionales > Desulfovibrionaceae > Pseudodesulfovibrio. Next base: position 3,608 of record JAZHDH010000232.1, on the reverse strand, counting down.
GCGCTGCCCGCGCGCAACCTGGCCATCGCCGAAAAGGAACTGGGCGGCCTGGACGTCATCGCCCCGTGTTCGGCCTGCTACCTGAACCTGCTGCGGGTCAACCGCGAGGTCACGGGCGACCGGCGGCTGCACGCCAACGTCAACGAGGTGTTGCTGGCGTCGGGCCTGACCTATTCGGGCGGGGTCCGGGTCCGGCACATCCTCGACGTGCTGATCAACGACATCGGGGCGAAGGTCATCGCCCAGAAGGTCAGCGAAAACCTCTCGGGCCTGAAGGTCGCCCCCTACTACGGCTGCCAGATACTGCGGCCGTACGCGGTGTTCGACGATCCCCGCGATCCGGTGTCCATGAACGGCATCCTCGCGGGGCTCGGGGCCGAGGTCCACGCCTGGGACCACTCCAACAAGTGTTGCGGCGCGTCGCTGATGGTGGGGCACCCGGAGGTGGCCCTGCAGTCGGTGACGGCCATTCTCAAGAGCGCCCGGCGGGCCGACGTCATCGTCACGGTCTGCCCGCTGTGCCAGATGAATCTGGAGGCGTACCAGGCGCAGGCGCGCAGGCAGGGAGCCCGGTCCATGCCCATCCTCTATCTGACCCAGCTCATGGGGCTGGCGTTCGGACTGGACGATGCCGACCTGCTCCTGGAGAAGAATCTGACCGTGCCGCCGGGGACGCGGCGCAAGCTGGCCGACAGGGCGCGGGTCCGGGCGGCCCAGGCCGAAGGCGGCGAAGTGGCGGAAGAAAGGAAGGAAACCCCCAGCAAGGAGGAACGTCATGTTTAAGGACATCATCGTCGGCGTCACGCCGACCGGCATCGAGGATTGCGCGGTTCAGGCGGCCATGGAATTCGCCCGCAAGTTCGAGTCCAAGCTCTACCTGGTGCATGTGGCGGGCATGGCGCAGGGATGGGGCTCCATCGAGACCCTGGAGCCTTCGGGCGAAACCGCGCGCCTCAAGGAGCGGATCGCGGAAAGCTATGGTCCGCTGCTTCAGGGCATTGCGGATGCGCAGATCCTGGTCGTGCCCGGCATTCCGCACAACGAGATCCTGCGCCTGGCGCGGGCCAAGAATACCGACCTCATCGTCATGGGGCCGCACACCCGGGAATACGAGGAGACCCGCTCCCAGATGTGGGGCATGGCGGGCAGCACGCTCGAGCGCGTCAGCCAGAAGGCCCGCTGCCCGGTGATGATCGTGCACAAGGACGTGACCTGCAAGGATCCGTTGTTCACCAACATCCTGGTGGCCACCGACTTCTCGGACCAGGCCGAGTGCGCCGTGAGCTACGGCGGTCAGATGGCCCGGCAGTACAAGGCGGGGCTGACCGTCATGCACGTGGCCGAGGGACCCGAGAGCCACGGCGAGATCGTCGGCCGTCTGGAAAGCGTCTACCGTCCGCGTCTGGATGGCATCGCCGCCTGCAGCTTCGAGGCCTGCCGGGGCAAGCCGTCCATGGAAATCCTGCGCATGGGGCAGCAGGTCGGGGCGGACCTGATCGTCATGGCGCACCACTCCCGGGAGAGCGATCCGGAAAAGGCGTTCCTCGGGTCCACCGTGACCCAGGTGGCGCTCAACGCGCCGTGCCTGACCATGAGCGTCAACCGTCATTTCGACCTGCGTTGCGGCCTGATGTACGACCAGACCGGCAAGGTGGTCGAGGCGGAGGCCAGGGTCTAGGGCGCTGACGGCCGACGAGATCTCCCCGGGAAGGACAACCCTGTCTCCGGGAGCCCCCGGCTCCCGGAGACTCCAACGGCGAATGCCGGAAGGAGCGGACCATGGGCGAAGCCGCATTGCTGCTGGAGCCGAAGCAGTCTGCATTGATGAACAAGGTCAAGGAACTGCTGCCCGATGGCGGCAACCTGAACATGTGCCTCACCTGCGGGGCCTGCGCCGCCGGGTGTCCGGCCACCGGGATGGAAGGCATGGACCCCCGCAAATTCCTCCGCCTGGCGCTGCTGGGCCAGGAGGAGGCCATTCGGTCGACCCCCTGGGTCTGGCTGTGCACCATGTGCCGCCGTTGCGTCCATGCCTGCCCGATGCAGGTGGACATCCCTCAGCTGGTCTACCATTGCCGCCAGTTCTGGCCGAGGGAGGAGCGGCCCAAGGGCATCCTGGGGTCCTGTGAAAAGGCCCTGGGGACTCCGACCAACAGCGCCATGGGCGCGTCCAGCGAGGACTTCACCTTCGTGGTTCAGGACGTGCTGGAGGAAGTCCGCGAGACGCAGCCCGGGCAGGAGAACCTCCAGGTGTCCATCGACCGGAAGGGGGCCTACTACTTCCTGAACCAGAACTCGCGCGAGCCGGTCACCGAGCCCGACGAGATGGTCCCCCTGTGGAAGATTCTGAGCATGGTGGGCGCGGACTGGACCTACGGCAGCGTGGGCTGGGCCGCCGAGAATTACTGCATGTTCCTGGCGGACGACGAGGCCTGGGAGGCGGTGGTCCGGAACAAGGCCAAGGCGGTGGACGACCTTGGGTGCAAGGTCTGGCTCAACACGGAGTGAGGACACGAGTTCTACGCAGTCCGGGCCGGATTGCAGAGGTTCAACATCGAGCATGAGTTTGAAATGGAGAGCATCATTCGCCTTTACGCCCGCTGGATTCGCGAGGGCAAGCTGCCGGTCAATTCCGACTGGAACAAGGATCTGGGCGTGACCTTCACGGTCCAGGACCCCTGCCAGCTGGTGCGCAAGTCGCTGCGCGACCCGGTGGCCGAAGACCTGCGCTTCGTGGTGCGGTCCGTGGTGGGCGAGGAGCACTTCATCGACATGTGGCCCAACAAGTCCAACAACTATTGTTGCGGCGGGGGCGGCGGGTTTCTCCAGTCCGGGTTCACGGAGCAGCGGCGCGCCTATGGCCGCGTCAAGCTCGAACAGATTCTCCGGACCAAGGCGGACTACTGCATCGCCCCGTGCCACAACTGCCACTCGCAGATCCACGACCTGAGCGAGCATTCCGGGGCCGGATTCCCGGTGGTGCACCTGTGGACGCTGATCTGCCTGTCCCTGGGCATGCTGGGCGAAAACGAGCGGGAGTATCTGGGAGAAGATCTCAAGAACGTCGGGCTCTAGCCGTCACAGGGCGTTTCCCGTCCGGAAACGCGGGCAGGGTCCGACATGCAGGGCGGCTCCGGGGGCGCACCCCTCCCCCGGAGTCGCCGGAAAGACAAGGCATTGGACCAGAAACCGGACCGGACGGCGCGGCTGCGGTGCGGCGCGCAAGGAGTAAGCCATGGAAACGGCATGTGTGAAGCCAATGGAAGCCGACGTGAGGGAATTTCTCGACAAGTTCGATTTCAGCGCCTGCATGGTGTGCGGCGTCTGCTCGGGCGGGTGCCCCATCACCGGCACCCCCGGCATGGAGGGATGGGACACCCGCAAAGTGATGCGCCTGCTCGCCTACGGGCGGGTGGACGAGGTGGTCGATTCCAACTTCCCCTGGTTGTGCACCGGATGCGGCCGCTGCGCCTACGCCTGCCCCATGGGCATCGACATCCCGGCGGTCATGGCCCACATGAAGAGCCTGCGCCCGCGCGACAAGGTGCCCGGCACCCTGCACCAGGGCATGCAGAACAACGTGGACACCGGCAACAACCTGGCCATCG
>JAZHDH010000231.1:0-2879 GCA_036584335.1 Pseudodesulfovibrio sp. | reverse complement strand
CATCCACCTCCAAAATGTCTGGATGTAAGGCACAAGCTGCCTCGAGATACTCAAGCCTATTGGATTTTCTGGAGAAGCCCCCACTATGGATGGTAATCAACACCGTTGTATCCATCACTTATCTCCCATCGCGGGCTCAGCCTCGGGCGTCGGGGCGGCCGATCAACTGGCGGATCACCCCGAACAGCGCGCTTTTCTTGACCGGTTTGGGCAGGTGGACGTCGGCTCCGGCCGCCAGGCAGCGGTCCGCCTCCTCCTGGAGGGCGTGGGCGGTGAGGGCCACGATGGGCGTGCGCGGCAGGCCCTTTTCGGCCTCCCACCGGCGGATGGCGCGCATGGCCTCGTATCCGTCCATGTCCGGCATCTGGATGTCCATGAGCACCAGGTCGGCCCCGGATTCGCTGAAGGCGGCGAGGCCCTCGCGCCCATTTTCGGCCACGGTCAGGCGGCAGGGCGTGTCCTTGAGGTAGGTCTGGATCACGAAGGCGTTGTACTTGGAGTCCTCGACCATGAGGATGTGGATTTCCGGCAGCGGGGCGTCGTCCCCCGGGGCGGCCGGGCGGGGGCGCGGGGCCGGAGGGACGGCGTCGGCCTGGAAGCGGGCGGTGAAGTGGAAGGCTGATCCCTTGCCCGGCGTGCTCTCCACCCAGATGCGGCCGTGCATCATCTCCACCAGTTGGCGGCTGATGGCCAGCCCCAGGCCCGTGCCGCCGAATTCGCGGGTGGTGGAGTCGTCGGCCTGGGTGAAGGCGTCGAAGATGGCTTCGAGCTTGCCGGGCGGGATGCCGGAGCCGGTATCCGTCACCGAAAACTGGAGCCGGGGGGTCTGGGTGCCGCCCGGGGCCGTCTCCACCTCCAGGTGCACCGTCCCCCGGGAGGTGAACTTGACCGCGTTGTCCAGGAGATTGATCAGCACCTGGGAGAGTCGGTTGGGGTCGCCGCGCAATCGGTCGGGCACGCCCGGCGCCACGCAGTGGGTGAAGCGCAGCCCTTTTTCGGCGGCCTTGGGTTCGATGATGGCCAGGGCGCGGTTCACGGTTTCGGCGAGGCCGAAGGAGGTCTCCTCCAGGTGCAGCCGCCCCGCCTCGATGCGCGAGAGGTCGAGGATGTCGTCGAGGATGGCGAGCAGGTTCTCGCCCGCGGTGCGGAAGACCCGGACGTATCGTTGCTGCTCCCCGGTCAGGTCGGTTTCCCAGAGGATGTCGGCCATGCCCAGGATGGCGTTCATGGGCGTGCGGATTTCGTGGCTCATGCTCGCCAGGAAGCGGCTTTTGGCCAGGTTGGCCACGTCGGCCTCCTGCTTGGCCTGGCGGATGTCGGTCAGGGCCTGGTTCAGGGAGGCGTTCTTGTCGTTGAGCTCCTCGGTGCGTTCGCGGATGGTCTCCTCGAGCCGGTTGCGGTGGCGCTTGAGCTTGGCGTTGGCGTCCTTGAGGTCGCCGACCAGGGCGCGGACGGACTGGCGCATGTCGTCCAGGACCCGGGCCAGGCGTCCCAATTCACCGGGCAGGCCGGTGTCGATGGGCGCGTCCAGGTCGCCGTCCGCGATGGCCGTGGCCGCCTGCTCCAGCCGCTTGAGGGGCGTGAACAGATAGGTGCGGGCGCGGGTGAAGATGGCGCGGGTGATGGCCAGGGTCAGCAGCAGGGCCAGCGAGAGGGTGGTGGTGGCGTTGATCAGGATTTCCGAATGGAAGTGGCGTTTGGACACGGCCAGGTTGAAGGAGCCGATCCAGTCGCCGAATTTGCGGATTTCCACGGTGCGCACCAGGAATCCCCGGCTGCCCTTGAAGAAGGAGAAGGGTTTGTCGGCGTATTCGCCTTTGGAGCGGGCGGCCATGATCTCGCGCCCGGTGACCACCTGGGCGAAGGCCACGTCGGGGTCCTGGATCACGGCGTCGATGAAGTCGCGGGCCGAGGCGTGGTCCACCTGCCAGACGGCCGAGGCCAGGCTGGTCCCGGCCAGCTTGGCCATGGCGTCGATCTTGTCGTCGAGCTGGCCGCCCAGGCGGTGGGCGTTGAAACCGATGATCGCCAGGGCGAAGGCGAGGACGACGGCGGCGATGATGGCCGTCAGCGGCCATGCGGCCCTGCGGCTCAGCGGAGTGTCGGCGGGAGTGGGGCGGTACTCGGCCATGGCGGTGCGCGTTGCTGATTTGTCCTCTTGCGGCCATGGTACGCGAGACAGGACAAATTGCCATGATTTTCCCGGGCGGAAGACAGAAGAAAAGGCCGGGAGCATGTGCCCCGGCCTTTTTCGCGGATCGTTTTGGCGGGGTCTTACGCCAGTCCGGTCAGGGAATAGCCCATCTCGGTGGCCATGAACTGCAACGGACGGATGTCGGATGTCACCTTCATGATCTCCAGCAGGGTCTCGGCCCCGAGCTTGGCGCTGGTGTCGAAGGGGTTGATCTCGCGCATCAGCGTGGAATAGGGCTTGTTGATCTTCTCGGCCACGACCTTCGCCTGGATGCCGCTGTCGAGAATGCAATCCTGAACAACCTTGGTCACGTTCTTGTCAAACATTGTTCCCCCCCTTGGGTGTTTGAGTGGCTCGAGAATCGGTCACAGTTGTCCGTCCTGAAGCAACAGCCGTGCCAGCTTTTCTGTATTCCCATTATATTCCGCAGAATCTAATGGTTATAAAAACTCTAAACTTTTCAAGGGGGAATGCGTATCGTTGGCTATAGTGTCGCATGCGACGGTTAAGGCGCGACACATATGTCGCATCTGTCGCATTGCGACATGTGCGACAGGCCGTCGCGAAGAGGGGGGTGACTGGATAGTGTAGTCACGAGATTGTCTAAACTGTTTCTTTGTGCCATACTCGGTCAACGCACCGACTCAAAAGGAGGCTGCCTTGACGATCCCAGCACACAGACGCC
>JAZHDH010000230.1:0-51804 GCA_036584335.1 Pseudodesulfovibrio sp. | reverse complement strand
GGGTAACGCCGCCCACGGCCGACAATCCCGGCCGGGGAAGGAGTGTTTACACGAATTTGAAACGGGGGACAAGCGAAATTTATATGACAGATAAGATCACCCATTTCACTCTATTCAGCGATATGCGTTGACAGTTTCTGCCTCAAGCCATTGCTGTCCGGTTAAAACCCGTGGTATCCGTGTATCCCCGCATGAACGTTCACTTTCCAGGCGAAGGTAATTTGATGGACATGGTTGACAGCCCCTCGAAAAGAAAAAGGTCCGAATTCTCCTCTTTTTATGATATGCAGATGATGCCTAACCAACTGCACAAAAAGGATATTTCGGACATCGCCCATGGGAACACAATCTTTCATCAAGTGCTATCCCTGATCCCTCGGGCTGAATTCGAAGCTCTGGCCAAAAAACACAGTACTGGCAGGGCCTTCTGGAGTTTTTCCCGGTGGAGCCAGTTCGTCTGCCTGCTCTTCGTACACCTCGCCAGTCGCCGAAGCATGCGTGACGGCATCCGCAGCCTGGGAGCCAACATCAGGCAAATGTATCATCTTGCGCTGCGCAGCGTGGCCCGCTCGACCTTTGCCGATGCCAACTCCAAGCGGCCAGCGGAGTTCTTCCAGGCGATTTTCGGCAAGCTCTACCAGCGTGCTCGTCCGTGGCCCCGGGCATAAGTTCCGCTTCAAGGCCAAGCTCTACAGCTTCGATTCCTCGGTCATCAAATTGATCACGACGGGTACCTGCCTGTCTTCGTCCGTGTCACCAACGCCCGACATCATGACTCCAAGACGGTCAAGATGCTCAGGCTCCCCAAGGGGTCCATCGCCCTTTTCGGCAAAACCTACATCAAGTATTCCTGGTTTCGGACCCTCCGCGCCTCGGGGCTGTTCTTCGTTACCCGGCTCAGGACCAACGCTGTGTACAAAGTGCTCAAACGAAACCCGGTTCGGAAAAGCACCGGCGTCACCTCCGACCATGTGGTTGTCGTCTCCAGCCAAGACAAGGAGCTGCGCCTTCGGCGGGTAGGCTATAGAGATCAAAAAGCAGGTAAGTTCTATGAATTCCTGATAAATCACTTCGACTTCTCGGCCAAGACCATCGCCGACATCTACAAGGAGCGCTGGCAGATCGAGACGTTCTTCCGGCTCATCAAGCAGAATCTTCGCCTCAAATCCTTTGTCGGTACCTCGGAGAACGCCGTTCTGAGTCAGATCCATGTGACCATGATCGCCTATCTCATCCCGGCCTGGCTCAAGTTCAAGTCCAGCATCGCCTTCAGTCTCCAGCAGATGTTCCAGCTGCTCCAGGTCAACCTCTTTGATCGGCGGAAAATGGAGGACATCTTCAAACCACCCGACGCCATCCATTACAACTTTAAAAACGATTACAGGCTACTGAGCTATACTGCTTAACCGGACAACACTGTCCTTGCTATACTCACGAGCAAAGCATGCAGTTCTTTCATGGGCTATTTCAAGAGTAAAAGGCTCTAGCGGGCGGCCACCCGATGAAACAGGCCCAGCGTTTCCTCGGCGGCCCGGCGCCAGGAAAAGCACGAGGCCCGCTCCCGTCCCGCACGGACCAGTTGCCCGCGCAGTTCGGTGTTGTACGCAATCGCGTCCATGTTGTGCGCCCACTGCTCCGGATCGCCCGGCTCGGCCAGCAAGGCCGCGCCGCCCGCAACCTCCGGCAGACTGGCCACGCCGGAGCATAGCACAGGGCAACCGCAGGCCATGGCCTCCAGCGCGGGCAACCCGAACCCCTCGTACAGGCTGGGATAAACAAACGCGGTGGCCCCGGAGTAGAGGGCGGCCAGGGTTTCGTCGTCGAGATAGCCGGGGAGGAACACCCGGTCACGCAGGCGCAGCCGTTGCAGTTCTTCCTGGAAACCGGGATCGCCCCAACCGCCCCAACCGACCACCACCAGCGGCAGATCCGTACGCGTCCGGGCCATGGCACGAAGCAGAACAGGAAGGTTCTTGCGCGGCTCCAAGGTGCCCACGAAGAGCATGTACCTCGGCGGCAGGCCGTATCGGGCCAACGCCCCGGCCACTTGTTCCCCGGATCTCTGGAAAAAGCATTCACCCACGCCTTCGTGGATGACAGAGACCCGGCTTTCGTCCAGGCCTGCGTAGTCCAGCAGCTCCTCCGCTATGAAGCGGGACGGCACGATGATCTGATCTGCCTCGGCCAGCCGGGAGTGAAAATACCGATCAAAAAACAGCCGCCGGTCAAGCGAGTGCGTGCGCGGATACTTGACCAGAGACAGGTCGTGCAGGGTGAAGACTTGACGCGCTGCACCGCGCAGCCGAACGGGAGTGTAGAAGCTCTCGTGCACCACATCGACGCCTCTGAGTCGGGCCGCGCGGGACAGGTAGCACTCGTAGGCCGTCCATTGCAGACAACGCATCAGGTACACGAATCGGGGATGCAGGGAGAGCAGGGCGTCCAGTTTGCTGCCCCTGGCCGCTCCGGTCGGCGGCCGGGCGCGAACGCTGCCCGGCAGGACATAGGCCACCTCGGCTTCGTCGGGCCGTATATTCGCATAGATCCCCTTCAGGTAGCGGGCTATGCCGGTATGGACGGCCATGAGTGGCAGTCCATCCACAAAAACGGAAACGGTCGAAGAGGACACCCTGCGTCAGCCTCCCCAAAGGCGTTTGTTCCCCGACAGGTCGCCCAAATGGCGCCATCCGCCAGAACAGGTTTAAATTGCGCGCAAATAATATATTTGATAAAGTGTCATATTGGACTTTATTGAGGAAACAATGCAAGCGGACACCAGAGCCATCGTCGTCATGCCAGCTTTCAATGAAGCAGTCAATATCGCAAAGACGATAGCGAATATAGCCTCTTTGACCTCGCTGCCCATCGTGGTGGTGGACGACGCCAGTACCGACGCCACTGCGGCCATCGCCCGCGCAAGCGGCGCCAGGGTCCTGCCCCTTGCCTCGCAGCTCGGCGCATGGGGGGCAACGCAGACCGGGATTCGTTACGCCCTCAAGCATGGCTTCCAGCGAACGGTTACCATCGACGCCGATGGCCAGCACGATGCGGCAGGCATTAGTGCCCTGCTGGAATATCAGGAGAAGGAGGGCGCAGCTCTGGTTATCGGGTCCTGCCCCTCCAGAGGCAGTCGCGCCAGAAGGATCGCCTGGATGCTGTTCCGCGTCATCTCCGGGCTCCCCCTGCAGGATCTTACCTCCGGGTTCCGGGCCTACTCACGAACCGGCATGGAGATCGTCGCCAGCCCGCAGGCTTCCAATCTGGATTACCAGGACATCGGCATTCTCCTGCTGCTCCGCCAAGCCAGGATGAAAGTGGTGGAAAAGAGCGTATGCATGAATTCCCGGCCGGACGGAAAATCGCGGATATTCAACTCATGGTATTCTGTGGCCATGTACATGGCCTACAGCATCATTCTTTCCCTCAGCCACAACGGAATGACCCGGAGACAATGATATCGTATAATCTGACCACGGGAGCATGCGGAATAGCCGCCGTCGTCATCATCCTTTATCTAATCCGCAAAAATTCGCTGTACATCCGGTACGCGTTCTGGTGGCTGACCGTCTGCCTGGGCATCCTGGTCTTCAGCATTTTCCCGCAAATATCGGACAAGGCCATCCACCTCCTAGGCGTATCCTACCCGCCCGCATTTCTTTTTTTTATTGCCATCCTCATGCTCTTCGTAAAGATTCTACTTATGGACATCGACCGTTCCAAGCAGGAGGCGCGCATCCGCCGCCTCATCCAGCGCCTGGCCATATACGAAGCCGAGCTGGAGCAGAAGAAAGAGACACCAGAAACCGAGCAGTAATCAGACATGCCCGTCTTCAGCTACAAAGCGGCCCTCAAGAACGGCAAGGTCAAGAAAGGCCTCCTCGAAGCCGCCAATCGAACTCAGGCGGGAAGGAGGCTTCGCGCTGACGGGCTGTATCCAATCGATTTGATTGAGGAAAAATCGAGATCAGGCAAGTCGCAACACACCGCGCCGCTGAGCCGACAGTTGCACCTCTTCCGCCGTGTCTCCCGCGACTCCATCGCCGCCACCATCCGGCAACTGGCCACACTACTAAAGGCGGACCTCCCCCTAGACAAGGCGCTCGACGCCATCGCCAAGGGCGACGCGCGCCAGAGCGAACTGAACCGAGTCGTGTCCGACATTCGCGAAAGCATCCGCGAGGGCCGGGACCTCGCCAGCGCCTTTTCCAACTATCCGCGCCTCTTCAATACCACCTTCGTCACCATGGTCCGCGCCGGGGAGAACTCCGGCACTCTGGACATCGTCATGGAGCGGCTGGCCGACCACATCGACCAGCAGCTGGCCCTCCGGCGCAAGTTGCAGGCCACCCTGGCCTATCCGATCCTGATGATGATCGTCGGCTGCTGCGTAGTGGTTTTCCTGCTCTCCTTCGTCGTCCCCAAGGTCACGGAAATTTTCTTCGACATGGGCCGCGAGCTCCCTCTGCCCACCCAGATTCTCATCGCCACCAGCGACATGGTACGCCACAACGGCCTTATTTTGCTGGGTCTGCTCCTGGCAGCGCTCGTCGGGGCCAACCGGTTCCGCAAGACGGAACGGGGCCGCGCCTTTTTCGACGCTGCCTTACTCAGGACGCCGATCCTGGGCGGCATCATCCGCCTCCTGGCCGTCGGGCGCTTTTCAAAAACCTTGGGCATGCTACTCAAGAACGGCGTGTCCCTGCTCAACTCCCTGGACATCATCCGTAGCGTATCCGGCAACACCGCCATGAAGGCCGTAGTCGGCCAGGTTTACGAGGATGTCCAGGAAGGCAAGCTGCTCTCCGGGCCGCTGGAGGCGTCCCGCATATTCGAACACGCTGCGGTGCAGATGATCTCCGCCGGCGAGCAGAGCGGGCGGCTGGACGAGATGCTGCTGATCGTGGCCGACGACTGCGAGAGCAAGGTGAGCGTCAAGCTCCAGATGCTGACCTCGCTGATGGAACCGCTGATGATCCTGCTGCTTGGCGGCATGGTAGGCTTCGTGGTAATGGCTATCATGCTGCCCATCTTCGAGATGAGCAATCTCGTCGGGGGCTAACCCACCGTGCGCATCCTCCAACTGGCCAAGTACTACCCCCCGGCACCGGGGGGAATCGAGACCTTTGTTCGAGACCTGTCCCACGGCCTAGTCGCCCAAGGGCACGGGAACATGGTCCTGGCGCACCGGTTCCATCGCACCGAGCCCAAGGAGCTGACGGGTTCCATGGGACGGGTGGTGCGCGTGCCAAGCCACGGCGAAGTGATGTACTCTCCGGTGGCGCCGACCTATTTGCTCCATCTGCGCCGAGCCCTGCGCACGTTCAGACCGGACGCCGTGCTGGTCCACATGCCCAACGTCTCGGGCTTCTGGCCACTGCTGCTGCGCCTCCCCTGTCCTCTCATCGCCTACTGGCACTCCGACGTCATCTTCCCCGCGCAAAAGCGGCTCCACCGGGCCGCCTACACGGCCTACGCCCTGTTCGAACGGGCGCTTCTCAGCCGAGCCGCCGAGATCATCGCCACCTCCCCGCCCTATCTGGAGCACAGCCTCCCCCTGCGGCCCTTTCGCGACAAGTGCACGGTCATCCCCCTGGCCATCGACCCCGGGCGCATGCCCGCCTGCTCCGCAGCGGACGTCGCGGCGGCGAAGGAGCGGTTCCTCGGTGACGCCGACGCCGAGTACATTTACGCCGCCGGGCGATTTGCCCACTACAAGGGCTTCGAGCACCTCATCCGGGCCGCCCGCCTAGCCAAGGGCCGCCTCCCCGAACTGCGGTACGTCATCGCGGGCGAAGGCGAGACCCGGCGGGACATCCTGCGGCTGATCGAGCGTGAGGGTCTGTGCGGACTGGTCCGCTGCCCCGGGCATGTGGACAACGCGGATTATTGGGCCTTGATGGCAGGATGCAAGGCATTCTGCCTCCCTTCGGTGGAGCGCACCGAGGCGTTCGGAATCGTGCTACTTGAGGCCATGGCCCTAGGCAAGCCGTGCATCAGCACCAGCATTCCCGGCTCGGGCACAGCGTGGATCAACCGGCACGGCGAAACCGGGATCGTGGTGGAGCCGGGAAACGCCGAGGCCCTGGCCGAGGCGTTCGCCGCCGTCGAACCGCCCGCTACGGATACGGAGGGCGGGAGCTTCCAGCAGGTGCCGGACCTGAACGACTGCGTCCGCCTCGTTGCGGAAGCCGTGGCGCGCGCGAAGAAACGTGTGCCGGGCCATTTGCCTGATCGATAGGGCAAGGGCCACGCCAGGGGACGAACGGAAAATCTCCCAATTTGTTTGGCGATTTTAGGATAGAAGTTGATGAATACTTGTGGTAACGAATCTCGGACCATAAATGCCGGGAGGGATGCCGAACGCACGGCTTCGACAGGCGGGACCGCAGGGTCTTCATTCTCCTTCACGGCATCCGGCACATTCCGGCGCGAAATGCGACAGAAACGTGTATCGGCTAAAGGCCGGCGGGCCGATGGCGGCCTTCCGCATGATTGATGTTCACATCCTTCGAAAGGGTGTGCAAAATAGGCCGTTCAATTCCGACAAATCCTATGCTAGCATGAGCAACGATATCACGCTGACGGTAGTCATTCCAGCATACAATGATGCACAAGGGCTTCAGCGAACCCTGCCGGGAGTGACAAGGACCTGCTCCGAGAGAGGTTGGCAGGTCATTGTGGTCAACGACGCGTCCTCCGACTCCACCCCCGAGGTGCTCGCACAGTTCCCCGATGTGCTGGTCATCGAAAACAGGCATAACATGGGGTATGGTGCGTCGCTGAAGAAAGGGATTCTTGCGGCCTGCACCGAGTGGGTGGTCACCATGGACGCCGACGGGCAGCACCGCCTGGATGACCTCGTCCGCCTCTCCGAAATGACGGAGGGCTTCGACGCCGTCCTTGGAGCCCGGACCAAGGACTCGAACGCCCCCTTTGTCCGCAAGCCCGGCAAATGGGTACTCAGCAGAGTCGCCAACTTTCTCTCCGGCGAAAAGATTCCGGACATCAACTGCGGCCTCCGGCTGTTGCGGAAGAACATCATGACCAAACTCTTCAGCATCACCTCGGACCGCTTCTCGTTTTCCACCAGCACCACTATCTGCCTGCTCGCCCTGGGCTGCCGGGTCCTCTTCGCGCCCGTCACCATTGAGGAGCGCATCGGCAAGAGCAGCGTCCGCCAGATCAGGGACGGTTTGTACACCATCATGATCATCCTGCGGCTCATCACCCTGTTCTCGCCCCTGAAAATCATGCTCCCCGCCGGCGCGGGCATGATCCTGCTCGGTGTCGTCTATCAATTCGGCGTATTCATCTTCGACGGATTCAATATCGAGGACGTCACTGTTCTGCTGCTGCTCAGCGGCCTCATGACCTTCTTCATGGGGTTGCTTACCGACCAGATATCCGGCTTGAGACGGGAAGTCCTGCTGCAAGACATTAAAATAGATCAGCTTTGTTTGGGAGCACCTCCCAATAGCAAACCAAAAGGCCATTAGGAGACGCAAATGAAAGATTGGGACAGGCCTTGCGAGGTATTGTTCATAAATCCCCCATCCCCCGACGGGTACATCTACATCCGCGATATCCACCGCTCCGGTCGGCGCTCGCGCGAACGCACCCTCTGGCCCCAGACCAGCCTCGCCTACCTGGCCGCCATCGCCAGGGACCTTGGGTACACGCCCAACGTACTGGACTGCATCGGTGCCGACATCTCCTGGAAAGAGGTGGAGGCCTACATCAAGCAACGCCAGCCGAAGTGGATGGTGGTGGAGGGCATCTCCTCCACCATCACCAACGACGTCTATGCCAGCTACCTGGGCAAACGGTACGGCAGCAAGACCGTCCTTGTGGGTCCGCACCTCACGGCCCTGCCCGAAAAAACCATGGAGGCCTATCCGACGCTGGACTACGGCATTCGCGGCGAAATCGAGTTGACCATGTCCGAGTTGCTGAAGACCGTGGACAAGGGCGAGGGAAGCCTTGAATCCATCGACGGCCTCGTCTTCCGCAAATGCGACAAGATCGTGGTCAACCCGGAGCGGGCCTTCATCCAGGATTTAGATTCGCTGCCCATTCCCATGCACGAACTGCTCCCCATCAAGAAATACAATCGCCCCTACATCGGCGGTCCCTATACCTTCGTGCTCCACAGTCGCGGCTGCCCGGCGGCCTGCCATTTCTGCCGACAGAACGTCATGTGGAAATCCAAGTGCCGCGTCCGCAGCGGCGACAGCATCGCCAAGGAGTTCCGGCGCGTCAGCGAACTGGGGGTCAAGAAGGTGGTGTTCCACTCGGACGCCTTCACCCAGGACCGCGACAACGTCGTGGACATCTGCAACAAGCTCATCGCCCAGGGTAATCAGATCGAGTGGATGTGCAACAGCCGCGTGAACCTCGTAGACGAGGACCTGCTGGCGCTCATGCGCAAGGCCGGGTGCTGGATGATCAGCTACGGCGTGGAGTCCGGCGTGCAGGAGTTGCTGGACGCCGTGGACAAGCAGATCACCGTGGCGCAGACCAAGGCGGCCATCGAGATGACGGACCGTGCCGACATCAAGCCCATCGCCGACCTGATCCTCGGCCTGCCGGGCGAGACTAAGGAAACGATCCGCCAGACCAGCAAGTTCGTCCGGTCGCTTCCGCTGTATATCATTCAGTACGCCATCGCCACGCCCTACCCCGGAACCCCCTTCTTCAAGCTGGCCAAGAAGAACGGCTGGCTCAAGGACGTCTCTTGGGAAGACTTCGACCAAAACTACTCCGCGACCATCAGCTACCCGCAACTCTCGGACAAGGAAATGCTGAAGGAACTCAAGCGGATCCATCTCGAGTGGTATCTCACCCGGAGAGGGTTGAAGACCTTGCTCGACGGCATGACCTCCTTCGAGAACTTCAAGACCATCGCCAAGATTGGCATTGACTACCTGCTGAAGTGAGATGACCGACCAAGCCCAAACAGAAACGGAGGACGTGCTGCGGCGGATGCCCGAGCTCGTCTGCCCGGAGTGCTGCGGAGACCTCTCGGCCGACGCCGAGGGGCTGCGTTGCGCCGACTGCGGCGCGGCCTATCCTGTCCGCGAAGGAATCCCCCAGTTGCTGGACGGCGCGAGCCGCGCCCTGGCCCACGAGATCGCCGTACAGGACCGCGTGGCCCTCGAATACGAGAACAAGCGGTATGCGGACCCGTATTCGCGGCGCTACCATGAATCTTGGACGGACTACATGCTCGCAGGGCTCGACTCCTCCGGCAAGGTTCTGGACAACGGCTGCGGCATCGGCTTTCTGAGCGACCGGCTGCCCGGAGACAGGCTGATCAGCCTCGACATTTCGAGCGAGATGCTCCGTCTCGCCAGCCGGAGAGCGAAGAACCTCGTCCTGGGCAACAGCATGTCGCTGCCCCTCCGGTCGAGTTCCATCGACCTGGTGGTCTGCCGCAGCCTCATCCACCACCTCCAGACGCCCGGAAAGGCGATGGATGAAATCCACCGGGTACTCAAGCCGGGCGGCCAGGCCGTGTTCGCGGACACCAACACCTCGCTGCTGTCCTATCTTCCCCGCCGCCTGTTCCAGGGCGGCGAGCACTTTTCCGAGGACCACGAGAACCTGACGATGGGCAAGATGCGCGCGATCATCGAGCCGCAGCTTCGGATCACCTCGGTCCGCTATCTCGGCTTCATTGCCTATCCACTCCTCGGCTTTCCGGATCTCTGGCACCCGTTCCGCTTCTTCCCGGCCAAGGAACTCTCATACAAGCTCCTCATAGGCCTGGACGAGTTGCTGGCCAGGATTCCCCTCGTCCGCACCCAGGGGTGGGGGCTGATCGTCAAAGTCAGGAAACCGTGAGGACGCCGTGAGTCCGTCCAGCGAAGAAAAGCAGGCCGTCTACACGGTCGACACGGAAGACCTGGGACCGGGGTCCGAAAAAGGCGTCTACGACTATCTCCGCCTTTTCGACGACGTAGGCATCAAAAGCACGTTCTTCACCACCGGCCACTTCGCCAGGAGCCATCCCGAAATCGTCAAGGACATCCTCGCGGCCGGGCACGAAGTTGGCGCCCATGCGGACGGCCACCCCAACCCGTCCATCCCGGTGGCCCAGTGGGCCCCCTTCGTGGACGAGGTGCCCCTGGACGAGACCCGGAACCACCTCCGTCGCAACCGCGAGACGCTCACCGACCTCGGCGCCACCGCGCCCCTTGGTTTCCGCGCGCCCCGCTTCCGGATTACCCAGGAACAGTTCGACATGCTTGGCGAATTCTTCGATTTCGATTCCTCGCTCTGGCACGGCCGGACCGGCCTGATTCTGCCAAGCGGCCTCAGAGAACTCTACATCTCCCGGGTCAGGCTGATCGATTTCCGACTCGGCACGCCACTGCTGTTCCTGCCCTTCGGCGTCATGGCCGCCCTGCTGCTGACGGAAATCGCCCCGGGCAGCCCTTTGGTCCTCTATGGTCATTCCTATGATTTCCTGAAGAACGAATGCAGGCTGTACACTCCCATGTGGAAGCAGTGCCTCTATAACCGCCGGTGCGGGCCCGGCCAGTACAGGCGGGTACGGTCGTTCCTGCAAAGCATGATGAACCGGGGCTTCCGGTTCGACACCGCCCGAAACGTGCTCTACGGGGCAAGCCACACCTCGAACTGACATGGAAAAAAAAGTCCTGACCACAGGCATCATCTGGAGCATCATCAGCTTCGGCGTGATGGGACTCTGCGGCCTTTCCATCAACTTCCTCATCGCCAGGACATACGGCCCGTCGGCCCTCGGGGTGTTCAACCAGTCCTTCGCAGCCTTCACCATTCTGGGCATTCTCGCCAACTTCGGCGTTTCCCTGTCCGTGCTGCATTTCATCTCGGTCAATGCCGAGAACAGGGGCAAAGTGGGCGGCATCCTGGCCAGCTCGACGCTGCTGACAGCCCTCACGGGGGCCGTCGCTGTCGGCGCGGCCTATCTCTTCAAGCCGGTCTACCATTATTTCATCGGCAGCGAGCAGGCCACCCTGGGTTATTTGTTCATCGTTCCGGCGATTTTCTTCTACAGCCAGAACAAAACGATGCTGGACGCCATCAACGCCCTCTCGAAAATCAAGGACTTCGCCCTGCTCCAGAGCCTTCGGTACGTGGCGATCCTGTCCTTCCTCGTCTGGCTGATCCTCCGGCGCGTGGACGAATCCGGCCTGGTGCTCTGCGTCCTGTACGGGGAAATGACCACCTACATCTTCCTCCTGGCCTATTTCGGCAAATTGTGGACGGCGGGCTCGCTTAAGGAAATCCGGTCCTGGATTCCCAGGCACCTCTCCTTCGGCGTCAAGGGGCTGATGGGCGACATGGCCCTGAGCCTGAACGCCTACGTGGACGTACTCATGCTCGGCTGCATCCTCCCCGACGTCCAGGTGGGCATCTATTCCCTGGCCTCGCAGATGGTCGACGGGCTGAACGAGCTATTCAAGTTCTTTCGTTACCCCATCACTCCCTATCTCGGCAGCGAGTTCGCCTCCGGCCGAGTGGAGAAGCTCTGCCGCTGGGTCCGCTCCTATGTCCGGAAAGTCTACGTGGCGGGCTTTTTCATTTGCCTGCTGGCGGCCGCGCTTTTCTCGCCCGTGGTCCTGCGCCTTGTGGGCAACGACGCCTTCGAAGCCAGCAAATACCCCTTCTACATCCTGCTGGTCGGCATTTTCCTGGGCTCCGGCTATCGGCCCATAGGGCTTCTGCTTTCTCAGATTGGGCTTCCCGGCAAGCAGACCATGATGCGGCTGTGCATCGTCGGGATCAACGTGGCGCTCAACCTCGTCCTGATCCCCTCCATGGGGCTGCTCGGCGCGGCCGCCGCAACGACGCTGAGCATGTTCGTGGGCGCCCTTCTCATCCGCTACATCGTGCGCAAGGCCACGGGGTTCGCAATTTAGACCGGCCCCAGTGCTGCGGCAACAACGCGCGGCAACAGGGCGGGACAATAGACAGAAAGAAGGCTATATGCGATACTGTACCTTTCTTTTCATGGTGATCAAAACCCCGGCACGGGGGGACGCAGCGCCCGTCGCTAACGTCTGCCGCATCGACCCGGCCGTGGGTCCGTTTCAGGCACAGGCCGTTCGACACATACCACCGTTCACTACGCAGTCCGCCCGCCAGGCACAACTCCCGGCGGCGTAAGCGCCGATGAGGTCCCGCATGCAACCCACTTCCACTCGACGCGACCAAAACACATCCCCCAAAAAAGTGTGCATCGTCACCGGCATGCACCGTTGCGGCACCAGCCTCGCCGCCACGGTGCTGCGCGACATCGGCATCCACTTCGGGGACAACCTGCTCGGCTCCAAGCGGCACTCCGTCCAAGGCTACATGGAAAACTTCGACATCCTGAACGCCAACATGTCGATACTCCAAACCCTGTGCGGCGAGCGGGACTCCGGATTGCTGCTCGGGGCCGAGGCCTACGCCGACGCAGGCCTCGCCAGCGTCTTCGCCGAGACGATCGAGACGGCCATCGCCAACACCCTTCATGGCCCGGAACCCACCTTCGGCTGCAAGGACCCCCGTTTCTGCCTGACGCTGCCCTTCTGGCGCTCCCACCTGGACGGGCACGACCTCAAAGTCGTCGTCGCCGTCCGCAATCCCCTGGACACGGCGCTCTCCCTGCGCCGCCGCAACTATTTCGACATCAGGCGCGGACTGCTGATGTGGATGAAATACTACGGAGCCCTCGCCTCGGCCGTGGCGGACCTTCCGTCAACGGTCCTGCTCTTCGACAACCTAATCTCCGACGAGGAGACGGAACGGGCCAAGCTGCGGACGTTCCTTTACGGCCGGACGGCCCCTGCAGCCGATGCCGCCCCGCCGCGCACGGACCAGGCGCTCATACACCACCGCTCCACGCTCGACGACCTGACTGCCGAGTGCGCCGGGTTCCCGGAGCTGGTCGAAACCTTCACGCGGTTCCTGGCCTTGGACGGCATGGAAAATGTCCCCCGGCGGGAGTGGGACGCCATCCGGGACCTCTGCAAGACGCTGGAGCCGTGCCAGGCCTTCGCGCGCGTTCTCACCCCGGTCGAGCTTGCGCATGTAGGCCGCCCCGCCCCGGACTACGCCCAGAGCAAGCTCTACCTGGATTTCGGCAACGGCTACTGCGAGCAGGATACGCTGCTCTGCGTCGAATCCGACCGGCCTGACCGCCATCGGTTCGAACTCTCCGCACCTTGCAAGGTGGCCGGAATCCGCTTTGACCCCTGCGAAGACCTGTGCGCCGTGCGTCTCGATTCCGCCAAGGTCACCAGCCTGAACGGCGAAGAGTCCGACATCCCCCTGGCGGGGCACAACGCGACCCAGACGATCGACGGCGTCTACTATTTCAACCACCCCGATCCAAACTTTTTCTTCGACGTGCCCCAAGCCGTCTCGTCCTTGGTTTTCGACGTGCAAATAATGGCCCTCGGCATCGAGATGTTCCAGCAGCTCAAGTCGGCCTACGCGGATCAGGGCGGGCAATTGCAGCAACGGACCAAGGCGGTTGCCGAAGGGGAAACCCGGCTGAAACAGCTCGGTGCCGATCTGGAAGGGGCGCTGGCGGAACGGGAGGCTCTTCGCGAGAGTCTGGCAAGAGCCAAACAGGAACTGGAAAGGGAAACGAAACGAGGCTCCCGGCTCCGGAAAGAAGCGGAATCCACCCGGCAGGAGGCCACCGCCCTGCGCACCCGAATGCTGGAACTGGAATCGGACCTGAGGGAGGCCCTGCAACGTATGGAAATCGCCCGGCGGGAGATGGACAATCTGGAAGCCGGGGCGGCCGAAGCGCGTCGGGAGCTGGCCGAAACACAGGCGGAGGCGGAGGCCGAGACCTCACGCCTGGCGAACGAGCTGGAAGCGGCTCGGGCCGCCCTTACGGACATGGCGAGCCAAGAGGATCTCGACAAGCTGCGGACCGCCGAAGCGGAAGGTCAGACGGCCATGGCCGAACTGCGGAACGCCATGAAATCCGTGCAGGCGGACCTGGAAGAGCAGCGGCGAGCCCTCGGCGAGGAGATCCGGAGAAGCGACCGGCTGAACGCGGAAAAGCAGGAGGCGCTGGCCCGCATGCTCGCGATGCGCCAGCAACAGGAGGCCGCCATCACCCAGTATGAGGCCGTGGTCCACAGCCTGACCTGGCGGTGGGCAAGAAAGATACTGGACCGGGTCGAAACGCTACGCTGGCCCAAGACCCTGTGGCGCGCATGGCTCTCCAGGCAGAGCCTCCGCCGTCGGCGCGCCGACATCAAGCTCCTGCGCTCCAGCAGCTGGTTTGACGTCGGATTCTACCTGACCAACAATCAGGACGTCGAGAAGGCCCAAGTCGATCCCGTGCAGCACTACTATGACCACGGGGCCGCAGAGGGCCGATGCCCCTCGGCGAAATTCAGCTCCGACTTCTACCTGCAGACCCATCGGGACGTGGCAGACGGCGGGCTCAATCCGCTGGTTCACTACCTTCGCTACGGCAGGCAGGAAGGGCGCGAGATCCAGCCCGCCTCCTGGACCGTTCCGGGAGCGGCCGCGCCCGGCGCCGCCGGAGACCATCCTGTCCGGCTCTCCCCGTACCAGTCGTGGACCGAAGTCAACAGCTTCACCCCCCGGAGACGGCAAGTCCTGCTCGACCGCCTGGAGCGGCTGGACGCCCCGCCGCTCATCAGCATCGTCATGCCGGTCTACAACCCGCCCCTGGAATACCTGCAAAAGGCCATCGCTACGGTGACCGCCCAGGCGTACCCACATTGGGAGCTCTGCATCGCCGACGATTATAGCACCGCCCCGAGGGTCCGCCCGTTCCTGGAAAACTGGGCCAGAACGGAGCCCCGGATCAAGGTGGCCTTCCGCGAGCGCAACGGCCATATCAGCAAGGCCTCCAACTCTGCGGCCAAGTTGGCCAGCGGGGAATTCCTGGTTTTCCTTGACCAGGACGACGAACTGGAGCCCGACGCCCTAGGCGAGATCGCCCTGCACCTGGCAGACCACCCGGACACCGACGTGCTCTACACCGACGATGACAAGGTGGACGGCCCGGGCGCGCGCTTCGCTCCGCAATTCAAGCCGGAGTGGTCACCAGAACTCCTGCACGGCTACATGTATTTCAGCCACATCTTCGCCGTGCGCACGGAGCTGTTTCAGACCGTTGGCGGATTCCGCCACGAATGCATCGGCTCGCAGGACTACGACCTGGCCCTCCGGGCCACCCGACTGGCCCGACGCGTGGGGCACATTCCCCGGATTCTCTATCATTGGCGGGTTCTGGAAGGGTCCACGGCATACTCGGGCAACGAGAAAGGCTACAGTTTCGACAGCGCCCTGAAAGCCCTGGACGACACCCTGCGCAGCGAGGGACGAACCGGCAAGGCCGAACAGGCGGAATGGGCCAAGCAGTGCGGGATCGGCATCTTCAGCATCAAGTATCCGGACTCAGGCCCCTCGGTGGCCATCGTCATCCCCACCAAGAACATGCTCCCGGTCCTGAAGCGGTGCGTGGAATCGCTGGACAGGACGACCTACGACAATTTCAAGGTCTACATCATCGACACCGGAAGCGACGACAAGGCCTGCCTGAAATATCTGGCCAAGTGCGGGCACACCGTCCTCAACATCGTCTCCCCCGGCAACAGGTTCAACTACGCCTACGTGAACAACCGGGCGGTGGAGACGGTTTCCGAGGACATGATCCTCTTCCTGAACAACGACATCGAGGTCATCAATCCGCGGTGGCTGTCGCAAATGGTCGGCCAGATGCAGGCCAAGGGCGTGGGCGCAGTGGGTGCGCGCCTGCTCTTCCCGGACGACACGATCCAGCACGCGGGCATAGTCCATGGCGCATATAGGGGCACGCTCCCGGCCCCGGCATTCAAGAACATGACCGTGTCGGCCGGAGGCGGCTACCTGAGCTACGCCTGCACCACCCGCAACTGCCTCGCGGTCACCGCCGCGTGCCTCCTGACGCCGCGGTCCCTCTTCCTGGACCAGGGAGGATTCAACGAGGTCGATTTTTCCGTGGCCTACAACGACGTGGACTTCTGTTACCGGCTCCACCTCGCTGGCCACCGGATCGTCTACTGCGCCGAGGCCGAGCTGTACCACTACGAGGGAAGCTCCCGCGGCACGGGCCTGGGCAACGACAACCCCCGCGAAGAGATGTGCTTCGTGGAGAAATACCGGGGCATGATCGACCCGTTCCAGAACCCGAACCTGTGGGGAAGCCGATACGAAATTTCGTCCAGGACGGTGGAAACGCAGCCAGTCCCGCCTTTCGCCATGACCATGGTGACGCACAACCTCAACTACGAAGGCGCTCCCCGGTCCATGATGGAAATCGTCAAGGGCGTACTCAAGACCGGAACGGCCGTCCCCACGGTCCTCAGCCCCTGCGACGGCCCTCTGAGGACGGAATACGAGGCGCTGGGCGTCCCGGTTATGGTCCTCGACGGATTCACGCTGCTCCAGGCCACCGACGAAAAGGAGTATCGCGAGCGGTCGGCCGGGCTGCGGGAGGCCATGAAAACAACGGCCCCGGACGTGGTCTACGGCAATACAGTCCTTTCCTGGTGGGCCGTGGAAGCTGCGGCCGACCTGGGCCTTCCCTCGATCTGGAACATTCGCGAGAGCGAAACGCCGTTCTCCCACTTTGACCTCAATGCATCGGTGGTCAAGGAACATGCGCGACGCTGCCTGGAGTATCCCTACCAGGTGGCCTTCGTCGCCGAGGCGACCAGAAAGGTATTCGCACCCTTGTGCGTCCACCACAATTTCGCCGTGATCCACAACGGGTTCGACCCCGCCCGTCTGGACGCCCAGGTCCGAAAGCTCGACAGGGAAACCGCACGCCGGGAACTGGGTATCGGCTCCGGGGAGACGGCTGTGCTGCTGCCGGGGACGGTCTGCGAACGCAAGGGGCAGATAGATTTGGTGAAGGCCATCGGGGAACTGGGAGACGACGTCGTTTCCCGGGCGGTATTCTTCATAGTCGGCGACCGGGAGTCCGACTACAGCAAGGCGCTCCACCGCAAGGCCGAGGCCCTGCCTGCGAACCGGCGCGCCAGGCTGAAGATCGTCCGGGAATGTGGAGAGATCGGGAAATACTACATGGCTGCCGACATCATGGTCTGCTCCTCCCGCATCGAAAGCTTCCCCAAGATCATCCAGGAAGCGATGCACTTTGGCCTAGCCATAGCGACCACCCCGGTCTTCGGCATTCGGGAGCAGGTCATTGACGGGCAAAGTGCATTGTTCTATGCTCCTGGTGATATAGACAACCTCACGGACAAGCTGAAAAAACTCATCACCGACGAACTCCTGCGACGCCTGTTGGGGGAAAACGCCCGCATCACCCTGAGGACACATCCGAGCTACGACGAGATGTCCGGCAAGTACAACCAACTGTTCCGCGAAGCATGGTTGACCGGGAGGCCGAGAATATGTGTGGGATCCTAGGCATTGTCGACAAGGAAGGAGGAAGCGCCCGGGAAGCGGTCCTCCAGCCCATGCTCGACGCCATCCACCACCGAGGCCCGGACGGCCAGGGAACGTACGAGGAAGGCCCGGTGGCCATGGGCATGCGCCGCCTCTCCATCATCGACATCGACGGGGGACGCCAGCCCTTCTTCAGCCGGGGTGGCCGCGTGATCGCGTTCCAAAACGGCGAAATCTACAACTTCAAGGCGCTCCGACGCGAGCTGGAGGAGAGAGGCTACACCTTCACCAGCACCTGCGACACGGAGGTGCTGGCCCACGGATACGACGCCTGGGGCATTCGCGGCCTGCTGAACCGGCTGGACGGCATGTTCGCCCTCGCCATCCTGGACCGGGACGAATCCGCCCTGTACATCGCCCGCGACAGGTTCGGGGAAAAGCCCCTCTACTACGCCCACTCCGGCAACCGGTTCGCCTATTCCTCGACCCTGGCCACGGTCGTGGCCCACGGCTGGGTCAACGGCGATATCGATACCCTCAGCCTACACCGTTATCTCTCGCTTCACTACGTGCCCGGCGACCGAACCATATTCCTGGGCGTGTCCAAGCTGCTCCCCGGCCAAGCCCTCCGGCTCGGCATCGACTCTATGCGGCTGGACACCTTCCTGTACTACATCCCCTTCCTGGCGGCAGAGCCCCACGCCCCGTCCGAAAAGCGCCTGAGCGAACTGCTGGACGAGAGCATCGTTACCCGCCTGGCCGCCGACGTTCCGGTGGGCGTCTTCCTCTCCGGCGGGGTGGACAGCTCGCTGGTGGCGGCCATGTCCGCGCGGCACCACTCGGGCATCAACACCTTTTCCATCGGCTTCGACTCGGCCGGGCATGATGAAAGCCAGTACGCCAAGGCCGTCGCCAAACACATCGGCAGTCGCCACCACCACTTCATCTTCGACCAGGACCGGTTCAACGATCTCCTGCCCCAGGTGGCGGCGTACCTGGACGAACCCCTGGGCGACCAAGCCTGCCTACCCACCTACTGGCTCTGCCAGGAAGCGAGAAAAGTGGTGACCGTGGCCCTCTCGGGCGAGGCGGCCGACGAGGTCTTCGGCGGCTATTCTTATTACGACGTCCCGGCGGCTTCCCGGCCCGGCAGCCTGCTGGGCGAACCGGGAAACGCAACCTCGATCTCAGGGTTTCCCCTGCTGCTGGACGTAACCCAGAGCAAGGCCCTGGCCGACCACCGGGGCGGGAGCGAGGACGAATGGGAGGCCGGGCTGGCGGGATGGTTGAACACGGCGGCCGATCCGGTTATGAAATCCATGGCGGCCGACCTGACCACATGGCTCCCCGACAACCTGCTGGTCAAGCTGGACAGGATGTGCATGGCGCACAGCCTGGAAGGCCGGGCCCCCTACCTGAACAGGGAGATCGTGGAGTACGGGCTGAACCTTCGCCCGTCAGGAAAGATCTCCGAAAACGTCTTCAAGGTCACCCTGCGCAAGGTAGCGGAGCCGTTGCTGCCCAAGGGCATCTTCGACCGCCCGAAACAGGGGTTCGTCCTGCCCATGGAGAAATGGCTGGCCTCATGGTTCGAGGAGTACGGCTCTCCGAAATACTATTTCGCCCAGGCGGGCATCCCCCACCTGGACACCAAGAGCCTCGGCATCTTTTGCGAGGATCAGCAGCGGATGGGCATGCCTAACCAGCGGGCCGTCTTCTCGGCAATCATGCTCTGCGAATGGTACACGGCCTTTTCACGCAAGACGGCTCAACTGAGGGACGCCGTCGCATGACGGCATTTCCACACCGGACAACAATCTTTCAACCCATTCAAATACGAGCATGAAAGGATTCATAGACGTCTTTTCAGATGAGAAGATCAAGGGCTGGATTTACAACCCGGAGACGCCCGGCACCCCTGTCAGCCTGGACCTCCTGGTGGACGGCGGCAAGGTTGGCTCCGTCACGGCCGACAAGTTTCGCAAGGACCTGCACGCCTCCGGCATGGGCAACGGCGAGCATGGTTTCGAGTACCTGCCGGAAACCGGGCTGGGCGGCAGGCACGTCCGACTCGTGGAACCGGCTACCGGTTTCGTGTTGCTCGACAGGTTGATACGGCTCCCGTCCAAGGTCATAGCCGACGCAGAGGAGGCCAACGACCAGCCCGTCAAGCTGGTCATCGCCGGGTTCGAGCACAGCGGCACCACGCTGGTTTCCGACATCATCCGCAACAGCCTCGTCTACGACTCGGGCTTCGAGTGCGGTTTTCTCCTGGTCAACAAGCCCAAGGACTTCAAGCACTGCATCCCATTTTACGAGATGCTCATCAAGGGCTGGGGCATCACTCCAGAAGACCGGGACCACATTCTGGAGGCCGACTCCCTAAAGGATATGTACGCCCGGCTGCGCCTGCGTTCCGCCTTCATCAACCCCGAGCTCGAACTTTTCGACAAGACCCCGCAATACATGAAGCACCTCAAGGACGTCATGACCAGGGGCCAGACGCCGAAGACCATCGTCATGCTGCGCAACCCCGTCCGGCTCTTCACCTCCTGCCGGACCCGCCGCCCGGACGAACCGGTGGACGTTTTTCTCGACAGGTACAACTCCTACGTCAAGGGATTCATGAAAGCCTACAATTCTCCCAAGCTGCGCCCCAATATCCTGCCCGTCTACCTCGAAGACCTGTGCGAGGACCAGGACGCGGTGGCCAAGCGGATATATGAATTCATCGGCCTGGAATTCTCCCCGGACAAGCTGCGGCTCAATTCCAAGTTCCTCAACGTGCGCGGCAAGCAGATCAGCAAGGACGTCGCCATGAAGAACAAGACCGCGCTGACCGAGCGGGAGATCGAGCAACTGGACCAGAAAACGCTGAGGATCAATCTGGGCTGATCGGCCCCCGGCAAGCGCGACAGAGCTATCCAAATGAAAGAAAGTTATACAGTACTTCACGCCGCCCCCTCCCACATGGAGCAGTGGGCCGCCTACGCGAACGGGCATCCCGACGCGACGGTCATGCACCATCCGGCATGGCGGGCCGTGCTACGCGAGGCGTTCAGCGTCGAGGACAGGTTCTTCGTTGCCGAGAACAAGGACGGAAGGATCGTCGGCATCCTACCAGCCTACTTCAGCAAGAGCCCGGTCTGGGGACCGCACCTCGCCGCGCTGGACGGCGGACCGCTGGCGGACGACGCGGGCGTTGCCGCCGCCCTCGGGGCGCAGGCCCTGCGTACGGCCAGGGAAAAGGGCGCATGCTTCATCAACCTCAAGAACGACATGGTCCTCGAAAACCAGCCCTCCACAAGAATGGAATGCATCTGGCCCTACCTCCCGCTGGCGGACGGCAGCGAGGCCATCCTCGCCTCGCTGCACAAGAAGACCCGCTGGAACATCCGCCAGGGTCCCAGGAACGGGCTGAGCGTGGAGGAGGCCCCGGACGGCATCGACGAATTCTACGCCGTGTTCTCCCGGCGGATGAAGGAGCTGGGCACTCCGGTGGTGCCCTACGCCATGTTCACCTCCATGCGGCGCAACTTCGGTCGCGACATGCGGCTCTTCCTGGTTCGCCAGGGGGGACAGTGCCTGGGCGGCATGGTCTGCATCCGCCACGGCGGGGACTGGCACAGCCTCCAGGCCGCCACGGACATGGGGAGCAAGAAACTCTTTCCGAACTATACCCTCTACTGGTCCGTCATCGAGTACGCCTGCGCGGATGGAGCCGACAACTTCCACTTCGGCCGTAGCGCTCCCAACAGCGGAACGGCGCAGTTCAAGCACAAGTGGACCAGAGAGTGTCTGTCCACCACGTACCGGGTGCACAAGCTGACCAGCAAATGCCCCGACTTCGACAAAATCCACTCCAAGAACACGTTGAGCCAGCGCCTCTGGATGAAATTGCCCGTCGCCCTGACGAATGTCGTCGGCCCGCTGATTCGACGGCGCCTGCCCTTCCTGTAAAAATACCAGGATGAAACCATGACGAAATCGACGCGCCTCAACTGCTTCCAATGCAACCGGGAATTCGTTCCCGAACGGCAGGAAACCTATCTGGAATGCCCGCACTGCCACCACTGCTACACGGCGGTCCGGGGCACGCCCGTACTCATGCCCTCCTGCTCCAGCAACGCCTGGCAGGAAGAATACGAGGGACTGGCCGCGAGCGACATTCCGGACTGGAAGGCAGCGAACTGGAAGTATGAAAAGCATTACGAGGCGTCCAAGGCCGTGCTCCGCGACCTGCTGGCGGACCGAAAGGGCGGGAAGATCCTGGACGTCGGTTGCGGTCGGGGCGACTTTTCCACTTTCCTGACGGCCAAAAATGCTCTCACCGGCGTGGATTTCTCCCTCAACATGTTGCGCCATGCGGAACGTAAGGGATACGAGACCTTCGTGGCCGACGCCACCCGGCTGCCCTTTCCGGATGGCCAGTTCGACACGCTCATCTGCACCGCGCTGCTCCAGATCGTTGACCGGGACGCCCTGCTCAGCGAGTGCGTCCGCGTCGTTCGGCCCGGCGGCGTCGTCGCCTTCGAGACCGTAAACGACGCCTCCCTGCTCCGCCGGGTGCGCCGCCGCCTCCTGAACTTCAAGCATGTGGACAAATTCTACTACAACGCGGTCGACGACCTGATCCGAACAGCCGCCCGGCTGGGGCTCGAACCCGAGCGGGTTGGCTGGACCTACGCTCCCACCGGGCTGCGCCGCTCCAACGGGACCACCGGCATCCTCGACCAGTGGATGGGAACGAACTTCCTGGTCCGATTCCGGAAAATCCGATAGCAAACGGCGGGACGGCATGATCCCCATTGTCAACAAAGGCCTACCGCATCTGGCCAATCCGTTGCCCCTTGGCGATCTGCTGTCCGCCTTTCTGCAATCCGTCCTCGCCTCGGACAAGGCCCGCACCGGGTTCCGGGACGCGCTCTCACGCCGTTTCGGCCCCGTGCCGGTTCGGACCGCATGCAACGGCCGGTCCGCCATGGCCCTGGCCCTGGAGGCCTGTCCTGCGAAGAATGGCAACGCCGTAGTCATCCCGGCCTTCGTCTGCCCAAGCGTGGCCCACTCCGCCGAGGCGGCGGGCCGAATTCCCGTGCTGTGCGACATTGACCCGGCCACCTTGGGCATGTCCCCCGCCTTGCTGGACGCAACGCTTTCCCGACGGCCCGACGCGGGCGCCGTGGTCATTCCCCATCTGCTCGGGCTCCCGGCGGACCCCGAACTCTTCAACGTCTGCCGCCGACACGGCGCGGCCGTGGTCGAAGACGCGGCCCAATCCCTGGGCGCGCGGCTGAACGGCGCGGAGACGGGAACCACCGGCGAATTCGGCATCTTCAGCTTCGGCAAGGGCAAGAACATCTCTTGCTGGTCCGGCGGGCTGGCCATGGGAACGGGCCTGCCCCAAACGCCGAAACACCCGGCACGCGGCACCGCTCTCAGGGACCTGCGTCGGCTTGCGCTCCTGCTCCTCTACAAGGCGGCCGTCCACCCCCGGCTGTGGCCCCTCACCCAAATGGCATTCTCCCACTCGTCAAGCGAGCCGATTGTTGATACGACACGGGAGTTGTCCGCGTTCTCGGAAGCGCTGCTGGCAAAACAACTCGACCGATACGAGGAGACGGCGGCCCTGCGGAACAGGTGGGCTGCGCGGCACAAGGCCCTGGCGCTGCAACACGGCCTTTTCACGCCGGAGCCTCACGGCTCGCCATGCTACCTTCGTTTTCCTGTCCTGCTGCCGCAAGGACCCACGGCGCAGGAGGTGCGACGGACGCTGCTCAGCCAAGGCATTACCGGCGTTTCCTCCTTCGAAGCCTACGGCATCCCCTGGCAACGGCCGGATCTGGCGGAAGGGAAAGCCTGGCCCGGCGCACGCGAGGTGGTGGACCGCATACTTTCGCTTCCCATCAACCACTTCGTCCGGGAAACGGATGTGAACCGCATTTGGAAAGGGATTGTCACCGGCATGTCCGGCCATCGCAGTTAACCGCTACCGTCTGGACACCAATGCAGCCCGTCCCCACTCTCAAGAAATCCCGAAAAGTGATCCTATGGCTCTTGTTCTGGGCCATTTTCCTGATAGGTGTGCTCTTCATACACGGCGCGTTTCGCGACCAGTCGCTGCTGGTGGAATCCACCTGCCCCATCACCCTCTATTTCGATACAGGCCACGGCTTCAACGCGAGGGAGTCGATCAGAAAGGACTCTGTGGCGCACACGATCCACTTCATGGACATCGACTGGAGCAAAATCCAGGGCCTGCGCATCGACCCCGCCATCCGGGCGAGCGAAACCGCCAAGATCAACACCCTCATCCTGCGCGACGGTTTTTCTGTCTGGCGGCTCCGAGGCAAAGATTTGGCTAATCTGGTCACCTCCACGCGCAACGTCGCCGAGCTCAAAGGCGACGGCACCACACTGATCGTCCATCCTGACGCAGGCACGCCGCAGCTCGTCATCAGGCCCGAGGGCACGCTGGCCGAACTCATCCGGGCCAAAAAGAACAAGTCAGCCTCCTTCGGCCTCTCCCCCCTGATGTGGTGGTGCATCATCGCCTGGGGCATCCTCTGCATGTTCCTGGGTGCCCATGCGTCCGAGATCCTGACCTGGCGGTGGGGCGGCCGTCCCATAGCCGCAGCGCGCATCTCCCAAGCGGCACTCATGGCAATCCTCGCCCTTTTCGCCACCATCTGCAGCTGGGCGTACTTTTTCTCCCCGGCCTTTCTCAACCTCCGTGCCGAGGCGACCTATGCCGCCGGTTGCCTGATCGTCTCGGCATTTCTGGGGCGGCATATGCTACAGGTCGTCCGCGACCTGGCGGCGGGCAGCCGAAAGTCGGCTTGGATACTCATTGCCGGAGCCCTGGCCGCCGGGACTCTCGCTGCCGCCCTTCTGCCCCCGCCGCCCGCCATGGCGCCCCTCTCTGCACGCATCAAGGTGCCCCCCGCCCCGCCCGGGAGTGAGCTCCAATTCCTCGGGCTGGAGAACGGGAAGGGCCGCCCCCTGATTTCGGTCAAGCCGTTCCGGACCGACGGCCCTTGGACCACGGACACGGCACGGGAACGGATTCGCCACATCGACGCGGCATCCCTCGCCAAACCCGCCACGCTTAGGTTCGATGGAGAGATTTTCGTGCGCGGCGGCGTCCGCCTCGCCTTCTGGCATCACGGCGCACCAATAAAAATCGACCTCGCGGCAAACGGCTGGGAGCAGACGTTCACCGTGACCGGACAGACCCCGGCGCGGTTCACGGTCACGATCCCGGCGGACGCATTCACGCCTCGCGGGAGCATCGACGCCCGCCCCTTCGCGGTGCCGCTCTTCGCCGTCGCCCTGCTCTATCTCTTTTGCATCCTGCGGCGGCCGGACACCGCCCAGGAAGGCCTCGCTTCGCCGCTCCTGCGGGAGTGGCCGACCTCGCGCCTGGTGCTGACCCAGGGACTCGCGCTCCTCGGCTTCGGTATGCTGCTCTACGGCCCCAACTTCTATGTCCCGCTCATGGATGCTGAGGACGTCATCTTCTTGGGCTATGGCTCCCTGAATCTGGGCGACCTGCTGAACAACATAGGCCTGTCGGGCCGCCCCATCAGCGTACTCATGCGGATGCTTCTCTACCCCAGCTGCTTCTTCGACTACCACAATCTCCAATTCACGCGGCTCTTCGTCTTCGGCGAGGTGGTCCTCTTTCTGACCTTCCTCTCCTGGTGGCTGGACAAACAGTTCAAGAACATCGTCCTGGCCATTTCCATAACCCTGTGCCTGCTCTCGCTCTCGCCATGGAACACCGATGTCCTGCACACCACATCGGCGGGCAAGGCCACCGGGATGCTCCTGGCCGCCCTGGCCCTGGCCCTCACCTGCAAGGCGGAGGCAAGCCTTGCACGGCGGCGCGGTTCTTCCTCATTCTCGGCCCTGCTCTCCGCGTCGGCCCTGTACGCCATGTCCGGCCTTGGCTATCAGATCAACCTGAGCCTCATCGCCGTGTTCATGGCCCCGTTCCTCTACACGCAACGAACGGTGCGCGACCTCACCCGCAAGACCTTGATCTATCTCCCCCCGGCGCTGGCCGGGTTCATCGTGGCCTTTATCGTGGGCAAATCGATCAGTGCTCCCAGCTTCAACGGCAGAGCGGCCCTAATCAGTTCGGGGGCCCTGCCGGGTAAGCTGGCCTGGTTCCTTTCCGACCCCCTGGTGGCGGCGCTGAACCAATGCCTCATGCCAGGCAACCACGCGGCACCCGCCGTGGCCGCCGTCGTGGCTCTGGCCGTCGTCGGCGGCCTCCTCGGATGGTCCCTGCGCACGGACCGCCGACTTGTCCTGGCCCGGCTAGCCCTGCTCATCGGGCTGACTGCCCTTTCAGCCGCGCCCATCCTCCTACGAGGACCCAACGCCTTTCAACTGCGCATGCTGGACTCGCTCTTCGGCCTAGTCTGCATCTGCCTGATGGTCGGCCTCTACCAACTCTCCATGAAGGCGCAGCCGCGGCTCACCCCGCTCATGCCGGTGGTACTTGCTGCCGCCATCTTTCTGGCCGTGGGCAAATACCGGATGGACACCTACTGGTTCATCCCCCGCACCAAGGAAATCGCCATCGCTACGCACATGCTGCGCTCGGCCAATCTGACCGACAAGACGTCAGTATATTTCGTCCCGGCCGATTACAGCGACGGAGGGGCCCCAGGCTGGCCCCCTGCCCGGCTGGGCAGATCCATCACCAGCCACAAGGCGGTTTACGGCTCTTTCCTGCCCCGCCTTCTGCGCGACCTTCCACCGGAGCGCAGGCAGGCCCTGAGCGCCCTGCCCTTTGCCTTCGGCCCTCGCCAGGAGGCTCCGAAAGGGGCGGTTATCGTCGATTTAAACGACTTTGGAAAAGTGTTTTAACTTGATTTCGTTAAGTCGAGATTCTGTGACGTCCCCTTTCATAGGACAATCCAGGTGCTACTCAAGGGCGATGTCGGCGATGCCACCAACCTGTTCATGGCGGCAGTGGCATTCAACTTCAGGAGGTGGGTGCGGAAGCTGAGAGGACTCTTTGCGCTTCTGGCATTTTTGCTCTTCGCCGGGAGCTTAAGCCAACGGTTGGCGAACTGCCCCGTATAAACTCGGGAATGGCTTTTTCAGGGGCGACAAAAATAATAAAAACCTTATTGACATGCCGTCCGCCAACGGACTATTAAGCTATATAAATTTGATATTGCTGTCGACCAGTTAGGAGGAGTGATGCTTAACAAACGTGTTTTTTCTGGCCTTCTGCTTATCGTTGCGCTCGTGTTCGCCATGGGGCTGACCGGCTGCGGCGGCGGGGGAGGTTCCAGCATTGGTGGCATCGGCGGCGGCGGCGCCAACCACCCGATCGTCGGAGGCACAGTTCAAGCCTACATCGGAGGCGCCTGGACCAATGTTTCCACGACGACAACCAACGGCCAGGTTGTCAGCTTCAGCTCTTCAAAGCTGAGTGGTGCTACCTACCCCCTGGTTTTTCGTATTCAGCCGGGCACCGGTTACGTCCAGGGCTACAGTTCCACCATCAAGTATGCAGGTGAACTCAAAACCGTCTACGCCTCGCAACCGACGAACGTGTACTTCTCGCTGCTGTCCACCATGGTGGCCAATCTGTACGACTCTGTACGGACCTCTTACCCCACCGATGCAGCGGCTCTTTCCTACGCCATCGGCCGTGTTAAGTCGGTCATCAGTGCGTTCGGCGTGGCAGGCTTTGATCCGACCACCACGAACCCATACACCAGCTTTAACTCCGCGATGGTGCAGGCAGCTCTCTGGAAAGGCTACGGCCTTACTTTTACCGACCCGAGCGACTCCTCCAGCATTGACAACATGGTCCTGGGCTTCACCAACCAGTTGAAGAATTCCGGCACCTCCCCGGCCACAGCCGTACAGAGCGCGCTGCCTCTGGTTGCCGCTCAGATAACCGCTGCCGGCAGCGCGGCGACCGGTCTCGCCAACTTCATGAACACAGTGAAGGCCGATACCGACATAGCCAGCGGCATTGCCACATCGTATGCAAGCTCTTCGTTCGGCACAACCCAGGCCGCAGTGCAGACCACCCTGACCTCCACGGCCACCGACCCCGCCACTCAAATGGCGGACTCCGTTGGCGAGTTTTATATCAGCGCCTACGCAGGCACCGTCGGCGCAGGCGCAATCCGCAACAACTCCAACTACACGATCCTCACCACCGAGGCGGGGAACACGCTCACCTACACCGTCACCATTAAGGACGCCAACGGCGCCAACATGACGGATGCGATCACCGCTACCCTGAGCAATTCGAACATTGGCACCATGGATGCGACCAGCAAAGTTCCCGCAGGAGGTGCAGCCACCTTTACCCTGACTCTGGCCAACCCGCTTCCAGCCGGCGAATCCTTCACGGTCACCTTCAGCGTGACCAAGAGCGGCACCACCTCCGAGGCCGTCACCACGGGGCTGACCCAGTCCAGCGGTGCAAACATCGCCGCTTCCATCACGACTCCGACGGCTCAGGTCGGCGGCGCCAACAAGCGTCTGCTGCACATGACTTCGGGCAATTCCTATCTTGATTCATCCACGTACGCCCTAAGCGCCACTGTCGGCGCTCTGGATGGTGGGGCCTTCTCCTCCGACACCATCAACGTGAACTTCATCGCTCCCACAGGCGTCAAGTTCAAGATCAGCGGCTCCTCCTATGACAACTACATGGTGACCGCCACCACTGCCGGCGTCGCCACCCAGAACGTCCAGTTCCTGGGCACCAGTTCTGTCAATAACGGGCTGCTCGGATCTCTGACGGCGGAAGTCTACTACAAACGTACCGGCGCGAAGGTCTCCCCGACCATCTCGAAAGCCGCTTCCGGCGACTTCTACGCCTACACCGGCACTGCGGTTAGCGACATCCGCCGCTTGGTCCTCACTGCCGGCGGCAGCAATACCGTCAACGCAAGCGCCATTCCCGATGGCGGCACGGTCAATCTGAGCAGCTCCGGAAACCAGCTTAGCCTCCAGTTCGTCACCTGGGACGGCGACACCGACATCGACACCGTCGAGGAGGCCGCCGACAACTCCGCTGCCGTCAATACGCTGCTGGCCACCCGCAACATGAAGATATACAGCGACGCTCCCACCGGTGGTGGCTTCCAAACTGACACCGGTTACGACAACATCGGTCTCGGCATCGCTTCCGGCTCCACCTCCGATGGCCAGGGCAACACGGTCATGCCGTTCACCGCGGCACGATTCACCGGGATCACCGATGACACTCCGTTCAGCGGCTACAAGCATGTTGTCGGTAGCACCACCGACAACCTCGACAACATCACCGTGCGGCTGTTCAACACCACCGCCTACACCGGTACCTACAACCTCTCTACTACCACGGTCATCCGCTACCAGTAGGCATGCCCCGGTATTAGAAACCTAAGACACAAGAAGGAGGTCGCCCGAAAGGGTGACCTCCTTCCTTTTAACCCCATGCGCAAACTCACTTCGCGATTCGCCGCTTCGCCCCTTTTATGGCAGGGGGGGATCATCCTCTTCATGCTTGGGCTGCACCTAGCCCAATTGCCGCAGTTCGACCGGCATCCTGAAAACTTCATGGGCGGCCAACGGCTACTCACCTCAGCCGACGGACATTACTATCTCCGCCTCACCATGGATTATCTGGCAGGAAACTACGCGCCTAAAGACGAACTGCGCGACTCCGGACGAATACTCCCGGTCCCGCCGCTGGTCCTGGGCACGGCCTGGCTGCACAAGGCCACCGGCCTAGCAATCGGACAAATCGCCTTTTTCATTCCGTTGGCCCTGGCAGTCCTGCTTGTGCCCGTGCTGTGGCAGTGGACCCGGCTGGTCATGCCCGGCGCCCTGCTCGGGCCAGTCATCGCAGGCCTCGCCGGGGCGGCCAGCTTCGCCTGGTATCGCCGCATCATGCTCGGCCGGTTCGATACAGACAGCTTGAACCTCGTCCTTATCTGGTTGCTGCTGCTGTTCACTGCCCGGTACATTCTTCCCGGTGACACCCGCAGACGCCTTTCCAACCTGGCTGGGGCTCTGCTCACCATCGGCGCTATAGCGTGGTGGTGGCCACAGGGCGGCTTGGCCTTCGCTGGTGTTGCCGGACTCGTCTACGTCGCCAGCTCCGGCCTCCCGTCCCCAGGCTGGGAGCGGCGGTTGAAATTCATCCTGAGTACCATCTCCATTCTAGCCCTAGTCATCGTCTTCACCAAGCTGCATCTGCTGCTGCCGGACATGCTGCGTCACTTCAGCGAATCCCTAACCAGTCATCTCGCCCTGGTCTTCAAGGCGCAGCAAACGGAATTCTTCAACATCGGCAGCACCATTGACGAATTGACGAAGCCGACTCTGGAACAGGCGGCCATGAGCCTTTCCGGCTCCGCCTTAGTGATGTGCCTGTCGGTGGCCGGGCTGTTCCTGCTCGGCAAGGAGCAACGCGTCCAGATCATCCTCTTGGGAATCCCTGCTGTACTCTTCATTTTGCTGTCGCTTGGCGGCCGTCGGTTTCTGATGTTTCTATCACCAATTGCCGCCATCGGCCTAGGCTATCTGTGCCACACGGCGGCAGACTGGGCAAAAAAACGGTCCGCCTGGGTACGCGCCGCCGTGGCGATGGGCGCCTGCGCACTGATTATCCCGTCCGTCCGGCATTCCATGGCCTACCCCCTCAAGCCGACCTTCGACGCCTACAGTACGGCCATGGCCGCCGTCCTCAACATCAAGACCGCTCCGGACACTGTCGTCTGGAACTGGTGGGGTCCGGGTTACCTGCTCCAAACCGAAGGCAAGCGCCGAACCATCATCGACGGAGGCCTTCAATCGCCTGAACAGGCTTACATAGCCGCCGTTCCCCTAGCCAACGATAATGTCAGCTTAGCACGCAACTGGATCAAATTCTTCAGCGTGCATCGAAATTCGCTGCCTTTCCTGACCGGACTGACCGGCAGTCAAAGCCGCGCTGTGGAGTTTCTAACCAAGGCCTTCAGGTCGCCGGACCGGTTGGACGCGCTAGCCGCCGATTACGGACTGCCCGAGCGTGACTGGCGCGCATACTTCTTCCCGGACGCCAAGGTCGCCGTTGCCCTGTTCAGCGACATGCTCGTCCGCTCCAGCTGGCTCTCCATAGGCAAGTCCACGCCGGGTCAGTCCCGCCGGGACGTTCCCATCTACGTGATGCCGTTTTCCAAATGCTTGTTCGACCTCGACCACGGGCAGTTCGAGATAGACGGCAAGGTTATGTCCTACGGTGCTATCTACCAAATCACGCCTCGCAGGTTGAGCAACTCTCCCGGCATTGAATCGGAAACCGTCGCCTTGGCCGTTCCGGACGCCGACAAGCTTTTCTATATGAACATTGAAGATTTCGATTGCCTAGCCTTCCGGCTCCTGTTCATCAATCCCCGAAGCACGCCGGGATTCAACCCGCTCGCATACAACCCTTTCATCGGCGGGGTGTGGACGGTCGAGTAGCCCGGCCGCTCATCGGCTTGGTCCGACCCACCGTTCGCCCATACGAGAGAAGAATCACTATGAAAATCATCACTACCCCCATTGCCGACGTCATAGTCATAGAGCCCAGGGTCTTCAAGGATGGTCGCGGCTTCTTTCTGGAATCCTTCCGCCAGTCCTTCCTGAAGGAAGCTGGCATCGACGCCGACTTTGTTCAATCCAATA
The DNA here is from genome assembly GCA_036584335.1 of Pseudodesulfovibrio sp. GTDB lineage: Bacteria > Desulfobacterota > Desulfovibrionia > Desulfovibrionales > Desulfovibrionaceae > Pseudodesulfovibrio. The sequence continues at coordinate 20,700 of JAZHDH010000230.1, read as the reverse complement.
CATCAAGGTCGGTCCGAGGCGTGCTTCGCGGTCTGCACTACCAGACCCGCCACCCTCAAGGGAAGCTTATCCGGGTTTCGCGCGGACGCGTCTTCGACGTGGCGGTGGACATCCGGCCAAGCTCGACTACCTTCGGCCAGCACTTCGGCATTGAGTTGAACGACGAGGACCACAGGCAGCTGTGGATTCCAGCGGGACTCGCCCACGGCTTCTGCGCGCTGTCAGAGGTGGTGGATCTCCACTATCGCTGCACGGATTATTATGATCCAAAAGGCGAAGCCGGAGTACTCTGGAACGACCCGGAAATCGGCATCGACTGGCCTGTGAAAGACCCCATCCTCTCCTCCAAGGACATGCGCTGGCCCGCCTTGGCCCAGCTGGCCTTGAAAGTGTAGCCATGCGATTGTCTAGTGTTTGATTTTGTGGCAAATTTCGGGTTTATCCCAATAAAGCGGACTTCGATTCATGGATGCCCATAATTCTGAGTTTTAAAAATTGCGTATCCCGGTGGCCATAGGCTTGCAGTTTCAGCGTCTTGATCTTGTTGTTTGTTCCCTCGATTGAGCCGGATGAACCTGAAAAAGGCGACCCTTAAATGCGTCAGCCCTGTGTTTTCCCTGCCTAGCTATTGACTATCATTCTCTCGTTATGTATGCATAAATTCTCAATCCGCTTGAACATCAACTATACGGAAGGACACTTTCAATGAAAAAGTTTCTTTGGGGAACCTTGCTTGCTTTGACTCTTCTTTCTTTTTCCGCCATCAGTTCCCAGGCTGCCACCGTCAGGGTCACCGGCAGCGTTGTCTGGGTCGCCATGGTGGATGGCCAGTTCGCTCTGTGCGTTAAAACCAGCAGTGGCACGCGTTACACCCGGTACATCAACGACGCGGATGGCACCACCGCAGGCAATCGCCTCATCTCCATCGCCCTGACGGCCCTTTCCACGGGCAAGGATATCGAAGGGTTGATCGACACCACCGTTGGTACGAGTTCTTGGGGCGCTGGCTCCTGGACCCAGATATACCTTTACCAGTAGACTGCAGAGCAAACGTCCGACCAACGCGACGGCTGAAGGGTAGAATAGGTCTTTTGAAGCCGTGCCATCAGCTTCAGCATAGACCGGATAGTCCATGGATAAACCAACAGCCAACGTAGGCATTGTTCTTGTCCACTATGGTGAAGTGAGTGCGACACTGCGTTGCATTGATTCTCTGTCAGCGATGGCCTCTGCCCCAAAGGTGGTGGTTGTCAACCATGATGCATACGAGTACACCCGCGTCTTGGGTGAGCGTCTCGCCATGCGCGGATTGGAAGGCCGGGTACGACAGCAGGGCAACAAGGGGTTCGCAGCAGGCTGCAATACGGGCATTCGGATAGCTCTGGCCTTGGGAGCAGAGTACATCTGGCTGCTCAACAACGACACCGTGGTCGAGCCTTCAGCACTCAAAGAACTGATGGCTTGCGCCGAAAAAAACCCGAAATCCATAATAGGGGCAACAGTTCTTGATTTCGAATTCCCCGGCACCATACAAGTGGCTGCAGGATTTCGTTACCACCCCTTTCTCTCCGTCATCCAAGCGTTGCATAGGGGCAGGCCGGTCGGGGAAATCCCGAGCCTGTCCGCCGAACAACTGGACTACGTCTACGGAGCAAGCCTGTTCCTGCCTGCGTCTATATACAACCGGGTGGGACCGTTTGATGAAAATTTTTTCCTCTATTATGAAGAACTCGACTTTTGCATCAGGGCACGGCGGATCGGCGCAACGCTCCTCTGGTGCCGGGATTGTAAGGTCCGCCATGTCGGCGGCGGCGCTGTCCAAACCGCCGCCGCCTCGACAGCAAGCTACGGACTGGCCGCGTATCATGAGGCGCGCTCAACTTTGCTTTTCACCAGGAAACACTACCCGGCGGCCCTGCCAGCCGTGCTATTCCTGCGGCTGTTCGCAAAACCGATCCTCTTGCTTTTCAGGGGAAAATGGCGTCAGTTGGGCGCTGCCAACAAGGGCTTGCTAAGCGGACTGATCGACGCCCCTGGACGGAATAATCAATGCGACTGAAAACTTTCTTCGATCTGCTCGTATTCAAGACGGGAGCGAGCCTTCGGACCGAAATCGCTCACTATTACGTGAACTACCTGTGGTGGGTGTTCACCCCGCTCTCTTCCATGCTAGTCTACTACCTAGTTTTTGGCACCTTCCTGAATCGGGGCACCCCGAACTTCGTGGCCTTTCTTCTGTGCGGCGTGACAAGCTGGCAATGGTTCGCCAGCACGGTCAATAACGCCTCGGGCAGCATCCTCGGGGGCAAGGGACTCATGCTCCAAGTCAACATCCCCAAGGTCTTCTTTCCATTGGAAGTGCTGCTGCGCGACAGCTTCAAGCACTCCTTCGTCGTCACCCTGCTGCTTGTCTTCCTCGTCTTCTACCCCACGCCGATCACGGTGTCCTGGCTGGCGCTGCCTGTGCTGCTGGCCGTCCAGTTCACCGTCAACGCAGGCTTCGCCCTGCTCTGCGCCGCCGTCGTTCCCTTCATCCCGGATATCAAGGTCATCATCGCCACCTGCATCAACCTCGCCTTCTTTGGCTCCGGCATCTTCTTCTCCATCGACCAAGTCATCCTTCCCAAGCACCAGCACATTATTTATCTCAACCCCATGGCCGGACTCATCAAAAATTACCGCCAAGTCCTGCTTCACGGACAATGGCCGGACTGGTCCTATCTCGGCTACTCGCTGACCGTCGGGGTCGTCCTCTCCCTCATCGGAGCCTGGGTGATTTTTTCCTTTGACCACATCTACCCCAAGGCATGCCAAAAATGAATACTCCTCTACTGACTCTGGAGAACGTTGGCTGCCATTTCAGGGTGCGGTTGGGAGGCCTCCGGTTCAAGACATACCAGGCCATCAGGGACATATCATTTACCGTCGCTCGGGGCGAAACTCTGGGCGTCATTGGCCGTAACGGTGCCGGAAAATCGACCCTGCTCAAGCTCGTCGCCAAGATTCTCCGCCCTTCGAACGGGACCATCAAGTTCCACAGCCGACTCTCCATATCCCTGCTCTCTCTGCAACTGGGTTTCTCTCCGGAACTCAAGGGCCGAGACAACGCCATCATGGGCGCGATGCTGCTCGGATACACCAAGAGGGAAGCCATCGGGCGACTGGACAGCATCATCGAATTCGCCGAACTAGGCGAACGCATAGAGGATCCCCTCAAGACCTATTCTTCGGGCATGCGCGCACGTCTGGGGTTCGCCGTGGCCATGATCATGAATCCCGACATCCTGCTGGTAGACGAGGCCCTTGGCGTGGGCGACGAAGCATTCAGGAAGAAATCCACGAAGGTGATGCACGAAAAGATGCTCTCGGGCCAAACCGTGATCTTCGTCTCCCACAACATCCACACGGTCCGGCAGCTTTGCACCCGGGTTCTGTGGCTAGAGGACGGCGTGGTCAAAATGCAGGGCGGGACGGATCAGGTCCTCGAGACCTATCTCAACGAGGGGTGATCCCGGCCAACCGGGGTGCTGTGTCGCGTGGGGCGTCCGCCAACGCGCCGTCCGTGCCCAGAAGTGAGAGATTGGGATTGTAGAATGGGTCCGCGATCAGCAAGCCACCCCAGCGCTCTCGCATGAACGCCGCCTCGCGTTCGAGCCGGTTCCGCTTTTCCCCCACATCGCTCTTGCGGCTCATGGATTCATGGTGGACCAGCTCCGCATGGGGATTGTACAGGTTGCGCCACCCTCTGGCCATGACGCGCAGACAAAGGTCTACGTCGTTGTAGGCCACGGCCAAATCCTCGCAGAACCCGCCTGCCTGCTCGAAGACCGTCCGCCGCATCGCAAGGCACGCCCCGGTGAGTGCCGAGACGCTGCGGGTCACGTCCAGCCAGTACTCCGTGCCGAGGGCATGATTTCCGGCGTTCTTCCCCAGATGATCGGCAACGCCGTTAATGCCCAGCACGATCCCGGCATGCTGGATCGTTTTGTCGGGATAGAGCAGCTTTCCGCCCACACAGCCCGCCCCTGGCCGCATCGCCCATCCAGCGAGTTCCGCAAGCCAGTCTCCCGCCACGATTTCCATGTCGTTATTCAGGAACAGAAGCACCTCTCCGGAACACAATCTGGCACCTAGGTTGTTCAGTCGCGAATAGTTGAACCCACCGTCGTCCCGAACCACGCGAATCCGGGAATCCTGCTCCACGGCCCGGAAATAGTCGTAGGAAGCGGCCTCCTCGCTGCCGTTGTCCACTATCACCAGCTCCCATTCTTCCCATTTCGTCCGATCCCGCAGACCGTCCACAACGCGGGAGAGCAAGTCCGTCCTGTCGCGTGTAAGGATGACGACGGAGATCAGGAACTCCTGATTCGGCATCGGGGAACAGACATAGGTATTAGGAACGTCGCCCGGCCGGACCCGCATGTCCGGCAAGTGGTCGCGCAACGCCTTCAGGCCAGAAACGGCGGTGTATCCCTTGGCCATGAACGAGCTCGCCGTGGAGCGATCCACAGCCCGCCAATGATAGAGTACCTGGGGGATGTGGACCGCCTCGCCCTCGCCAAGCAGAGAGGATACCCGCAGGAGCAGATCATGGTCCTGCGCGCCCTCGTAGCCGACGCGAAGCTTGCCCGCCTCCAACACAAGATCGCGCCGCATGACACACAAATGGTTCACGTAGTTGTGGGAAAGGAGACGGACCGGGTCCCAGCCGCTCTTGAAGCAAGGGTCGAATCGGTTGCCCTGGCCGTCGATCTTATCCTCGTCGGAATAAATCAGCCGCGCCTGGGGATACGCCCCGGTAGCCTGAGCAACTCGTAGCAGGGCGTGCGGTGCGAGTTCGTCGTCGTGATCGAGAAAGACGATCCACTCTCCATCGGCCATATCGATGGCCGTATTGCCCGCCGCGCAGATGTGCCCGTTTGTCGGGCGGCGAGAAAAGGAAATCCGATCGTCCAGCTGGGCCACTCCATCCAGGTAATCGCGGACTTCCGGGTCAGTTGAAGCGTCGTCGACTAGGCATAGCCGCCAATGAGGATATGCCTGCGCCAGCACCGACCCCACGCAAGCCTTCAGCCAGGGCAGCGGAGTATTGTACACGGCTGTTACAATGGAAAAGACGGCCCCTTTACCCAAGGCGTCTGCCTCGCCCCGCCACACCCGCTTTGCGGTCTCGTCCTCAGGATAGTGGAGGGACAGCCATCCGGCCGCGTCCTCGTGCACGGACATACCGGGTGACCCTCGCCCGAGAATCCGGCGGAAGAACGTGCGGAACGGGGCCGCCGTTTCCAGTCTGCGGCGCAACCCATCGGCCAGCCGCCAGGTCAAGCTGTTCAGCACGACATCGCGGGACTGCTCGGCCAAGTCGCGCTGGACCCGGGCGATAAACAACGCCTGCTGGAGGCGGCAATTTTCCTCACGCAGCCTCTCCGTCTCGTTTGAAGGAATATCGTCCAATCTTTCGTTCTTCATGTCGGCCCTGAGGTCGTGCGGCCCGGAACCTAACGCACCCGAATTATCACGTTGGAAATACTGCCGGTAATGCCTATAGGAACCGCCTGTTTCTTGTTCAGCATAGCCACGGCCTTCGGGTCTATGACGCTGGTGGCGAAGGTCCCGGCCGGTCCCGCAATACTGCCTTTCATCTCAATGACGCTCTTGCCGAAGTCGGCGGGGTCTACCTTGACTCGCCCTTCGGTTTGTAAAGAAACACCGTTGGCTCCCGTTACGTCCAGCTTGCCGAAATCGAAAACGCCGTTATCCATCGCGCAGTCGACAGTCAGGTCGTAGCCCGCCAGGCGGGCGCCCTTGACCACCGGAAAACGGTTTTCCATATCGAGCTGACGCAACGTTGCGCTCACATTGCCTTCCATCAGCAGCGGATAGGACGGCTTGCCGTCCAACGAGGCCTCAAAGGTCACGTAGCCCTTGAGGCTCTTATCGAAATCCCGCACCTGGGGAATCTTTGCCATCTCCAGCATGTCCGCACGGATATCCAGGGACATGCGGCTAAAGTCGAACAGGCCCCCGGTGCCGACGGCCCCCTCCGCCACGCCACCGTACATTCGGCAACGCAGGCTCAGGGCAATTTTGCCGGTCAACAGCTTCCTGGCCGAGAGGCCGATCTCCGCATCGTTCAACTCCAGGAGCGGGGTGAGGGTCTTGGCGTCGAAAACGCGCAGGTAGTCGAGAGTCACCCGAAGCGGGAAGAGTTGCGGCTCGAGCCGGGAAAACTCCACGGTCACACCCTGAAGCCCGGCCACGGCGGCGCGGGCCAGGGTGTCGGTCTGGCGGATGTAATACTTGGCGCAGAAGATCAAGGAGAAGACTAGGGTGCCGTAGAGGAAATACAGGAAGGCCCGCAGCGTCCCGGCTCGGGAGGGACGCCAGGAGGACACGGTTTCCCAAAGGGCCAAAAACGAAACCCTGTCACGTATAGAATCAATTACGGACATGACTTAAAGGTTGGTTACCCGCATGACCTCGGAGAAGGTCGTCAGGCCCAGCTTGGTCTTGTCGAACCCGTTCTCCATCAGCGTCTGCATCCCGTCCCGCTGGGCCTGACGGCGCAACTCGTTGGAGTCCGTGGTTTTGAGTACCAGAGACTTGGCCGCGTCGCTCAGCTCCATGATCTCGTAAATGGCCATGCGGCCCCGGTAGCCGGTGTTCAGGCACTTCTCGCAACCCACGGCCCGGCAGACCGTCTGGCCACGGAACTGGTCTGCGAATACTCCGAAATCGGCGGCCAGCTGCCCCTCGCTGGGCACGTAGGATTCCTTGCAGTCCGGGCAGAGGCGGCGCACCAAACGCTGGGCCACCACAGCGCGGAGGACCGAAGAAAGCAAAAACGGCTCCACACCCATGTCAATGAGCCGGGTAACCGCGCTGGGCGCGTCGTTGGTGTGCAGGGTGGAGAAGACCAAGTGGCCGGTGAGAGCTGCCTGAATGGCGATCTCGGCCGTCTCGTGGTCGCGGATTTCACCGATGAGCACCACGTCCGGGTCCTGGCGGACGATGGAGCGCAACCCCGAAGCGAAGGTCAGCCCGATCTTGGAATTGGCCTGGATTTGGCCGATACCGTTGAGCTGGTATTCCACCGGGTCCTCAATGGTGAGGATATTTTTGTCCGGGGAGTTGATGTAGTTGAGTACGGCGTAAAGCGAGGTGGTCTTGCCGCTGCCGGTTGGTCCGGTGACCAGAATGATGCCGTGGGAAATATTCACCAGCCGCTGCATGCGCCGCAGGTTGTCATCGGTCAGGCCCAACTCGGGCATGTTCAGGATCTTGGTACTCTTTTCCAGCAGACGCAGGACAATGCGCTCACCTAGCGCCGTGGGCAGGCAGGAGACGCGCAAGTCCACCTGGCGGCCGCCCAGGGTCAGGGCGATGCGGCCGTCCTGCGGCAGCCGCTTTTCGGCGATGTTCAGCTTGGCCATGATCTTGATGCGCGAGACCAGGGCCGCGTGGTACCGCTTGTTCACGGAAAGCTTGTCGTAGAGCACGCCGTCGAGCCTGAAACGGACGCGCAGGATCTCCTTGTACGGCTCGATGTGAATGTCGCTCGCATTGGCGCGCACGGCCTGAGAGAGGATCATGTTCACCAGACGGATGAAAGGGGCGTCGCTGGTGTCGTCCAGCAGGTCTTCAATCTTGTCGTCATCGAAGTTTAGGGAGTCCACCTCGACGCCGTCCAGCACCTCCATGGCCTCCATATCCTCCTCCACCTCGCCGAAAACCTGGTTGATGGCACCGAGGATAACGTCCGAAGGACAGAAAAACGGGACGATCCCATCCGTGTTCAGAGTGATACGAAAATCGTTGAGCGCGTCCAAGGTCTCCGGCCTGCTGACGGCCACCAGCCGCCGCCCCTCCCCGTCCTTGAGGGGTATTGCGTTGAACCGTTTGAGGTAGTGAATGGTGAAGTTGCGCACCACCTCGGGCAGAATCCATTCTGGATCGATGGCCTTGCGGAACTCTACCCCGTAGAAATCAGCATAAAAGCGAACTAGATCCACCTCGGTCACGCGGCCCTTGCGCAGCAGGAACTCCGGCAGCCCCACCTCCTGCTCGGTGGCCTGGGCGCTCAGATCCTGCAACTCCTCGGCGGCCAGCAAGCCCGCAGCCACGAGGGAATGTCCCATGCTGAAGGCAAGCATCATTCCCCCAGGTCTTTTTCCTTCAGCGCGCCGCTGTCCTCCGGAAGGATGAACAGCGGTCGCACCGGGTTGGACATGACCATCTTAGGCACACCCATGCCGTCGACGCCCAAGGTGACGTCGTGCAAGGCCTTTTTCTTGAGCCGCGCTAGGGACGAAGCTTCATCGTATGTGTCGATGATGCGCGGAGTGATAAAGACAAAGAGGTTGGTGGCCGTCTTCGAGTCATCTTTCTGCTTGAAGAGCCAGCCGAGGAGCGGGATGTCACCCATACCCGGCACCTTGGTCCTGTTCTTGGTCTCGTCGTCGTTGATCAGCCCAGCGATGACAGCAGTCTGGTTGTCCTGCATCTGGATAATCGTCTCCACCTCGCGCTTCTTGGTGGTGGGGGCGATGACGTTGGTGGAGGAGTTGAGCGCCACCGTGCTGGAGATGACGCGGCTGACCTCCTGCTTGATTTCGAGGCGCAGGGTGCCCTGCTCGCCAATGTGGGGGGTTATCTCCAGCTTCACGCCCACGTCCTTGTAGTCCAGGCTCTGGGAATTGTAGTCGCTGTTCACATTGGAAGTCTGGGTCTGGGTGGAAAAAGGAATATTGTCCACGACACGGACCACGGCCTTCTCGTTGTCCAGGGCCATGAGCTGGGGCGTGGCCAGGATCTTGTAGTCGGTGTCGCTCTCGGCCATGTTGATGAGGGCCTGGATGCTGTACTTGGTGCCGCCGATGTTTATGGCGTCGCTGAGGATGGCGCCCACGGTTCCGCCGGTGGGAAAGCCCAGGATGTTGCCCGGGTCGGTGCTACTCGGAATGGTGATAGAGCCGCCGCCGGTGTTGCTGGCGCCGAAGACCGAGGTGTCGGCCCCGGAGCCGCCCAAGGCCCAGTTGACGCCGAAGGAGAAGCTGGCGCTCGAAGCGACCTCCATGATCAAGGCCTCAATGTAAACCTGCTTACGCAGGATATCGAGCTTCTTGATGGTCGTCTCCAGAGTGGCGAACTCGTCGGGCCGGGCGGTGATAATCAGGCTGTTGGTGGCCTTATCCGCCACTACCTTGATGTCCTTGGATAGCTTGGTGGTCTTGCCTTCCTGGTCCACTTGGCGGGAGATCAGCTCGTTGAGAATCTTGGCAGCATCCTCGGCGTCGGCGTTCTCCAGGCTCATGAAGTGGATGTCGTCCTTGCCTTGGGGTGTGGGGATGTCCAAGGCCTTGATCATTTCAGCGATGGTGTCGAGGCTGGCCGGGTCGCCCAGAACAACCACGGAATTCGTTCGCACATCGGGCTCCACCATGGCCATGGCCTTCTTGCCGATCTTCTCCATCTCCTGGATCTTGGTGGTCATGATCTTGGAGATGCTGGCGGCAATGGTCTTGGCATCGCCGTATACCAGGGGAAACGTCTCCATCTGGGGCGCGTAGGTTCCCTTGTCCACCTCGCGAATGATGGAAAGGATGGTCTTGATATTGGAGGCCGGGGCGGTGATGATCAGGGTGTTGGTCGGGTTGTAGACACTGACCAGGCCATTCTTGTCGGTCATGTTGATCAGTAGTTTGGCTAGCTCCGGCGCGCTTGAGTTCACCAGTGGAATGATCTGGGTGACCAGCTCCTCGCCGGCGTCGGTCATGCTCTTTCGCCCGGTCTGGACCGGAATACCCATGCGACGGGCGTCCGCCGAGGGGACAATCTGGTACTCGTTGTCCACACCGGTGCGCACGATGCTAAAATCGTTAGCCTGCATGATGGACTCGAAGGCCCTGTACGCCTCGGCGATGGTGAGCTTGGACGGGGAATAGGCCGTGACCCGCCCCCCAACGCTTTTGTCCACGATGAAGTTACGGCCGATCAATTCGCTGATGAACTTGATGAGCACATGGATGTCCACGTTCTTGAAATCCATGCTGATCGTGCGCGCGGGCGCGGGCGCGTCCCCGTTCTGGGCGGCGGCGGTAGCGGGTGCGGCCGCTACCCAGACGCAGAGAAGGAATACCAACAGCCGAAGGATTTTCATATTCGTCAACCTGTAAGAATCAATATCAGTTGCATCGGCTTGCCGTCCCTCAACACGTCAACGGCGACCTGGTCCCGATCCAGCAGCTTGAACAGGGACACCGGGTTCACGCCTTGGATGACGGACTGGCCCCCCACCCGGAGTATCACGTCGTCTTTCTGTAATCCAGCCTTACTAAACAGACTGCCGGTACGCAAGTAACGTACCCAAAGCCCCTGCTCCTTGCCCCGCGTGGCCGGGGAGAGCTGAATATCCCGGCTCAGGGAATCTAGGTCCTGAAACTTGCCCTTGAGCTCCAGGCGGGAGAGCATCTTTCGCTCCTCGCCCTTGTCGGCGACGATCTTCTTGTCCGCGTTGTCGATGAGCAGGAGCTGGCGCAGGTTGCCCTTGGCCAGGACAATGGCGCGCCTCTTGATCTCCTCTATGACGAAACCCTCCAGCTTGTCGCCGGTCTTGACCAGCGACTGCGCATTGCCCTGTAGCACTACCGCGCGGGAAAGCGCGGCCACCTCGGAATACATGGTCCCCAACAACTGGGACTTGACTTTAGCCACCTGGAGTTGGTCGATGGTCTGCGCCTTGGGCTGAGCCTTCGGCTGAGACTGCGTCCGGGCCGCCTTGAAGACGTTGCGGTCCCAGATGGGCGCAAAAAAATTAAACGCCGGCACTGAAACCTTGGACGCCCCCTTGAGCGCGCGGCTCGACCCGCCGTCCAAAGAGGGTAGGTCCAGCGGGAGGAGCAGGACCGCAGCCCCGCTCGCCAGGCAGTACGCCACCACGGTAACGGTCAGGAGCGTCAGAGCCGTTCGCGGCCAGCGCCCGAGGATTCGCTCGCCATCTAATCGCTGCATTTCCCTTTGGACTCGTATTTTTCCAGCGGCGCGCACACGCCCAGGTCGCAGGCGCGCTTCAGGTCGCTACACGCCTTAACTTCCTTGCCGAGCAGGTAGTACAGCTCGCCCCGGTTGACATAAGCCTCGGGGAACTCGGCCTTGCGCGAAATGGCGCGGGTATAGTCCTTCACGGCGTTCTCATAGTCCTGCCGCATCTGATAGCCTTGGGCTCGGTTGTAAAAATAGATCGGACTCTCGTCGTTGAGCTTGATGGCTTGGTCCAGGTCGGCCATACCCTTGCGGGAGTCCTTGAGCTGGAAATAGCACAGGGCACGATTGGATAATGCGTTGGCCTTTTGCATGGTATCGTCGCTCTGGCCGAGAAAGGCCGAATAGTCCCGGATAGCGTCCATCCACAGGCTGTTCTGTTGCGAGGCATAGGCCTTCATGAACAAGCTCTGCTGGTCGCTCGGGTCCGCCGCGCTCGCCTTGCGGAAGAATCCGAGAGCGATCTCCGGCTCCTTAAGTACGAGAAAGGCGACGCCCTTACCGTAGAAAACGCGGGAAAAGCCGGGCTTAAGCTGGAGCGCACGGTCGAAGAACCCCATGGCCGCGTCGTTGTCGCCCAGCCGGATCTGGGCCAAGCCGACATTGACCATGTAGTTCGCGTTCCCGGGATCGACCAGCGAAGCGCTCTCGAAGGCCTCCAAGGCGGCCTTGGCCTGGCCGGACTCCAGCAACAGCACGCCCAGATTGTTCTGGAAAACTGGGTTCTTGGGGTTTTCCTTGACCAGCGCGCGGTACAGGGCCAGCCCCTTGGTCCGGTCGCCCTCCTGGTAGGCCTTGACGGCCTCTAGGCTGGCGAGGTCGGTGGTCTTGACCTCCATCGGCGCTTCGCCGGACTGCCTAGCCGCGCACCCCATGAGCAGCAGCGCGGCGACGGTAAGTAAAATATATTTCAGCATGCTCGGCTTTGCTTGGCGGCTATTCGGCGAAATCGCCGAAGTCCACCATTCCTTTCTCCTGCTTCACTTCCCGCAGGACAGGATTTATCAGATAACTGTAAATCTGGTCGTTCACTTTCAGTCTGACTATAGATACGGGAGCCACACCGCGCCGGTCAATCCTTAGTGCGGCCTTGTCCCGGGAAACGCCGCTCCCGAACAAGAGAAGACCAACAAACGAAACGCCGTCCGGATAGGGTAGGATGCGCTCGCCCCGGCCCAGGGAGACGCCGACATCGCCGAAGGTGACGGCAACCGTCTCCCGCCGCAGCCTCGCGCTGCTCCGGGCCTGTTCCAAGACCGCCAGGACGTAGTCGGCGGCCTGTTTTTCCGCACTGCCGCCGACGTTCAGGTCGATGTAAGGAATCGTCACGCTCGCCATGATGGCCAGGAGGGCAATGACGATCATCAGTTCAAAGAGCGTGAAGCCGCTCCGGCCTCTCCTAGTCGATCTGCCAGCTGTTGACATCGGCATCGGTGCCGGTTCCTCCCGAAGCCCCATCGGCCCCGTATGAACTCAAGTCGAACGGACCGTGCTTACCTGGGCAGATATAGATGTAGGGCGAACCCCAGGGGTCCTTGGGAACCTTGGGCAGGTAGCCCGAGGGAGAGTAGTTCTTGGGCGTCCGCCCGGTGGAGGGCTTCCTGACCAGGGCGTCCAGCCCCTGCTCGGTGGAGGGGTAGAACCCGTTGTCGATGTAGAACTTCTTCACCGCCGTGGATATGGACTCAATCTGGAGCTTCGCCTTGACCACGCGTGCCTTCTGCGGCTCATCCATAAACTGCGGAACGATCAGGCCTGCCAGCACGCCGAGGATGACGATGACGACCATCAATTCGATAAGCGTGAATCCTTCGCGCCCCTGACGCCGCCGCCGCAAGGTCTCGCAGCGGCCCCGAGATGAAAACATATACACTCCCTTTAGGTTATCGGGGGAATTCTAATCGATAGTATTCGCCTGAATACTGAACGAGCAAGTAGTCTTGACCTATATGAATCAACTTTATTCCGTCAACACGTTCCCCTTCGTGATACAGATTTGAGTCGATGATGGCGATGCTCGCCTTGGGGTTCTCGTTCCAGGCGATGGCGCCAAGCACGAGCTTGGACAGCACCGGGTTCAAGTTCCCGTCCTTGATCTGATCCTCAGGCAGCAGCGCTGCCTCCGGTTCTTCCGCCTTCCCTTCGGCCTCCATACCGGGCACCCCGCCCTGGTTAATTCCGCCGGTTTCGCTGGATTCCGCATCAAGCCCCCTAACGGTCGGCGGTCCGTTGGCGGATTCGCCGCCTGGGTCCTCAATCACGACCACGACCTCGTCGGGCTTGGCCGGGATCGAGGCCGGGGCGGGAGCGGCGTCGGCCGGATGCGGAACCGTCTGGGCCGGGGCCTGACTCGCAGCGACGGGGGCCTGATCCACGGCGGCCGAGGCCGGGGTCGCCAGGGCCTGCACCCGCGCTGAGGGAACCAGGGCCGGGTCCTGAATAGGAGCCGAAGCCTGTGCCGCCGGGATAGGGGCAGGCTCTCGCATCGGGGCCGGAGCGGGGGCTGGGGGCATCACCCCCAGCTTCACTTCGGCAGAGGCCGGGGCCTCGCACACGGGCTCTCGGCCGATCGGCCACAGGAACCATGCCCCCAGCAGCGAAGCAACGATGGCCGCTGCTGCACCGCCGAAAATCCATACCCGTCGACCGCTGTCGGCCTTTTCCGTCTTTGCCTGGAACATCCCGGTGTAGACCGCGTCGCGGCAGACCTCGTCCACCATCTCCGACGTGACCACGCGGGTGTCGCGAAAGGCCAGGGCATCCAGAGTATGGGCGCAGACGTGGTTGATGAGCCGGGGCAGGCCGCTACTCTTCTTCCATATCTTTTCCACGGCCTCGCGGGAGAAGGTGACCATCTCCCGACCGCCGCCAGCTTTCTCCAGCTTAAAGCTGATATACTTGTCCGTATCCTCCAGCACCAGGGGGGAGAGCTCGCAACGCACCCCGATGCGCTGGTTCAGAGCCTCCATGCCCTCGGTGTTGAGCAGGTCGAGAATCTCCAGCTGGCCCACCAGCAGTATCTGCACTAAGGGACCGTCGTCCGCGCGCAGGTTGGAGAGAATGTGAATTAAACTCAGGTGCCGCTTGGTCAGCAGGTGGCTCTCATCAAAAACGATGACCGGCCGCTTGCCCTGAGCGTGCACGATATAAAAATACCGCTCCAGCCGCCCCACGCAGTCGTGGATGGAGCTGATACCGGAGGTGTCGAGCCCGAACTTCTCGCAGCAGTAGAAAATTTGCTCCAAAGGGGTCTGGTAGGGGTTGCCCATCTCCACGAAGACGAAACTGTCAGCCAAGTAGCTCTGGATGTGCCGGGCCAGTGAGGTCTTGCCGATGCCGATTTCCCCGGTGAGCAGGATCAGGCCGCAGTTGGACTCCAGCCCGCGAACGATGCGGTGGACACCCTTCTTGTGGCTGAGGGATGGAAAAAACACGAAGTTCTTGGAAGAGTCCCCGAAGGGATTGAGTCTGCCTCTCGCCGACACGGTACGTCCTTGGATCAACTCCGTTTTTGCAGCGTCATCTGGGTTTCCAGGTTCTGCTTGCCATCTTTCTTGATGAAAATGCTGTCGATGAGAATCTCCCGCTTCTGGATTTCTATACGATAAAGGAACCGGACGAACTCGTCCAGAGTGATCCCCTTTAACGAGACGTGGACCACCTCGGCCATACTCCCGTCGTCCAGGGTGCGCTTCTCGGGCCGGAGATAATCAATACGCTTTTCCAGCTTGAGTTCGCGCCCGATCTTCTCTATGTAGGTAAACAGCGGCTCCTCAAGCAGCACGGACTTCTTGTTGTCCATACTCTTCTGCAGGACTTTGTAGCGCTCCACAAGGGCCAGGGTGTCCATGTAGTCGCCGCGCGCACGGGCGATGGCCTGGGACTGTCCCTGCATCCCACGCGAGGCGGGCAGGAAGATGGCCGCCGCCAGCGCCAAGGCCAAGGCCGCGCCCAGAAGGATCTTCACCGGTCGGCCGATGTGTAGGTCCAGAAAGGCGGCGCTCATCGCATCACCTCAATCTCAAACCGGATACGGCCCGACCGCTTGTCGGACGTCGCGTTCTTGATCTTGACGTCCTTGTACAACCTGGTGCCCTCCAGGGAGACGCGAACGGCGTCCACCTCGTTCATGGACCGGGTCTCGCCCTGAATGTCGAACCGCCGGGAATCCAGCGAGAGGCTCAGAAACTCCACGTCGACCTTCTGGTTGATGACCGAACTGACCGTGCGTAGGGTCTCGATGACCGAGGCCGTTTCGCCGTCTCCGCCGCCAGGGGTGTCGGAAAGCCTGCTCACCCGCGTTTCGAGAATACTGCGGTACTGGCCCGGCATCATATCCGCCCCCACACCGGGCAGGGCATCGCGGCAGACCTGGCCCGTGGCATCGCGCAGGTATTGCAGCTCACGTTCGCCGCTTACTAGGCTGGCATAAACGTAGCCGCCCCAGCTGAACAGCACGGCCAGCAGCAGCGCCGCCGCAAACAGCGCATCGCGCGACCAGCTACGACCGCCCACGGCGAACTCCTCCCGCAGAAAATTGAACGAGCCGCCGCTTTCCTCAGCCGCGCCATAACCCACGGCGAGGCCGCTGACCCGCTGACCCTCGTCCATCTCCCCGCCGAGTTCAAGACAGCTCTCCTCCCACACCTCCAGTCCGCCGCCGGAGGCCTCCTCAAAGGCCGCCTTGAGCCCCTGGATGCGCATGATGTCGCCGCTGAGGATGAAGCGGGAGGGCCATTCCTTCTCGCCGAACTGCCGGTAAACCTCGCGAAGCAGCCGTTGCAGAAATTTCTCCAGCCCCCTGCGCATGGACTCTGTACCGTCGTCCTCTCCCTTGCCGAGGACGAGGCGGCGGTCCACCTCCTCGCACGACAGGCCGCCCTCCCGCGCCAGCGCCTCGATCAGGTCGGCCGCGCCCAAGCGGAACAATGCGATGGAGCGGACTCGTCCCCTGACCACCAAGCAGAACAGAGTGCGGCGCTCGCCGACCTCCAGCCCGACCAACCGCTCATACCCGGCGAAACGGCTGGCGCAAGCGCGGCCGAAGGCGGCCGCGTCCATGTCCATAGCCGTCAGGGACACACCGTGCTCGCGAAAAACGGCGAGCATCTCGGCCACCCGCTCCCGCCGCACGGCCGCCGCGCAAACATGGGTGCCGAACTCCGATGTCCCGCCCCGGAAATAATCCATGATCAGTTCGCTGGCATCCACCGGCAGGTCATCCTCGAACTCGAAGCGGGCCGCCTGGTCGAGCTGCTTACCGTTGGCTATGGGAAACGAGTAGTTGCGCAAAAAGCAGTCCCGGCTGTCGATAACCGCCACAGCGCGGGTCAGGCACGCGCCGTTGGCCTCGGCATGGGCGCAGGCCTTTTCCACAGCCTCGGCCGGGGTCTCCACACCCGCCACCAGGGTCAGGAGTTCCGCATTCCGCTGTGGACGCAGCAGAAAATGCATCTTCCCATCGCTCAGTGTGATGTAACCTACCCCGTTTCTCATGACCCCACCATTAATGAACATTTTCGAGCAGGACAACAACGTGTTGCGTGTTCCGCTTGACAATCGTCGTCGACCGAATTGTGGCCGCGCCCACCGTGGCCACCAGGGAGACCCGATAATGCTGGCTCGTACTCGCCAGCGCCGCAGTCGGGAAATCCTTGACCACCCCCACGCGGCCCGCCACGGTCGTGTACCATGTGCCAGAAAGCTGGTTGGCCCCGTCGGTCCGGTACGCCTCCACAGCCTCCACGAAGTCGCCGCGCAGATCCCAGTTGGGACAGACGGCCGCCAGCACTTCGCGCGGGGCGACGTTCATATTGATCGTGCCGTCGCTCCACAGAGTGACAAAACGAAGCAGGCCGGGCACCCCGTCCCTGCCATCAAGGATCCGCAGCCGGTCCTCGTCCGAAAGCCCCTTCCAGCGCACCAGCCTCAATTCCTCCGACGTGACGAAGTTGTCGCCCCTGCGCTCGTAGCCGGGCTTCCGGGACGCGTACCACACCGCGTCGTTCTGGGTATCCTTGGCCCCCATCCATATCTGGATGGAAGTCAGGAAGGCGTTGGGGTCGCCCTCGATGTCGTGCGCCGCCAGCAGCCCCGAGAGCAATCGGAGCAGGATCTGTCTCTGGGCCTTGCCCTGGTCGTCCGTTTTCCGCATGGAATCGAGGTCGATCAGACCGTCCTCTGCCGTTATCCCCCCATGCAGTTCCCCGGAATCCAGCCCGCGCGAAAGCTCGTTGTACAGGTCGCCCGCCTTGGCCCAGTTGTCAAATTGGGTGTCCTGCGTCGCGCCGCCGTGGCGCAGGTCGTACAACAACAGCTCGGAGGCAACCACCAGCCCGCCGTGCAACAGGCTGCCGCCCGATGCCTGGAGCCGCTGCCCGGCGGCGCCCTCGTAGTCGATGCGAAGGTACTTGCCGCTCTCCAGGATCAGAAAGGCCGCCGCAGCGATAACCAGCAGCACGATGATCAGGACCGCGCCCTCTCTTCCCTCGCGCCTCATGGCTCTATCTCCTGGGCGCTCATGAACGAAAGGCCCGTCTCGAAAATATATTCCTTGCCGTTCACGTAGGTTACGTGCAAGCGCACGGCTCTGGGGAAGCGGGTCATACCGACCCATTCCGTGACGTAGCTGTCGTCCAGAGGGTCCAGGCACTCCGTCGCCAAATCGGCGATGCCCTTCAAGATGGGCACCTCCACCCATTCCCAGTCGCCCTTGACGCCGCAATAGCTCTTCTCGCGGCGGACCAATGTCTTCTCGTGGCTGTTGCCGTCCAGGAGATATTCCACCCTCCGTAGCGAGAAGGACGGGCCGTCGCCCGACGCCCCCAGGGTGGCCGTGGTGCAGAACGACAAAAACGCCCCGTCCGAGTCGAGGAACGCCCCGTTGTTGCATGTGAACTTGTAGCTCGCCCCACTGCCCCGATACACGGAACGCAGGTCGTCGAAAAGGATGCTCTCCAGCGCGCGCTGCCCGTAGCTCTCGGACTCGTGCAACTTTACCCAGGCCGCCACGTCGGCCACGGCGTTGAACACGGCAAAGAGCGCGACCATGATCACTGCAGACAGAGCCATGGCGATCAGCACCTCTAGGAGGGTAAAGCCGGACCTTCCCGCGTCTCTGCGCCGCCCCTCGCGCCTCATAGTTGTTCCCGAAAGATGCGTTCCATAACCAGGGTGCGGCCTGAGTCCTTGCGCCGGACCGCCAGCTTCATCCGGTACCAGCCGCCCTCGCGAATCAGATTAGATCTGGCCGTCCAGTCGTAGCCGGGGTCGTCCTCGAACTCGCCGCTACGGTCCGTGGACGAGTTGAACCCGTCCTTCTCCAGATCGAACATCTTTATGGCCGCCAGGCGCGACATGGTATCGATGTGGTCGATCTCCGCGCTCATGTCCTGCGCCTGGGAAGCAAAACGCATGATTCCCATGGCCGCGAGGCTCAGCACGGTCAACGTCACCAGCACTTCAATGAGGACAAACCCTCCCCTGCCGGTCACGACGCGTCCCCTTGGTCCAAAAAGGCTTCCACGGCCTCGCGTAGCCGGTCAGCCCGGTCCCAGACCAGAGCGTGGCCGCTGCCCGCCACGGCCTCCCCTCTGCCGCCGGGAATGGCGGCCACCATGGCCTCAAACCGCGCAGCCGAGATGATCAGGTCGTTCGCGCCATGCAGAACCAAGACAGGACAGCGCACCCGCCCGAGGGATCGGTCCAGGTACCGCCCCTCGGCCTCGAGCTGGGTACGGAACGAGGGCAGGGCGCGAAACACGGCGCTCGTCCGGTCCCAGTGGCTGTGCAGGAACAGCGGCGGCACCGGCGGTGGGCTGTCGAAAATCCGGTAGTAGAAATCCCGGCCTGGGTCCGCTGGGTCCAGGTCGAGCAGCGACAGCACCTCGTTGGCCGCCCCGTCCAGTGGGGAGACCAGCACTAGCCGTTCTACCCTGTCGGGCCGGTCCACAGCCGTACGCAAAGCGGGCCAGGCCCCAAAGGAGAGCCCCACCAACGCCGCCCGGCCAATCTTCTCCCCGGTCATGAGCAGGTCCAGCAGCGAAGTCTCACTGCGCACGTCGTAGCCGGAGCCCACCAGGTCCGGCAGGTTGGCGAAAAACAGGTCCGGCGCGATGACGTGGTACTTCTCCGCAAGCGAGGGCAGCAGCCGGAACCAGGAGGTCAGGGCTTTACCGCCCACCCCGTGCAGCAAGATCACTGTCCGGGGATGTTCCCGGCCGCCCTCCAGGAAATAGATGGTGGTCGCGCCCTTGCGCAGGTAGCGCGAATGCACGCCTTTCATCGCCAGATAGCCGCGCAGGGCCGAGTCGAAGAACCGCTCGCCGCCAAGAGCCACCGCCGCCAGCGCCGCGATGGCTGCCAGCAACAGGTATCGCTTCCCATGACGGCTCAGTGCAAACACTCCGGCTCCCTGTTCAACAACAAAAAACTGAGAGACGATATCATGCACTCCCGTGCTAGGCAACCGGAGCTACTCCGTACCGTGCTGCCCGAAGGCCGCCGCCAGGCAAAAGAGGACCGCTATCCCCGCCGCCCAGCCCCAAACGGAGCCGGTGACCAGGGCCAGAACCGGCGAGCCGACCCCCAGGGCCGCCTCGACAACGAACAGCCGAGCGCCGATGGACCCGCCGCAATGACGGCACCGGCCGCGCAGCAGCAGATAACTGACGAGGGGCACGTTGTCGAACCAGTGCAGAGGAGCTCCACAACGCAGGCACATCGACCGCGCCGGACTGACCACCGAAAGTCCGGCCCTGTGCCGGGTGCCCAAACAACCGGCAAAACTGCCCAGCAGTAACCCCAACAAGGCAAGATAGAGTATCAAAACCGCATCGAGCATCGCGCACACGTCCCTTAGCCAAGCAAACCGGCCAGAAACGCGCGGGCGAAACCGGTGACCGCCTGCATCCACGCCGTAATCTTGAAGCTTCAGTTTCGTATACCCCATCTTCTCCGCTGTCGTAAAGCGGATACGCCGCCCGGGGAAAGCACACCGTCGCGGCCGGATTGGCTACTTTGACCCCACCGCGTCAATGACATATGTGACTTCTATGCGGCAAAAATTGAACTTTTCCCAGTGTTATCCGGTTAAGAGACATAGCTCCCGAAGCTCTGCCGCGATGCAGCGGTTGACTACTACACCTCCCCCCGCTTCCGGGCATCGTGCGCATCCGTGATGGACAACAGCGGGACCTGCTCCCAGGCATCCAGCACATCCTTGGCCATGCCGCCCGGCAATGCACGGAAATCTCTCTGGAAAAGCTCCGCGACGTGGAACGCGACGCCATGGACATCTATGAACGGAAAAGCCGCAGGGATGATGACAAAGTCGCCTGACGATTTCACACATGCGGTTTACACACAACGACAAGACGGCTTGCAGGCACCTGTCTGCAAGCCGTTGAAAACCCAAAAAACCGGATAACCACACACAGGGTTTGAGGTTGTTCCAAAGGCCCTCGGCCTTTGGTGGGTCCAGGGCAACGCCCTGGTCTCCCCGACAAATCCGCAGGACAGCGGATTTGGACGCTGGCTTCGCCAGCGCCGCGAATCGGTAAGCCTCAGGACGAGGCTCATCCAGGGCCGCCGGAGGCTTCTTTCCGCCCTACCCGGCGATCAGTTCCTTGACCTTGGCGATGGCGGCCGGGATGCCCGCCG
>JAZHDH010000229.1:0-2888 GCA_036584335.1 Pseudodesulfovibrio sp. | reverse complement strand
CTGCTGGCGGGCATCGGCTTCACCATGTCGCTGTTCATCGCGGCCCTGGCCTTCGACGGCTCGCCCGGGCTGCTGGCCGGGGCCAAGGTCGGCGTGCTCGCCGCCTCCTGCCTGGCGGGGGCTGCCGGGTACGCCGTGCTGCGCCGCCTGCCCCGGAAAGGGGCCTGAGCCGGGGCTTCTCATCCCGGCGCAATCCGTGTAGTATTCCGTCCGGCAACGACCAAACCGCGCATTGTTTCACAGGTGAAAGGACGCATGACGACAGGCAACTCCGAGGGACGCATCGAGGGCGTCTTCTCCTCTGAAAAGACCGGCAGGATCGGCACCGGGACCACGGCCCGGCGCGTCACCCAGACCGCGCTCTACTACTGCCGGGAGCGGGACGACGGCGCGGTGGACATCCAGCTGCTCAACCAGAAGCACGTGCCCTTCGGCCCGGTGGAACAGATTTCCAAGGACGAGCTGCTGGCGGATTTCCTGCCCATGCCCGAGCTGTACAAGGAGGTCGTGGGCCACCTGCGCGAGGTCCAGAAATCCGTGGCCAGGGGCGAGAAGTTCCGCAAGCGCGGCGAGTCCTTCACGGCGGAATACGAGTTCAACAAGGCGCTGAATCTGGACGAGGAGAACGTCCGCGCCAATTTCGGCGTGGGGCTGTGCCTGCTGGCGCGCGACGAGAAGGAGAAGGCCCAGGAGGTCTTCCAGCGCATCGTCCAGATCGACTCCGCCTTCAGCCGGGAACACAAGCACCTGTTCAACGAATACGGCATCGAGCTGCGCAAGAAGCGCCTGCTCGACCAGGCCGCCGAATACTATGGCCGCGCCCTGGAGCTGACCCGGGACGACGAGAACCTCTGGTACAACCTGGCCCGCGCCCGGTTCGACCAGGAGGACTTCGCCGGGGCGGCCGATGCCGTAAGCCGCTGCCTTGCGCTCAACCCCGAGCACGAGCATGGCCGCAAGATGCTGAATTACATGAACAAGAAAGAATTGATCTGATCCCCTGACGGGGTGGGAGCGCCATGGCCGCGATCAAGGCTTGGGTGGTAGCCGGAACGCACAGCGGGTGCGGCAAGACCTCGGTCTCGCTGGGGCTGATGGCCGCGCTGGCCCGGCGCGGGCTGGCCGTGCAGCCCTACAAGTGCGGCCCCGACTTCATCGACCCGGGCCATCACTCCCTGGCCTGCGCCCGGCGCGGGCGGCCCGTGCCCAGCCACAACCTCGACGGCTGGATGCTCGATTCCGCCACCAACCTCGACATCTTCAACCGTTATGCGGCGGTCTGCGACGTGGCCGTGGTCGAAGGGGTGATGGGGCTGTTCGACGGCTTTTCGCCCACCGGCGACCAGGGCTCCACCTGCCAGATCGCCAAGACCCTGGGGCTGCCGGTCATCCTGGTGGTGGACGCCCGGTCCATGGCCCGCTCGGCCGCTGCCCTGGTGGCCGGATACGCCGGATTCGACCGCGACCTGAACATTGCGGGCGTGGTCTTCAACCAGGTGGGCAGCGACAACCACGCCGAGATGCTGGCCGAGGCCATGACCCTGGTGCCGGGGGTGCCGGTCCTGGGCTGCCTGGGCCGCGACGACTCCCTGGCCACGCCTTCGCGCCATCTGGGCCTGGTCACGGCCGAGGACGACGGCCCGGACATGGGCCGCTACCAGCGGCTGGCCGACTGGGTGGAGGCGGGCATCGACCTGGACGCGCTCCTGGCCGCCATGCCCGGCATTCTGGCCGTGCCGCCCTTCGAGCCCGTGCCCGAGATCGGCAGCGTGTCCATCGGCCTGGCCCGCGACGCGGCGTTCTGCTTCTACTACGAGGAGAACCTGCGACTGCTCCGGGAGGCCGGGGCGCGGCTGGTGGAGTTTTCGCCCGTGGAGGACCCGCGTCTGCCCGCCAACCTGAGCGGCCTCTACCTGGGCGGCGGCTACCCCGAACTCTACGCCTTCGAGCTGGGCCAGAACAACCGGCTGCGGCGCGAGATCAAGGAATTCTGCGAATCCGGCCGCCCGGTCTACGCCGAGTGCGGCGGGTTCATGTACCTGATGAACGACATCATCACCGGCCGGGGCCGCTACGCCATGGCCGGGGCCTTTCCCCTGCGCGCCGAGATGGACGAGGAGCGGTTCCGCGCCCTGGGCTACCGCGAGGTGACCACGCGGGCCGATTCCCCGCTGGGCCGGGCCGGGGCCGTGATCCGGGGCCACGAGTTCCACTACTCCTACATCCAGGGCGCGTCGAACCCCGGGGACGTCCCCACCGTCTACGGCGTGGCCGGGCGCAAGGGGCCTGTCGACGCACCCGAGGGCTTTCTGCTGGGCAACACGCTCGGCTCCTACATCCACCTTCATTTCGGCAGCAATCCCGGCGCGGCCGGGGCCTTCGTGGAGGCGTGCCGCCGGGCCGCGAGCCTGGACCCGCTGTCCTAGGGCCATGACAGCCGCCGCCCGGTCCCGGCTCGCCGCCCTCTGGTCCTGGGCCATCTACGACTGGGCCAATTCCGGCTTCGCCGCCCTGGTCCAGACCTTTGTCTTCGCCGCCTATTTCACCCGCGCCGTGGCCGAGAACGAAACCCTGGGCACGGCCCAGTGGGGCAGCATGATGGGGCTGTGCGGGCTGGTCATCGGCCTGGGCGGCCCGTTGCTCGGGGCGGTGGCCGACCGGTCGGGCCGCCGCAAGCCGTGGCTCGCCCTGTTCACGGCCCTGTGCATCGCGGCCACGGGCCTGCTCTGGTTCGTGCGGCCGGATCCCTCCTGCGTCACCCTGGCCCTGGTCCTGGCCGGGGTCGGGACCATCGGCGCGGAATACGCCAACATCTTCTACAACGCCATGCTCCCGGACCTGGCCGAGCCCGCCGCCGTGGGCCGCTGGTCGGGCTGGGGCTGGGGGCT
>JAZHDH010000228.1:0-2897 GCA_036584335.1 Pseudodesulfovibrio sp. | reverse complement strand
CCCAGGCCCGGCTGCTGGACGAGCGGCCGGACATCGGCCTGGTCGGCTGCCGGGTCCGCTTCGGCGGCAGCCGCAGGCAGAGCGCGGGGTACGCCCGCTACGTGGACTGGACCAACACCCTGCTCACGCCCGAGGCCATCTCCCTGAACCGATTCGTGGAATTTCCCGTGCCCAACCCCTCGATCATGTTCCGGCGCACGTGCGTCCGGGAGTACGGGGCCTACCGCGACGGCTGCTTTCCCGAAGACTACGACCTGCTCCTGCGCTGGCTGGAGGCCGGGGTGCGCATGGCCAAGGTGGACGAGGAGCTGCTGCTCTGGAACGACCCGCCCGACCGCCTCTCGCGCAACCACCCGCGCTACGACGTGGAGGCGTTCTACCGGATCAAGACCGAGTATCTGGCCCGCTGGCTGGCCCGGCACAATCCGCACCATCCCGGGGTGCGCATCCTCGGGGCAGGACGGGTGACGCGCAGGCGGGCGCAGCGGCTGCTGGCCCACGGCGTCCGGTTCGAGGCCTTCCACGACGTGGACCCGCGCAAGATCGGCAACGTGGTCGGCGGGGTGCCCGTGCTCGACCGCGCCGAGGTGCCGCCGCCCGGCGAGGCGTTCTGCCTGTCCTACGTGGCCAGCCGGGGCGCGCGCGAGGAGATCGACGCCTTCCTGCGGGGGCGGGGCCACGTGCCGGGCCGGGATTTCATCCTGGCGGCGTGATACAGCTTGCCCCTGCGTGCCCTTCCGTGGTAGCCGCTCGTCATGTTCGATTTCTTTTCCCCGGAGCGGCTCCAGCTCTACGCGATCATGATTCCGGGGCTGCTCGCGGCCCTGATCCTGCACGAGGTGGCCCACGGCTACGTGGCCTTCCTGCTGGGCGACCCCACGGCCAAGACGCAGGGACGGCTGACCCTCAACCCCTTCAAGCACCTGGACCCCATCGGCACCCTGGCCTTCTTTTTCGTCCAGTTCGGCTGGGCCAAGCCGGTGCCGATCAACCCCCGCTATTTCCGCCAGCCGCGCCAGGGCATGATGCTCACCGCCCTGGCCGGGCCGGGAACCAACTTCGTGCTCGCCGCCGTCTTCGCCCTGGTCCTGCACGCCATGGCCGCCCTGAGCGTCGAGCCGGGCAGCGCCATCATCCTCATCTGCTACTACGGCGTGTTCGTGAACCTGATCCTGGGCCTGTTCAACCTGATCCCGATCCCGCCGCTGGACGGCAGCAACATTCTGGCGTATTTTCTGCCCCCTCGGCTGGCCCACAAGTACCTGTCCTTCGGGCGGTACGGCTTCATCCTGCTGATCGGCCTGATCCTGATCGGCAACTACACCCGGTTCAGCCTGTTCGGGCACCTGATCCTGCCCGTGGTCTCGGCCCTGGCGGGCCTGCTCGGCATCCCCATGTAAACCCTCAAGCCCCTGCACACACCATGAGCCACTCCCAACGCATCGTCTCCGGCATGCGGCCCACCGGGCCGCTCCACCTCGGCCACTACTTCGGCGTCATCGCCAACTGGATCAAGCTCCAGAAGGAGTACGACTGTTTCTTCTTCGTGGCCGACTGGCACGCCCTGACCAGCGAATACGCCGACCCCACCCGGATCAAGGGCTTCGTGCCGGGACTGGTCAAGGACTGGGTGGCGGCGGGCCTGGACCCCGAAAAGTGCGTCATCTTCCAGCAGTCCATGGTCAAGGAACACGCCGAGCTCTACCTCTATCTTTCCATGTACACCCCGCTCGGCTGGCTGGAACGCTGCCCCACCTTCAAGGAGATGAACGCGGAACTGACCCAGAAGGACCTGAACACCCACGGCTTCCTGGGCTACCCGGTACTCATGGCCGCCGACATCCTGATGTACAAGCCGTGCGCCGTGCCCGTGGGCAAGGACCAGCTGCCCCATCTGGAGCTGGCCCGAGAGATCGCCCGCCGGTTCAACCACTTGAACAGCACGGACTTCTTCATCGAGCCTGCGGACATGCTGACTGAGGAATGCAAGCTGGCGGGCCTGGACGGCCGCAAGATGTCCAAGAGCTACGGCAACACGATCATGCTCTCCGAACCCATGGACGAACTCATCCCCAAGGTGCGCGGCATGAAGACCGACGAGAGTCGGCTGCGCAAGTCCGACCCGGGCGATCCGGCGGTGTGCAACCTCTACCCCTACCACAAGCTGATAACCGATCCGGCCCGGCTGCCGGAAATCCAGGAAGGCTGCAAAAACGCCTCCTG
Organism: Pseudodesulfovibrio sp.; assembly: GCA_036584335.1. Taxonomy (GTDB): domain Bacteria; phylum Desulfobacterota; class Desulfovibrionia; order Desulfovibrionales; family Desulfovibrionaceae; genus Pseudodesulfovibrio. Next base: position 674 of record JAZHDH010000228.1, on the reverse strand, counting down.
GGGCTGCGTGGACTGCAAGAAGCTGCTGCTCGAATCCCTGGAACGGTTCCTGACCCCGCTGCACGAGCGGCGCGCCGCCTGCACGGACGGGCGCGTGGCCGAAATCCTGGCCGAAGGCAACCGCAAGGCCGGGGAATACGCGGGCAAGACCATGGCCGATCTGCGCGCCCTGGTGAATTTCGACTACTAGCCAATCCGGGAGCGGCTCCCCTTCCGCCTCCGTTGCGGCAGGGTCGGCCCACCCATACATATCAAGCCCTAGGAGAACCCATGACAGCCCAGCAAGGCAGTACCGTGAAGGTCCACTACACCGGCACCCTGAAGAGGGACGGCAGCCAGTTCGATTCCAGCCAGGGCCGCGAGCCCCTCGAATTCAAGCTGGGCGAAGGCATGGTCATCGCCGGGTTCGAGCGCGCGGTCCTCGGCCGCTCCGCCGGAGACAGCGTCACCGTGGAAATTCCGCCCGAGGACGGCTACGGCGACGCCAACGAGGAGCTGGTCTTCGAGGTACGGCGCAACCAGATTCCGCCCGAGGTCAGCCTGGAGGAGGGGATCATGCTCGAAATCCGCACCGAGGACGGCACCCCGGCCTATGTGCGCGTGGCCGGGCTGACCGGGGAAATGGTCACCCTGGACGGCAACCACCCCCTGGCTGGCGAAACGCTTGTCTTTGA
>JAZHDH010000227.1:0-2919 GCA_036584335.1 Pseudodesulfovibrio sp. | reverse complement strand
CGGCCACGGCCAGGCGGGGGATGGTCGCCAGGGCCTCGGGCGCGTCGGGCTCGGCCTGGAGCCGGTTCAGTTCCTCGGCCTCGGCCATGATCCGCTTCAGGTCGGCCCTGGTCATGCCCTTCCTGGCCTCGGCCAGGCGCTTCTTTTCGCGCCGCGCGATCTCGGCCGAAAGCTTGCGGTCGGGCTCCAGCAGCACCGTGGTCCGGTGCGGGTTGTGCAGGAACAGCCGCGCCAGCAGCTCCTCGAAGATCCTCTCGCCGGACGCGATCCACGCCTTGATGTTGCCGAGCGGCCCCTCGAAGGGCAGCAGGACCAGGGGATCGCCCTCGCGGTCCCCGTCATCGTAGATCCAGGTGGAAAGCGCCTGGAACATCAGCGAGAGCCCGCGCGGGTAGGAACCGGTGTTGTTCTCGCGCAGGGAAAACTCCACGGAGTTGACGGCCGCCTCGATATCCGCCGCGTCGATGCCGTTTTCCACCAGCTCCCTGACCGTGTGAAAGACGACGGACTCGACCTTGACCGCGTTGGACGGGTGGATGCCCTTGAGCCCCACGGAGAAGAACATCTGGCGCATGTCCGCCTCCAGGCCCACGCCCGCCAGGTCGTCGCCCAGGCCGGAGTCGGTCAGCGCCTTCTTCAGCGGCGAGGAAGGCAGGCCGATGAGGATATGCTCCAGCACGTGCAGGGCCAGGTTCAGGTTCGGATCGCTGGTCTCGGCCAGCAGCCAGTTGACGGTGAACATGGCCCGCGGCAGGTTGCCCGAGGCCGGGTAGCCCGCGCGCACGCTGACGGCCTCGGTGAACCGCTCCCTGAGCGGCACGCGCGTGGCCGCGACGTCGATGGGCTCGTAGCGCGAAAAGACCTCGTCGAGGATGGCGAGCCGCTGTTCCGGGTCGTCGTCGCCGTAGAAATAGGCGTAGGCGTTGGACGGGTGGTAGTGGTCGCGGTGAAAGGCCATGAACTGCTCGAAGGTCAGGTCCGGGATGACCTCGGGGTCGCCGCCGGAATCGATGCCGTAGGTGTGGTCCGGAAAGAGCGAGCGCTGGACCTGGTCGTAGAGCAGGGAGTCGGGCGAGGAATACGCGCCCTTCATCTCGTTGTAGACCACGCCCTTGTAGGTCAGGGGCTTGTCCTCCGCCTCCAGCTCGTAGTGCCACCCCTCCTGGCGCAGGGTGTTTTCGGTCAGCCGGGGGCGGAACACGGCGTCGAGGTAGACATCGACCAGGTTGTAGAAATCCTGCGCGTTGGCGCTGGCCACGGGATAGCAGGTCTTGTCCGGAAAGGTCAGGGCGTTGAGAAAGGTCTGGAGCGAGCCCTTGAGCAGCTCCACGAACGGCTCGCGCACCGGGTACTTTTCCGATCCGCAGAGTACCGAATGCTCCAGGATGTGGGCCACGCCGGTGGAGTCCTTGGGAGGCGTGCGGAAGGATATGCCGAAGACCTTGTTCTCGTCGGCGTTGACGATGGAGAGCAGCCGCGCGCCGGTCTTGTCGTGGCGGTAGACGTGGGCCGTGGCGGCCATTTCCGGTATTTCAAGTTCCCTTATCTGGGTGAAGCCGTGGGTCATGGATTTCTCTCTTTATGGTGATCTTTGGGGGCGGCGCGGGGCCGCGTCCGGAGACAAGGGTATACATCAACCCCGGCCGGGCTTCAAAGGAAGAATGGCCGGGCGCGGGGGCGGTCAGCCCGCGACGACGGCGTAGGCCGCGCCGACCAGGATGAGCGTGGCCACGCGCAGCAGCTGGTTGTACAGGATGAGCCGAAAGGCCATGCGCGGCTTGAATATCCCCGCATAGTACGGGAACTGGTGGCGAAAGGCGCGCATGGGCGAGGAGAGCACGTTGCCGAGCATCAGGGCCATGACCACCTGGAAGTCCGTGAGCTGGGCTCCGGCGATGAGCGCGCCTGCGGCGGCCAGCCCGGCGGTGAACTCCGCGGCCATGTGGAAGGCCACGATGCCCAGGGCCTCGGGCGGCAGGAACGAGAACAGCCCGACGTGCCCGGCCAGGGCGGACTCCAGCCACTCGAACAGGCCGTATTCCTTGAGCGCGAAGAACAGCGCGTAGATGGGCGCGGTGATGTACAGGATCTTGGGCAGCCGCTTGCAAAACCGCTTCCAGGTCTTGACCAGGGGCGAGCGCTTGTCGCGCTTCTGATCCATCTCGTCCAGCCGGCACGGCAGGCACCCCTCCTCGCGCGGGGGGAGCAGCCAGCGGCCCGCAAGGGTGATGACCAGGGTGCGCAGCAGCGCGGCCGTGGCCGTCAGCCCGACGTAGACCGCAGCGGCTCCGCCGATGAACGGCGCGGCCACGAAGAACAGGGTCGGCAGGTGCAGGAAATAGGTCGGCAGGGAGTTGAACAGGTTGGAGAGGACCAGTTCGCGGTCGGAGATGGTCCCCTTTTCGTGGGCCTCGGCGAGCATGGTGTTGGCGGCCACGCCCGAGAAGAAGGCCATGGTGAAGCTGGCGGCGGAAACATCGCCCAGCCGGGCGCGGCGCGCCAGGGGATCGGCCACCCGGGCCACGCTGCGGGTCCACCGCAGCGCCTCGATCAGGTCGCCCACGAACAGGCCCACGGAAATGAAGAAGGTCAGGCGCAGGAGCGGCCAGAAAAGGCCGACCCACAACCCGTGCCAGGTCAGGTCCAGCATCTATTTCTTCTTCTTGACCTTGATCCTGCGGACCTGGTCGACCTGGTCGGCGGGCATGAAGAAGGTGTTCTTGTCGGCCGGAAACAGGGAGCGGCGCACGTCGTCGCGGTAGCGGACCACGGCCTCGGCCGAGGCCGCGCCCAGCTCGGCGTAGCGGCGCACGAACTTGGGCGTGAACCGGTCGAAGAGCCCGAGCACGTCGTGGTAGACCAGGACCTGGCCGTCGGTGACGTTGCCCGCGCCGATGCCGATGGTCGGGATGTCCACGG
>JAZHDH010000226.1:0-2932 GCA_036584335.1 Pseudodesulfovibrio sp. | reverse complement strand
GTTCCGTAAAGCATGCCCAAACGCACAGATATCAAGAAGATCATGTTGATCGGCTCCGGTCCGATCGTCATCGGCCAGGCCTGCGAGTTCGACTATTCCGGCACCCAGGCGCTCAAGGCGCTCAAGGAGGAGGGATACGAAGTCGTTCTGGTCAATTCGAATCCCGCCTCGATCATGACGGATCCGGAGCTGGCCGATGCCACCTACATAGAGCCCATCGAGCCGGAAACAGTGGCAAGAATCATCGAAAAGGAGCGTCCCGACGCCCTTTTGCCGACACTGGGGGGGCAGACCGGCCTCAACACCGCCCTGGCCGTGGCCGAGATGGGCGTGCTGGACAAGTTCGGCGTGGAGCTGATCGGCGCGAACATCGACGTCATCAACAAGGCCGAGAGCCGCGAGGAATTCCGCGCCGCCATGCGGAACATCGGGCTGAACATGCCCGAGTCCGGCATCTGCCGGTCCATGGACGACGTGCGGGAATGGGGCCAGAAGATACCGTTTCCGATCATCGTCCGGCCCGCCTATACCCTGGGCGGCTCCGGCGGCGGCGTGGCCTACAACATGGAGGAGCTGGAGCAGATCTGCGCCAACGGCCTGGCCCTGTCCATGAAGCACGAGATCATGCTCGAGCGCTCCATCCTCGGCTGGAAGGAATTCGAGCTGGAGGTGATGCGCGACAAGAAGGACAACTGCGTCATCATCTGCTCCATCGAGAACCTGGACCCCATGGGCGTGCACACCGGCGACTCGGTGACCGTGGCTCCGGCCCAGACCCTGACCGACGACGAGTACCAGAAGCTCCGCGACGCCTCCCTGGCGGTCATGCGCGAGATCGGCGTGGAGACCGGCGGCTCCAACGTCCAGTTCGCGGTCAACCCCGAAAACGGCGAGATCATCATCATCGAGATGAACCCGCGCGTGTCCCGTTCTTCGGCCCTGGCATCCAAGGCCACGGGCTTTCCCATCGCCAAGATCGCGGCCAAGCTGGCCGTGGGCTACACCCTGGACGAGATTCCCAACGACATCACCCGCGAGACCATGGCCTCCTTCGAGCCGGCCATCGACTACTGCGTGGTCAAGATTCCCCGGTTCACCTTCGAGAAGTTTCCCGGCACCGAGGACTACCTGACCACGGCCATGAAGTCCGTGGGCGAGACCATGGCCATCGGCCGCACCTTCAAGGAGGCGCTGCAGAAGGGCCTCAGGTCGCTTGAGACCGGCCATACCGGCCTGGGCAAGCGGTTCGAGACCTGCGACATCGACAGAAACGAGATCCTGCGCCTGCTCCGGCGGCCCAACTCCCAGCGCCTTTTCGCCCTCAGAAACGCCATCCGCTGCGGCATGGGCGAGGAGGAGATATACGAGGCCACGAAGATCGATCCCTGGTTCCTGCGCCAGTTCGCCGACATCCTGGAGATGGAGCGCACGCTCATCGACTTCGGCAAGCGCGAGGGCGTGGACAAGGACGCCGCAGGCATGGCCGAGATGCTGCGCAAGGCCAAGGAATACGGCTATTCCGACCCGCAACTGGCCGCCATGTGGAAGACCGGCGAGACGGCCATCCGCACCCTGCGCAAGGAGCTGGGCATCGTTCCGACCTTCTACCTGGTGGACACCTGCGCCGCCGAGTTCGAGGCCTATACGCCCTACTATTACTCCACTTACGAGTCCGGGCAGGAGAACATTCGCGACGACGTGAAGAAAGTGGTCATCCTGGGCGGCGGACCCAACCGCATCGGCCAGGGCATCGAGTTCGACTACTGCTGCTGCCACTCCTCCTTCACCCTGAAGGAAATGGGCGTGCAGTCGATCATGGTCAACTCCAATCCCGAGACCGTGTCCACGGACTACGACACCTCGGACAAGCTTTATTTCGAGCCGCTGACCTTCGAGGACGTGATGAACATCATGGACTTCGAGAAACCGGACGGCGTCATCGTCCAGTTCGGCGGCCAGACCCCGCTCAACCTCGCCGTCCGGCTGATGAACGCGGGCGTGCCGCTGATAGGCACCAGCCCGGACGCCATCGACCGCGCCGAGGACCGCGAGCGGTTCAAGCAGTTCCTGAACAAGCTGCATCTCAAGCAGCCGTCCAACGGCACGGCCATGACCATGATCGAGGCGCGCGAGGTGGCCGAGAAGATCGGCTTCCCCGTGGTCCTGCGGCCGTCCTACGTGCTGGGCGGGCGGGGCATGGACATCGTCTACTCCATGGACGAATTCGAGCAGTACTTCCGCGAGTCGGCCCGGGTCTCGCCCGAGCATCCGACCCTCATCGACAAATTCCTTGAGAACGCCATCGAGGTGGACGTGGACGCGCTGTCCGACGGCGAGGACGTTTATATCGGCGGCGTGATGGAACACATCGAGGAGGCGGGCATCCACTCCGGCGACTCGGCCTCGGTGCTGCCGCCCTACAGCCTCAGCGCCGAACTGGTGCGCGAGATCGAGCGCCAGACCGTGGCCATGGCCCGGGAGCTGGGCGTCATCGGACTGATGAACGTCCAGTTCGCCATCAAGGACGGCGAGGTGTACATCATCGAGGTCAACCCGCGCGCCTCGCGCACGGTGCCTTTCGTATCCAAGGCCACGGGCGTGCCCCTGGCCAAGCTGGCCACCCGCGTCATGCTCGGCGAGAAGCTGAAGGACCTGGACCCGTGGTCGGGGCGCAAGCGCGGCCATGTCTCGGTCAAGGAGTCCGTGTTTCCGTTCAACCGCTTCCCCAACGTGGACGTGCTGCTCGGCCCCGAGATGCGCTCCACCGGCGAGGTCATGGGCATCGACCCGAGCTTCGGGCTGGCCTACATGAAGTCGCAGTTGGCCGCCGGGCAGAAGCTGCCCACCTCGGGCAACATTTTCATTTCGGTCAACGACTGGGACAAGGCCAAGCTGGTGCTGGTGGCCAAGGACTTCGCGGCCATGGGCTTCA
>JAZHDH010000225.1:0-2945 GCA_036584335.1 Pseudodesulfovibrio sp. | reverse complement strand
ACAATACGCGAGGGTTTGCCTTTTTTGAAGCAACGACGCAATCGGGCCTTTGTCAGCAGCCTGAGGCGCTCCCCGAACGGGAAGCGCCTTTTTTCGTCATACCGAATCGAAGGCTAGATGTTCGCCAGCACGGCGTCGGCCATGCCCGTACAGCCTACGGCCTTGCCGCCCGGCTGCATGATGTCGCCGGTGCGGTAGCCCTGCTCCAGGGCCTTTTCCACCGCCGCCTCGATGCAGTCGGCCTCGGCGGCCATGTCGAAGGAGTGGCGCAGCATCATGGCCACGGACAGGATGGTGGCCAGCGGGTTGGCCTTGTCCTGCCCCGCGATATCCGGGGCCGAACCATGGATGGGCTCGAACAGGCCGGGGTTGGCCGCGCCCAGGGACGCGGACGGCAGCATGCCGATGGAGCCGGTGATGGCCGCCGCCTCGTCGGACAGAATGTCGCCGAACAGGTTGCCGGTGACGATGACGTCGAACTGGGACGGGTCGCGCACCAGCTGCATGGCCGCGTTGTCCACGTACATGTGGGACAGTTCCACGTCCGCGTAATTCTTCTTGTGCTCGTCGATGACGATCTCGCGCCAGACGCGGGAGACATCCAGGACGTTGGCCTTGTCCACGGAACAGACGCGTCCGGACCGCTTGCGCGCGGCCTCGAAGGCGATGCGCGCGATGCGCCGGATCTCGTGCTCGTGGTAGGTCATGGTGTTCAGGCCGAACCGCTCGCCCTCCTTCATGCCGTCAAAGCGGGGCTCGCCGAAGTAGATGCCGCCGGTCAGTTCGCGCACGACCATGACGTCGAGGCCGCGCGCCACGATGTCCGGGCGCAGGTAGCAGGCGTCGGCCAATTGCTTGAAAAGCTGGGCGGGCCGCACATTGGCGAACAGGCCCAACGCCTTGCGGATGCCAAGCAGCCCCTTCTCTGGCCGGATGGCCGGGTCCAGGGTGTCCCACTTGGGGCCGCCCACCGCGCCGAGCAGCACGGCGTCGGCCGCCTTGCACTTGGCGATGGTCTCCTCGGGCAGCGGGCCGCCCGTGGCGTCGATGGCGCAACCGCCGATCAAAGCCTCCTCGGTCTCGAAGTCGCGGCCGAACTTGGCGCCGACCGCATCCAGGACGCGCAGGGCCTGGGCAACGATCTCCCGGCCGATGCCGTCGCCGGGCATGACACAAATTTTCATGAATATACTCCGTTGGTTGGCGCGCTAGGCCAGTTTCTTGCGGGCGTAGTTGACCAGACCGCCCGCGTCGAGGATTTCCTGCATGAACGGGGGCACGGGCGCAGCCTGCACGGCCACGCCCGTGGTCAGGTTCCTGATCGCTCCGGTGGCGGTGTCGACCTCTATCTTGTCGCCATCCGTGAACTTGTCCACGTCGTCGCCGATCTCCAGCAGGACCAGCCCCATATTGAACCCGTTGCGGTAGAAGATGCGGGCAAACGACTTGGCGATGACCACCGGGATGCCCGCGCCAAGGATGGCGATGGGCGCATGCTCGCGGGACGAGCCGCAGCCGAAGTTCTCGCCGCCGACCATGACGTCGTTCTGCTTCACGCGCTTGACCCAGCCTGCTTCGAGGCCCTCCATGCAGTTGGCCCCCAGCTCCCCGGTGTCGGTGGTCACCAGGAAGCGGGCCGGGATGATGGCGTCGGTATCGATATGGTCGCCCACCTTATGGGCGGTTCCGTTAACGTGCATTGTCATCGCCTCCTACAGCTTGGCGGGGTTGATGATCTCACCGGCCACGGCGCTGGCGGCGGCCACGGCGGGGTTGGACAGAAAGACCTCGGACTGGAGCGAGCCCATGCGGCCCTTGAAGTTGCGGTTGGTGGTGGCGATGGCGCGCTCGCCCCCGGCCAGGATGCCCATGTGGCCGCCCAGACACGGCCCGCAGGTCGGCGGGCCGACGATACAGCCGCTCTCCATGAAGATCTCCATCAGCCCTTCGCGCATGCACTGGGTCCAGATGGACGGCGTGGCGGGCAGGATGATGCAGCGCACCTTGGGATCGACCTTGCGCCCCTTCAGCACGGCTGCGGCCACGCGCATGTCCTCGATGCGGCCGTTGGTGCAGGAGCCGATGACCGCCTGATGGATCTTCAACCCGGCGGTCTCGTCCACCGGCTTGACGTTCTCGGGCAGGTGCGGGCAGGCCACCTGCGGCGGCATGCCGGTGACGTCGATGTCGAGCACGCGCTCGTACACGGCGTCGGTGTCGGGCGCCATGCGTTCGCCGCCCTTGAACCCGGCCGCCTTGGCGTAGGCCATAGTCTTGGCGTCCACCGGGAACAGGCCGACCTTGCCGCCCGCCTCGATGGCCATGTTGGCGATGGTCATGCGGCCCTCAAGGGACATGGCGTCCACCACCTCGCCGCCGTATTCCAGGGCCTTGTAGAGCGCCCCGGCCACGCCGAGGCGGCCGATCTGGTTGAGTACGTAGTCCTTGGCGCCGACGAACGGGCCGGGCGTGCCGGTCAGGTTGACGCGGATGGTCGGCGGCACCTTGAACCATGTCTCGCCCAGGGCCATGGCCGCGCCGACGTCGGTGGAGCCCATGCCCGTGGCGAACGCGCCCAGGCCGCCGTAAGTGCAGGTGTGGGAGTCCGCGCCCACGACCACGTCGCCGGGGCCGACGATGCCCTTCTCGGGCAGCAGCGCGTGCTCCACGCCGACCTCGCCGCACTCGTAGTAGTGGGTCACTCCCATGGCCTCGGCGAATTCCCGAACAACCTTCACCTGCTCGGCGGAATCGATGTCCTTGTTCGGGGTGAAGTGGTCGCAGACCAGGGCGACCTTGTCCTTGTCGAAGACCTGTTTCGCGCCCATGGCCTTGAAGGACTTGATGGCCAGAGGAGCCGTGATGTCGTTGGCCAGGACCATGGAGACCCGGCACTGGACGATCTGCCCTGCCCCGGTGACCTCCTGGTCCGTGTGTTTCTGCAA
>JAZHDH010000224.1:0-15683 GCA_036584335.1 Pseudodesulfovibrio sp. | reverse complement strand
GCGAGGACGAGATCGCCTGCCAGGCCATGGGCATCGACAAGATGAAGACCAAGCTCATGGCCTTCGCCCTGGGCGCCACCTGGGCGGGCATGGCCGGGGTCGTCTTCGCGGCCAAAACCACCTTCATCAATCCGGCCTCCTTCACCTTCTGGGAGTCGGCCATCATCCTGTCCATCGTGGTCATCGGCGGCATGGGCTCCATCCGGGGCGTCATCGCCGGTGCCGTCATCCTGATCCTGTTGCCGGAGTATCTCCGCGATTTCGCGGAATTCCGGATGCTCCTGTTCGGCGCGATCATGGTCCTGGTCATGGTCTTCCGGCCCCAGGGGCTGATCAGCGCCAAGCGCAAGATATACAAATACGAAGTGAAATCCGCGAGTGCAGGCAATGAATAATCCAGTTCTGGGCGTCAACGCCGTGAGCAAGGACTTCGGGGGCATCCGCGCCCTGGACGAAGTCGACCTCAAGGTGCACGACAAGGAAATAGTGGCCCTCATCGGCCCCAACGGCGCGGGGAAGACCACCTTCTTCAATTGCATCACCGGCATCTACGCGCCCACCTCGGGCGATGTGCTGATCGACCCCGAAGCCGCAGGCAAGCCCCTGCGCGTCAACGGCAAGAAGCCCAACGTGGTCACCGAACTGGGCATGGCCCGCACCTTCCAGAACATCCGGCTCTTCCCGTCCATGACCGCCCTGGAAAACGTCATGATCGGCACCCACTGCCGGACCAGGTCCTCGGTCTGGGGGGCCATCTCCCGCAACCGTTCCACCCGGCTGGAGGAGCAGGCCGTGGTCCAGAAGAGCTACGAACTGCTCGAACTGGTCGGTCTGGAGAGCTACGTCAACGAGCTGGCCTCGAACATTCCCTACGGCAGGCAGCGCAGGCTCGAAATAGCCCGCGCCCTGGCCACCGATCCCTTCCTGCTGCTCCTGGACGAGCCCGCTGCGGGCATGAATCCCCAGGAAACCAAGGACCTGGAAGGGCTGATCGTCGGCATCCGCGACCGTTTCGGCCTCTCGGTCATGCTCATCGAGCACGACATGAAGATGGTCATGTCCATGTCCGACCGCATCTACGTCCTGGACTACGGCCGGATGATCGCGGACGGCACACCGCGCGAAATCGCGGAGAATCCGGAGGTCATCAAGGCCTACCTCGGGGAGGATAGCGATGGCTAGGATGCTCGAACTCAATGGCGTCAACAGCTTTTACGGCAACATCCAGGCGCTTTACGACATCAACCTGCACATCGACGTCGGCGAGATCATCACCCTGATCGGCGCCAACGGCGCGGGCAAGTCCACCACGCTGATGACCGTGTGCGGCGTGGTTCAGGCGCGTTCCGGCCAGGTTGTCTACCAGGGCGACGAGATCACCCGGGAAGCCCCCAACCGGATCGTGGCCAAGGGCATCTGCCAGGTGCCCGAAGGCCGCCTCATCTTCCCCGAGCTGACCGTGCGCGAGAACCTGGACATGGGCGCGTTCATGCGCTCCGACAAGGACGGCATAAAGAGGGACGTCGAATACTGCTACGACCTGTTCCCGATCCTGGCCAAGCGCCGCCGCCAGCCCGGCGGCAACCTCTCCGGGGGCGAGCAGCAGATGCTGGCCATCGCCCGTGCGCTGATGGCCCGGCCGCGCCTGCTGCTTCTGGACGAGCCGTCCATGGGGCTCGCGCCGCTGGTGGTCCGCCAGATCTTCGACATCGTCCAGAAGATCAACGTGGAGAACGGCACCACCATCTTTCTGGTTGAGCAGAACGCCAACCTGGCGCTCAAGATAGGGCACCGGGGATATGTAATGGAAAACGGGAGGATCGTGCTCACCGACACCTGCGACAAATTGCTCGCGAACGAATCGGTGAAACGGGCCTACCTCGGTCTATAATGGAAAACAGCGAAGCCGGGCGGTACTGTCCGGCTTCGTTCGTATAGGGCATATCATTTAGCGCTCACGGAGGAGATATGAGCAAGATTCTCGATAAGGCTCTCACTTTTGACGACGTGCTGCTGGTGCCGGGCTATTCCAACATTCTGCCCGACGCCGTGGATGTCTCGACCTACCTGACGCCGCAGCTCAAGCTGAACATTCCGCTCATCTCCGCAGCCATGGACACCGTCACCGAGTCGCGCATGGCCATCTCCATGGCGCGCCACGGCGGCGTCGGCGTCATCCACAAGAACATGAGCGTGCGCGAGCAGGCCCGCGAGATCGACCGGGTCAAGAAGTCCGAGTCCGGCATGATCTCCGACCCGATCACCGTCCATCCCGACGACGACCTGGGCAAGGTCAAGGCGATCATGACCGAGTACCGCATCTCCGGCCTGCCCGTGGTCAAGGGCGACCACCTGGTGGGCATCATCACCAACCGCGACATCCGCTTCGTCCAGGACGACAGCGCCCTGGTTTCCGAACTGATGACCTCGCGCGATCTGGTCACCGTGCCCGAGGGCATCGACAGCGAGGACGCCAAGCGCAAGCTGCACCAGCACCGCATCGAGAAGCTGCTGGTGGTGGACGAGGGCAACCGCCTCAAGGGATTGATCACCATCAAGGACATCAACAAGCACAAGAAGTACCCCAGCGCGGTCAAGGACGACCGGGGCCGCCTGCTGGTCGGCGCGGCCATCGGCGTGGGGCCGGAGTGCCTGAGCCGGTCCGAGGCCCTGCTGCGCGCCGGGGCCGACTTCCTGGTGCTCGATTCGGCCCACGGCCATTCCGAGAACATCCTCAAGTCCACCCGCGACCTGCGCGCCGCCTTCCCGGACGTGCAGCTGGTGGGCGGCAACATCGCCACCTACGAGGGCGCCAAGGCGCTGATCGAGGCGGGCGTGGACACGGTCAAGGTCGGCATCGGCCCCGGCTCCATCTGCACCACCCGCGTGGTGGCGGGCGTGGGCGTGCCCCAGATCACGGCGATCATGGAGGCGAGCAAGGCCACCCGCGAGGCGGGCAAGTGCCTCATCGCCGACGGCGGCATCAAGTATTCCGGCGACGTGGTCAAGGCCCTGGCCGTGGGCGCGCAAACCTGCATGATGGGCTCGGCCCTGGCGGGCACGGACGAGTCCCCGGGCGAGACGATTCTCTACCAGGGCCGCACCTACAAGCAGTACCGGGGCATGGGCTCCATCGACGCCATGAAGCGCGGCAGCTCGGACCGCTACTTTCAGGAGAAGTCCAAGAAGCTGGTGCCCGAGGGCATCGTCGGCCGCGTTCCGTATCGCGGCAAGGTCGGCGATTCCATCTACCAGATGATCGGCGGCCTGCGTTCCGGCATGGGCTACACCGGCTCGGCCACCATCGAGGAGCTCTACGAGAAGTCCCGGTTGATCCAGATATCCTCGGCCGGGTTGCGGGAATCCCACGTCCACGACGTGACCATCACCAAGGAATCCCCCAACTACCGCCAGGAAGGGTAGCAGCTCGGCCATAAGGAGCCGCCCGCGCCGTTGTTCGGGGATCGCAAGATCCAGCGTATCGGGATACGCTTCGATTCTGCGATCCCCTCGCGCCTGGCATCCGGCCCCTTCCGAGCCATTTGCACAGCGGCCGTGCGCGCCGCCGAGCGGGGCGGTCTGTTTTGGGCTTTTCATTTCATTGGTTGTGAATTAGAGAGAAACGCATGCACGACAACAGAGTTCTCATCCTTGATTTTGGCAGCCAGTTCACCCAGCTCATCGCGCGCCGCGTGCGCGAGGCCGGGGTTTATTCAGAGATCCACCCCTGCAACGTCGACCCCGAGCGGGTCAAAGCGTTCAAGCCGTCGGCGCTGATCCTGTCCGGCGGCCCGTCCTCCGTGCTGGAGGGCGGATGCCCGGATCTGAACATGCAGTACCTGGAAATGGGCGTTCCGGTGCTCGGCATCTGCTACGGCATGCAGATGCTGGCCCACAAGCTGGGCGGCAAGGTCGTGTCCTCCACGGACCGCGAGTACGGCCGCGCCCAGTTCGCCGCGCAGAACGACTGCATCCTCTTCGAGGGGGTCAAGGACAAGGACAGCCTGACCGTGTGGATGTCCCACGGTGACCGCGTGGAGGGGCTGCCCGAGGGGTTCGCGCCCATGGGCAGGACCGACACCATCACCTTCGGGGCCATGGGCCACGTCGAAAAGAAGATCTACGCCCTCCAGTTCCACCCCGAGGTGGCGCACACCACGGACGGCTCCCTGATCATCCAGAATTTTCTCTTCAAGGTCGCCGGGCTCAAGCCCACGTGGTCCATGGCCAGCTTCGTGGACACCTGCATCGCGGACCTCAAGAAGCAGGTGGGCGACGCCAAGGTCGTCCTCGGCCTCTCCGGCGGCATCGACTCCACCGTGGCCGCCGTGCTCCTGCACCGGGCCATCGGCAAAAACCTGCACTGCATCTTCGTGGACAACGGTCTCTTGCGCATGGGCGAGAAGGAGGAGGTCATCGGCTTCCTGGCCGAGCACTTCGACCTCAACGTCAAGTTCGTGGACGCGGCCAGGGAGTTCCTGGACGACCTCAGGGGCGTCGAGGACCCGGAGAAGAAGCGCAAGATCATCGGCCACAAGTTCATCGAGGTCTTCGACCGCGAGGCCAAGGCCATCGACGGCGTCCGGTTCCTGGGCCAGGGCACGCTGTATCCGGACGTCATCGAGTCCGAGTCCTTCAAGGGGCCATCGGCCGTGATCAAGTCGCACCACAACGTGGGCGGCCTGCCCGAGAAGATGAACCTCAAGCTGGTGGAGCCCCTGCGCGAGCTGTTCAAGGACGAGGTGCGCCGCGCCGCCTACGAGCTGGGATTGCCCGAGCACATCATCTGGCGTCAGCCGTTCCCCGGCCCGGGCCTGTCCATCCGCATCATCGGCGAGGTCACCGAGGAGCGCCTGGGCGTCCTGCGCCTGGCCGACCGCATCGTTCAGAACGAAATGGTTGCCTCGGATTGGTACCGTAAGGTATGGCAGGGGTTCGCCGTGCTGCTGCCCCTCAAGACCGTGGGCGTCATGGGCGACGACCGCACTTACGAGAACGTCATCGCCCTGCGCATCGTGGACAGCCTCGACGCCATGACCGCCGACTGGTCGCGGTTGCCGAGCGAACTGCTGGCCCGCATGTCCAACCGGATCATCAACGAGGTCAAGGGCGTCAACCGCGTGGTCCTGGACATCTCGTCCAAGCCGCCGAGCACCATCGAGTGGGAATAACGGGATAACCTTTTTGCATTAGGTAGACATATGTTTGGAATTGGCGGACCCGAGTTACTGATCATATGCATTGTGGCGCTCATCGTCATCGGTCCCAAGAAGTTGCCCGAGATGCTCCGCTCCCTGGGCAAGGGGTTGGCCGAGTTCAAGCGCGTGGGCAACGACGTGAAGTCCACCCTGGACGAAGAGGTCGGCAAGGCCGAGGCCGAGGCGCGCAAGCGCGAGGTCGAGGAAGAGATGGCCAAGCGCAAGGCCCAGAAGGCCAAGGAAGAGGCCGCTGCCGCAGACGCCAAGCCTGTGGAGGCCGCAGCCGCCGAGGCGGAGACCGCTCCGGCCGGACCGGAGAAGGCGCAGGACGAAGCCGGGGAAAAGGCCTAGATTCCCATGCAATCCGACAACGACGACGTCAAGCGGCCCGACAGCGAAGAACCGGTGGCGACCGACGCTTCCGCATCCGGCGAAGGGCCGGTGGCCCCGGAGTGGGCCACGGCTGAACCCGCGCCCATCGGCGAAGGGGGCGAGGCGCCCCATGACCCCGCCGCCGCGCCCGAGTCCGCTTCCGAGGCGGAAGCCGCACCTTCCCTTGAGGACGATCCCTCCTATGACCCCGCCGACGGCATCGACCGCGAAGGCGGGGAGCGGGCCGAAACCGATTCCGCCGAAGTCGCCATCGCCCCGGAAGGGGAGGGCGAGGTTCCGGACGTGGCCGAAGGCGGCGACGGTTCGGGCGGCGGCGACTCGGACGCCCCATCCGGCGACGAGGCCGGGGAGGAGGGCGAGGGCGCCCAGATGACCCTGCTGGAGCACCTGGGCGAGCTGCGGACCCGGCTGGTGCGTGCGGCCATCGCCGTGGCCGTCGGCATGGTCGCCTGCTACGGTTTCGCCGAGCAGATGTTCAATGTCCTGATGCAGCCCATGGTCGAGGTCTTTCAGAAGAAGATGGAGGCCAACCCGCTGCTGCCGCAGCAGTTCTTCACCGATTTCGGCCGTGTCCTGGGCGACGTGATGACCCAGCACGGCATGACCGCCGACAAGGTGGACCTGTTCGTGAGCACCCTGCAGAAGGCCCTGCTGCAGGCCACGCAGGAAGGGCATTTCCAGTACACCTATCCGGCCGAGGCGTTCTTCGCCCACATCAAGGTTTCCATAGTGGCCGGGCTCTTCCTGGTCAGTCCCTACGTCTTCGCCCAGATATGGGGCTTCATCGCGCCGGGGCTCTATGCCCATGAGCGCAAATGGATGTACCCCATGGCCCTGGTCTCCGCCCTGTTCTTCACGGCGGGCGCGCTGTTCGGCTATTTCGTCGTCTTTCCCTACGGCTTCGAGTTCTTTGCCAGCTTTTCCACCGAAGGCATCCAGTTTACGCCCAAGCTCAACGAATACCTGAGCTTCTGCCTGAAGCTGCTCTTCGCCTTCGGCCTGGTATTCGAGCTGCCGCTGTTCATTTTCTTCCTGGCGCGCCTGGGCATGGTTTCGTCCGCCGGGCTGCGCAAGAAGCGCAAGTACGCCATCCTCATCGCCTTCGTGGTGGCCGCCATCCTGACCCCGCCCGATCCGTTCACCCAGTGCCTGATGGCCGGGCCGCTGATCGTGCTCTACGAGCTGGGCATCTGGGTCGCCTTCTTCTTCGGTAAGAAAGAGAAGCGCCACGAGAAGAAGGCCGAAGCCGAGCCTACCCTAGAACCGGGCGACAGCGCCGGGGAAGCCGGAAAGGCATAGCGAAACACCGGGCGATGGGCCGAAAAAGGCCGCCGTCGCCCGGTTTTCTTTTCTAGAGATTTACTATACAGTCCCGTCAACGATGCTGTACCGTCTTGCAAAAGGAGAAGGCCATGGCCAAGCGCGCGGCAACGGTTGACCGCACCACCAGGGAAACGGACATCGCGTTGACCCTCGTCCTGGACGGCGAGGGAAAGGTCAACGTGAGCACCGGCGTCGGGTTTGCGGACCACATGCTGACCCTGTGCGCCTTCTGGGCCGGGTTCGACCTCGATCTCGTCTGCAAGGGCGATCTCGAGATCGACTCCCACCACAGCCTGGAGGACGTCGGGCTCTGCCTGGGCCAGGCCCTGGCCGAGGCGCTGGGCGACAAGCAGGGGATCAACCGCGTGGCTTCGGCCAAGGTGCCCATGGACGAGGCCCTGGCCGAAGTGGTCGTCGACATTTCCGGCCGCCCGTACCTGGTGTACGAGGATTCGCTCCTGCCCGCCGTCATCGCGGGCGACGAGAAGGACATCTGGCGCGAGATGCTCAAATCCCTGGCCTACAAGGCGGGCATGAACCTGCATGTGAAGTTCGAGTACGGACAGAACGGGCACCATCTCCTGGAAGCCGCGTTCAAGGCCCTGGGGCTGGCCCTGGCCCAGGCCGTGCGCGTGGGCAGAAAGGGCGTATCCAGCACCAAAGGGAGTCTCGACTGATGCGACGCATTATCCTGTTTTCCGTTCTGTCGGCCCTGTGTCTTTCCCTGCTGCTGACTGCCGGTTGCGGCGGCAAGCGGACAGCCGCCGTGCCCCGGCCCGAAGGTCGGCTGGCCGTGGCCGGGTTCACCAATCCCACCCGCAACTGGGAGCTTCTGGCCGGATATCTGGAGGAAGAGGGCAAGCCCGTGCCCGACGGCACCCTGTCCGCCCTGGACTCCATCCTGGCCGATACCCTGCGCCGCCACCAGGTTTTCGACTACATCACCCCCGACGCCGTGCGCCAGTGCGAGGACGTGGTCGTTTTCGAGCAGTCCGGCCTGCCCAAGGTCTCGGCGTGGAAGTACTGGCTCGGCGTGGCCAAGTGCATCCAGGCGGACCTGCTGCTCGTGCCGCAGGTCACCTACTGGCGCGAGCGCGTGGGCTCCACCTCGGGCGTGGAATCCCCGGCGTCCGTGGCGCTCGAGTTCTACCTGATCGATGCCCGCGCGGAGAAGCTGGTCCGCGCCCGCTATGAGGAAACGCAGGAGTCCCTGATGGAGAACCTGCTCACCGCCCGCAAATTCGCCGACCGCGGCGGCCAGTGGGTGACCTCCACCCGCCTGGCCTCGGACGGCATCGAAGAAAAGCTCATGGAACTCGGTTTATGATTCTTTTCCCCGCTGTCGACATCAAGGACGGGCAATGCGTCCGCCTCGCCCAGGGCAAGGAGGACCAGGTCACGGTCTTCGGTTCCGATCCCGTGGCCCAGGCCCGCTACTGGGCCGACCTCGGCGCCCGCTACCTCCACGTGGTGGACCTCGACGGCGCGTTTTCGGGCGTGCCCAGGAACTTCGATTTGATCAAGGCCATCTGCTCGGAGATCGACATCCCGGTGCAGCTGGGCGGCGGCATCCGCGACATCGACACCGCCCGGAAATACATCGAGGCCGGGGTGCGCCGTCTGATCATCGGCACCATGGCCCTGGAATCCCCGGACCTGTTTTCCGAATTGTGCCGCGCCCTGCCGGGCCGTATCGGCGTCTCCCTGGACGCCGTGGACGGCCGCCTCAAGACCAAGGGCTGGGTCGCGGACGCCGGGCTGACCATGGACGACGTCCTGCCCCGGCTGGAGGCGGACCGCATCCGCTTCATCGTCTACACCGACATCTCGCGCGACGGCATGCAGACCGGCGTCAACGTCCCCGGCCTGGAGGCCCTGTGCGCCAAGACGTCCATCCCGGTCATCGCGGCGGGCGGCGTGCATGCCCTGGACGACATCAAGGCGTTGTATCCGCTCTCCCGGAAGGGGCTCGAAGGGGCCATCTCCGGCCGGGCCATCTACGTCGGCACGCTCGACGTCAAGGAAGCCAACGCCTGGATTGACGCCCAGTAGCGCGTCGGCCCGCTTTCGCCTCGATCGAGCGGGTGAAGAGCTGAGGCGTTTTTTGATGATTGTTCCCGCATCCGCCGACGCTTCCCCCAGGCGACGCCTTGGGCGTGCGTCCCTTCGGACAGACGAAAGGCCCCTCCGGACTCCGGAGGGGCCTTTCGTATTGCTGTTCGCGCGTAGCGGGCCGGATGAGAGCTACTTCTCCGTCGGGTACAGGTGCACGTCGGTCTGCGGGAACGGGATGGAGATGCCTTCGGCGTCGAAGGTCAGCTTCACCTTTTCGGTCAGGTCGAAGTAGACGTTCCAGTAGTCGGCGGCGTTGACCCAGGGCCGGACCACGAAGTTGACCGAGGAGTCGGCCAGTTCGCTGACCGCCACGACCGGAGCCGGGTCCGCGAGGATGCGCGGGTCGTCGGCGAGGATCTTTTCGAGGACCGCCTTGGCCTTGCGCAGGTCGTCGTCGTAGCCGATGCCGAAGACCAGGTCCACGCGCCGGGTCGGGTTGGCCGTGACGTTGGTGATGGCGCTGTTCAGGATGGACGAGTTGGGCACGACGATCTGCCGGTTGTCCGGGGTGTTCAGGATGGTGTTGAAGATGCCGAGTCCGGCCACGGTGCCGGACTCCCCGGCCACGGTGACGTAGTCGCCCTTCTTGAAGAAGCCGAGCAGTATGAGCATGACCCCGGCCGCGAAATTGGACAGCGAATCCTTCAGGGCCAGGCCCACGGCCAGGCCTGCGGCGCCCAGCACGGCCAGGAAGGAGGTGATGTTCAGCCCGGCCTGCCCCAGGGCCATGACGACCACGGCCGCGAGCAGCGCGTAGTACAGGATGTTGCGCAAGAATCCTTGCAGGATCTCGTCCACCTTGGCCTTGATCATCAGGACGCGGCAGACGTCGGCCAGCTTGCGGGCCACGATCCGTCCGGCGATGAAGATGAGTATGGCGATGAGTACGTTGAGGCCGTGCCGGGTGACGAGGGAGATCCCCTGCTGGATGAGATCCTGTATGGTCTGCGGATCGATGGTCATGGTTCCTCCTGGGCGCGATGTGCGCGGCTGATGGGGTGTCGTATCACAGTGGGAGAAAAGGGGGAATAGGGCGGAGAGGAAAAAGGATCAGTCCCGGCCGCCCCATTTTTCGGTTTCCTCGACCCGGATGTATTTCTGGAAGGTGTAGTAGAACCCGGCCAGGGCGTTGTAGAATCCGGCCCGGCCGTCGAGGAATCCCGCCTTGAGCAGGTAGAGCTTGACGAAGCGGACCAGGGCGTGGAGCAGGCCGAGGGTCAGGCCGCCCCTGCGGCCCTTGTCGCGCAGGGCCTTGGCCCCTTCCTCGGCGTAGTAGTTGATCTTCTCCATATGCTGCCGGAAGGAGTCGTAGGGATAGTGGAGGATGTCGCCGGTCAGGTTCAGGGTCTCGCCCTGGGGCGCGAAATGGTAGTGCGCGCCCGATGCCGTGACCTCCATCCTGCCCAGCCGAAAAACGCGGAAGAGGCGGTCCGGGTACCAGCCGGAGTGCTTCATGAACCGGTTGAAGTAGAAGGAGCTGCGGGGCGCGTAGTAACCCGCCACGTGCTCCGACTGGGAGAGCTTGCGTTCGATGTTGCTGCGCAGCTCTTCCGAGAGGTACTCGTCCTGGTCCAGGGAGACGACCCAGGTGGTGGTCACCAGCGAGAGGGCGAGGCGGAACTGGGCCACGGGGCCGGGCCAGGGATTGATGACGACTCGCGCGCCGCAGGCCTCGGCTATCTCGCGGGTGCGGTCCGTGGACTGGGAGTCCACCACCAGCAACTCGTCGCAGAAGTCGAGGGACTTGAGGCAGCGCTCCAGCAGCCGCTCGCCGTTGAGGGTAAGGACCAGTCCGGTCACGGAATCTCGCATTCATTCTCTCCTAAAAATGGTGCCGCATTCTACCGGGTAATGGTAGATCGGTCCAATGAAACCTGGACCGCTTCGGCGAGGCTGGAGCGTCCTGGCGGGCGGAAATGAGGGGGGATGGCGATGAGCCGGTTTTATTGGAGACGCTGTTGACAATTGCGTATAGCTGCTATACGGTCTGCGCATGTTGGTACGAGGCGCAGACGAATCAGGGATCAGTTATCAATTGTTGCGGGTGGCGTGGCTGCTTTTCGATTTCGACAAGAAAACGCACACCTATGGGACCGATCAGGAATTGTATGAGGCCGAGATCCATCTGATAGTCGCCATAAAGGATAACCCGGGATTGCATGTGGCGGGATTGGCTCAGAAGTTTGGCGTCACCAAGGGGGCTGTTTCCCAGCTTGTCCAGAAATTGGCCAAAAAAGGAATGATATCCAGGCAAGTCGCGCCGGACAATCAGTCCAGGATTTTGCTGAGCCTGACGGGCAAGGGTTCGGTCGCCTATGCGGGGCATGCCGCCGTTCATGCCGAATTCGAAGCCATGGTCGAGAGGGTGTTGGCGAGTGAACCGGAGGAGAAACAGGCTTTTCTCAAGCGGTTCTTGTGTACCATGGCGCATGAAATCGAGTCGCGGGTAAGGTGATTTTTTTTGCCGCTAGGGTATAGCGGCTATACGCTGTTGCACCATTTTACAAAGCTGGCCGTTATGAATGATAAGAATCAAAGATTACGGGTTTTGAGCGAGGAAAAAGTGTCTGTCGCTCTTTTGAAATTAGGGCTCCCTGCCATTATAGGGATGCTCGTTACCGCCTTGTATAACGTGGTTGACGCATATTTCATCAGTTGGCTTGGGCCGAGTCAAATGGCGGCGGTGTCAATTGTCTTCCCTGCGGTTCAGGTTGCAATCGGTGTCGGATTGACTTTTGGAACCGGGGCGGCGTCCTGCATTTCAAGATACCTGGGGGATCGCGACGTTCTTGCAGCGAGCAGGGTCGCCTCCTGCGCCCTGTTTGCCGGAGTCGTCGCCAGTGTGTTCATTGCTGTTTTCGTGTCGCTGTTTCAGCATGAAATCCTTGGCTATCTCGGTGCCTCCGAAACTATCATGCCGTATGCCGATGAGTATTTTTGGATAACGATGTGCTTTTCGGTAATGCCCATCTGCTCCATTACGATGAACAACATACTCATATCCGAGGGCTCGGCGAAAGCGTCCATGGTTGTCATGCTGTTCGGCGGTGTGCTGAACATGGTGTTGGACCCTGTGCTGATCTTCTGGTTCGATATGGGTATCCGCGGCGCGGCCATCGCGACGGTTTTTTCCCAGGCGCTCATGCTGGCCGTCTATGTCGGCTATTCTTCGGGCTCACGAACAACCGTCAGGATTGCATTGCGCCACGTGGTCTTTGAAAGGGCGTATTACACCAATGTGCTCAGGCTCGGTCTGCCCATGTTCGCCTTTCAACTGCTCTCCGGGCTCGCCATGGGAATGACCAACACCGCCATCGGCAGGTATGGTGACGCGGCTGTGGCCAGCATTGGCGTTGCCTTGAGGATTCTGGCGCTGGTCTCGTTTGTCGTCTTCGGATTCGTCAAGGGGTTTCAGCCGATAGTGGGCTATAGCTATGGTGCGGCCGATTACGGCAGGCTCAAGGAAGCCATCTCGGCGGCGCTCAAGTGGGTAACCGGGTATTGCCTGCTTGTCACGGCCGCCTTGAGCTTTTTCGGGCGCAGCCTGATGGGGCTGTTCAGTCACGGTGATCCAACCATCGTGCAGATCGGAAGCAAGGTCCTTGCCTTTAACGGGATCGTCTTCCTGTTGTTCGGGTTTTTCATGATTTATTCAACGCTGTTCCTGGCGTTGGGAAAAGCTCGGGAGGGCATGATGCTGAATCTGAGCCGTCAGGGAATCTTCTTTATTCCCGCTATCTTGGTCATGCCTGGAATATGGGGGCTGAATGGCGTGATCTATGCCCAGCCTGTGGCCGAAGTGTTGGCTTTTGGCCTGGCTGTTTCGTTGTTCATTCCGCTGAAAAGGGGACTGGCGGCGGAAAAGGCCCTGTCCGATTAGCCGGGCGGGGCGCGTTTCCCCTGTTTCGCGCTTTTGGGTCCAGTGAACGATGCGTGGCCGGGGCCGCATAAGAAAGGCCCGCGCCGGTCATTCGGCGCGGGCCTGACATTTGCCGTGTCCGGGGCCTACAGGTCGGTGTGGTGATCCGGGCCGGAGGCCTTGACCTCGTCGGGCAGGAGGTCGTTGCAGTCCTTGCAGGGCAGGATCAGGTTGAGGACGACGCCGACGATGCCGGCCAGGCCGATGCCGCCGAGCTTGACGATGACCAGGTCGAAGCTCATGCCGCCGATGCCGAAAACCAGGATGATGGCGACCACGGCCAGGTTGCGCGGCAGCATCAGGTCGCTGCCCGCGCGGACCAGGGTGTTGATGCCGATGACGGTGATGGCGCCGAAGAGCAGGATCATGATGCCGCCCATGACCGGGACCGGGATGGTGTTCAGGACCGCGCCGAGCTTGCCGACGAAGGCGAGGACGATGGCGGTGATGGCGGCCCAGGTCATGATGGCCGGGTTGAAGGCGCGGGTCAGGGCCACGGCGCCGGAGACCTCGGAGTAGGTGGTGTTCGGCGGTCCGCCCAGGGCGGCGGCCAGGGAGGTGGCCAGGCCGTCGCCGAGCAGGGTCTTGTGGATGCCGGGGTCCTTGACGTAGTCCTTGCCCGAGATGCCGCCGATGGCCAGGATGTCGCCGAAGTGTTCGATGGCCGGGGCGATGGCCACGGGCACGATGAACAGGACGGCCTCCAGATTCCAGGTGGGGAACACGAAGTTGGGCACGGCCAGCAGCGGGGCCTCGGAAATCTTGCCGAAATTGACCAGGGCCGGGCCGGTCCAGTTCTGGAGCTGGCCCGGATCGAAGGCGGCCTGGGTGGCGGCGGTGAAGCCGGTGGCGTCCAGGATGAGCGATGTGACGTATCCGGCGACGATGCCCAGCAGGATGGGGATCAGCTTGATCCAGCCCTTGCCGAGCAGGGAGGCGAAGATGGTGGTGACCAGCGCCACGCCCGCGATGATCATGGCCGTGGTGTTCGGCACCAGCCAGGCCGATCCGTCGCCGGTGCGGCCCATGGCCATGTGCACGGCCACCGGGGCCAGGATCAGGCCGATGACCATGATCACCGGGCCGGTGACCACGGGCGGCAGCACACGGCGCAGCATGCCCACGCCGAAGATGCGGATCAGGGTGCTGATGATCACGTAGAGCAGGCCGGCGCCCAGCAGGCCGCACATGGTGGCCGGAACGCCCCAGGTCTGCACGCCGTAGATGATGGGCGCGATGAAGGCGAAGCTGGACGCCAGGAAGACCGGGACCTTGCCCCGGGTGATGACCTGGAAGAGCAGGGTGCCCGCGCCTGCGGTGAAGAGCGCCACGTTGGCGTCCAGCCCCGTCAGCAGCGGGACCAGCACCAGCGCGCCGAAGGCCACGAAGAGCATCTGCGCGCCCAGCAGGGCGTCCTTCGGACTGAAATTGTACTCGGTGGAATGCACGTTACTCATGAAAATCAATTCCTCCTCTTGTTCGGGGCCGCAGGCCCCGGGTTGCCCCCAAAAAAAGGCACGCTTCGCAGCGTGCCCCGTTCCCTATTTGGTGCCGAACAATTTGTCTCCGGCGTCTCCGAGTCCCGGAATGATGTAGCCTACGTCGTTGAGCTTCTCATCGACTGCGGCCACGTAGATGTCCACGTCCGGGTGGGCCGAGAGGATGCGGTTGATCCCCTCGGGCGCGGCGCACAGGAACAGGCCGCGGATGGATTTGCAGCCCGCGTCCTTGAGCAGGCGGATGGTGGCGTCGAGCGTGCCGCCGGTGGCCAGCATGGGGTCGAGGATGATGGCGGTGCGCTCCTCGATGCTGTTGGCCAGCTTGACGTAGTACTGGACGGGCTCCAGAGTCTTCTCGTTGCGGTAGAATCCGACCACCGAGGCCTTGGCCCCCGGGATCATGTCGAAGACGCCGTCCATCATGCCCAGGCCTGCGCGCAGGATGGGCACCACGGTGATCTTCTTGCCCTTGATGGTGTCCACCTCGACTTTCCCGGCCCAGCCCTTGATGACCTTCTTTTCGGTCTTGAGGTCTTTGGTGGCCTCGTAGGTCAGGAGCCGGGTGATCTCGTTGGCCAGCGTGCGGAAATGGCTGGTGGAAATGTCATGCGCGCGCAGCAGGCCGACCTTGTGCCGGATCAGCGGGTGATCTACCAAGTGTAGGGCCACGGATTCCCCCTTGTTGCAGGTGATTGGAAATAATCGCGAGAAATTCTCGATTGCACAAAACTTTCTCTTTTTATGCCGGGCCGGGAGATGGGTCAAGACCCAAATTTGTCAACAGCGACGCCTTTACCGGAGATTGAATTTTACTTTCCAATGATTCCCGGTATATCGTCCGGGGCATGACGGAAGACAACGGGAAAAAAACATGGGAGCGCACGGCCGGGGCCTCGGAGCGGGGCGTTCGCCTGGACAAGTTCTGGGCCGATGTGCTGGCGGCCGAAGGCGTTTCGCGCGGCCGGGTCCGGGAGTGGATCGAGGCCGGCCAGGCCCGTGTGGACGGCGTGGTCGTGGATAAGGGCAAGCACAAGCTTTCGGGCTACGAGGCACTGGCCCTCGCGGCCGGGCGCGGAAGCGCGGATGACGCCCCGGAGGCCGTGGCCGGTGCGCTCGACGTCGTCTTCGAGGACGCCCACGCCGTGGTGGTGGACAAGCCCGCCGGGCTGACCACCCATCCCGCGCCCGGCGAGCCCGGGCCGACCCTGGTCAACCTGCTGCTGCACCGCTGGCCGG
>JAZHDH010000223.1:0-15707 GCA_036584335.1 Pseudodesulfovibrio sp. | reverse complement strand
TCCTCGCGCGCATGCTGGAACTCGCGCGCGGCCACCGCGCCGGTCTCGTCGTACACCGCCGCCTTGGTCGAGGTGGACCCCGGATTGATCACCAGCACGTTCATTCGCCGCTCCGTCGGGTAAGCAGGCGGGCCAGGGCCATGGAGTGAAACTTGCTCGCGTCCGAATCGCCGCGCGAAGGCACGACCACGGGCACGCGGCTGCCCACCACCACCGCCGCCATGACGCAGCCGCACAGCGTGGACAGCGACTTGTACAAAATGTTGCCCGCCTCGATGTTCGGCGTCAGCAAAATGTCGGCGCAGCCCGCCACCTCGCCGATGCACCGCTTGCTCGCCGCCGCCTGGGGCGATACGGCCAGGTCCAGCGACAACGGCCCCTGCACCCGCGCGTCGCCGAACTCGCCCTTGCGCGCCATCTTGGTCAAAATGTCCGCGTCCAGCGTGGCGGGCATGGCCGGATAGTTGACCTTCTCCGTGGCCGCCAGCACCGCCACCCTCGGCCGGGCCATGCCCAGCGCCCGCGCCACGTCCAACGCGTTGCGCAGGATGTCCACCTTGCGCTGCAACGTGGGCTGGATGTTCACGCCCGGATCGGTCATGATCATCAGCCGACCGTCCACCGGCGACTCGAAAACCGAAACATGGCTCAAGATCCGCGACGGGTGCGGCACGCCCGTCTCCTTGTTCAGCACCGCCTTGAGCAGCGTGGCCGTGGAGACCAGGCCCTTCATGATGAAGTCGGCCTCGCCCTCGCGAAACAACCGCACCGCCTCGGCCACCGCCGCCTGGTCGTCCGGCATGTCGATGGCCCGAAACCGCGAGATGTCCAGCCCGCGCTCCGCCGCCACCCGCGCCGTGCCCTCCAGATCGCCGATCAGCACCGGCTCGGCCATGCCCCGCTCATACGCGTCCACGCCCGCCCGCAGCACGTGCCCCTCGGCCGAACGCGCTATGGCCACGCGCGGCATCGCGCCGCCCTCGCCCAGCGCCGCCCGGACCAGCCCGGCCAGACTCCCCACCGGAGCGTACGCCGACACTACTCGTCCCCGCGCTTGAGCGCGATCATGCCCGAACGGCACATGGACTTGATTCCGTACGGCTTGAGCATCTGGATCAATCCGTCCACCCGCTCCAGATCGCCCGCCATCTCCACCGTGATCGTCTCCTGGCCCATCCCGATCACGTTGGCCCGGAAGACCTCGAAAATCTGCATCAACTGCGCCGTGTTGTCCGCGCCCATGGCCACCTTGACCATCACCAGCTCGCGGTCCACGAAATCCTTGCGCGACAAATCGTCCAGCTGGATGATCACGTCCAGCCCCGCCAGATACCGGCCCACCTCGTCAATGGCCGCCTCGTCGCCGTCCACGCACAACACGATGCGCGAAACCCCGGGGTTCTCCGTCTCCCCCGCCGCCAACGACAGGATGTTCGCGTCATACTTGCCGCACTCCAACGCCATCTGAGCCAAAACACCCGGCTCGTTCTTGCACAAGGCCGATAACGTGCGCTTCAAAACAGTACCCCCACAGGTTTGCTGATGCTTACGGGACGAGCGTCTACTACACCATTTGAGGCGGGGCGGGCAAGCAGCGGACGGGGGATGCCTCCGGCGGCCCCTTCGGGGAGACCAGGGCGCTGCCCTGGACCCGCTTAAGGCCGAGGCCCTTAGGCTCTGTTTACAAAATGACATCGTCGTGAGTTTGAGCCATGATTTCAAGTGGCAAGGCGGAGGGTGGAAATGGGCCGAAGGCGTAGCCAAAGCTACGTCGAGGATCATTTTCACCAGACAACGCAGCCAGTTGGAATCAGGGCCAAACGAAACAGATGGGATTTTGTAAACAGGGCCTAAGAATCCCGGCTCCGGCTACGCCGGGGTGCGGGGCGGGAGAGTGCTGTGCCGAGTGGAGGGATTGGTGCGGCGCGGCAACGCGGCGTCCGCAAATCTTCGCTCGGCTCGATCCCGCCCTTCGGGACGGAATCGACCCGAGCGAATCTTTCCGGACAGTGCCCACACCGTGTGGACCGCTTGGTGAAAACCCGGGGATCATGCCATTACGGCGTCTCGAACACCGGCCAACGCAGGATTGGAGCCGAAAGTCTTTGCTTCGGGGTATCTCCCCTTAAAACACCCCGGCTGAGGCCGGAAAATACGGCGGACGGTGTTCCGATAAGCGGCACGCAGCCCCCCACCCGTATTTTCCGGCCTCAGCCGTTAACCGGCACGGCGGGGGCGAGCGAGCAGTCCGTCCCCGCGCCTGGAACGAACTCCGAGGCTCCTCCCCGCGAAGCGGAAATGGGATTCTTAAGGCCCTCGGCCTTAAGCCGCCGGAGGCATGCCTTTCTCCTCCTCTCCCTCCCGCCCGCAACTTATCATTCATCAGGTCTTGGCTCCTGCCCCC
Source organism: Pseudodesulfovibrio sp. (assembly GCA_036584335.1). Lineage (GTDB taxonomy): Bacteria > Desulfobacterota > Desulfovibrionia > Desulfovibrionales > Desulfovibrionaceae > Pseudodesulfovibrio. Next base: position 13,303 of record JAZHDH010000223.1, on the reverse strand, counting down.
GATCTGGTGTAGCCTGGCAGCGTGATTCACTATCTGCGCGAAAAACGGTGGTTCCTGATCACCCTGGTCATCCAGGCGGCGATGCTGCTCGGTCCGGCGCCGGAGGCGGTATCGCCCGAGGGTTGGCGCGTGCTGGTGATGACGGTGGGCGCGACGATCCTGTTCATCACCGAGCCGATCCCGTTGCCGGCGGTGGCGCTGCTGATCATTTTGGGCCAGGTGTTCCTGTTGGGCGAGGATTCGTCGGACGTGGCCCGGTCGCTGATGAAGGACTCGGTGTTGTTCATCATGGGCTCGCTGATGCTGGCGGTGGCGCTGGTGAAGCAGAAGCTGGACAAGCGGCTGGCGCTTTTGATCGTGCGGGTGACGGGCACGGGCACGTATGGGATAGCGTTCGGGATCTCGGTTTTTTCGGGTCTGCTGGCGTCGTTCATCGGCGAGCACACGGTGGCGGCGATGATGCTGCCGGTGGCGTTGTCGCTGGTGCGGCTGGCGTCGGACGATCCGGCGGAGCAGCGCGGGCTGGCGGTCCTGTTGCTGTTTTCGATCTCGTACGCATGCGCCATGGCGGGCATCGGCACGCCGTCGGGCGGCGCGCGCAACGCGATCATGATCGATTATCTGCGCGACTTTTTCTGGGCTCCGGACGACCCGGCCACGTTCGAATACAGTGTCAGTTATTTGAAATGGATGCTCTACGCCTACCCGGTGTTTCTGGTCCAGTTGCCGCTGATGCACCTGATCCTGCGCTTCACGTTCCGGACGCAGCTGCGCGACCTTTCGCCCGCAGTGGAGCGGCTCAGGGAGCAGGTGGGCGGGGAAGGCCGGATGCAGGGGCGGCACTACCTGGCCATCGGGCTGTTTTTGCTGACGTTGGTGGGCTGGGTCGGCTTTTCGTCCCGGGTGGGAATGGGGACCATCGCCATTTTGGGCGCGACGCTGTTTCTGGTGACCGGGCTGGTGCGCTGGCAGGATTTGAATTCGGGCGTGAACTGGGGCGTGGTCTGGCTGTATGCGGCGGCGATCTCGCTGGGCGCGCAGATGCGCGACACGGGCGGCGCGGCCTGGGTGGCCGGGCTGTTCATGGACGCCCTGGACCCGCTGGGGATGGGTTCGGGTTTCGGGCTGATGGCGGCGGTGATGGTGCTGACGACGATCATCACCAACTCGATGAGCAACGGCGCGGCGGTGGCGGTGCTGGGGCCGGTGGTGCTGTCCATCGCGGTGGGCGCGGACACGCCGCCGCTGGCCGTGGGCATGATCACGGCCATGTCGAGCGCGTTCGCCTATTTCACGGTCATCGGCACCCCGGCGTCGACCATCGTCCATTCGTCGGGCTATCTGGGCGCGTCCGATTTCATGAAGGTGGGTTGGCGCATGGCGCTGATGTCCTTTATCGTGCTGCTGGCGGCCGCGAAGCTGTACTGGCCCCTGGTGGGGCTGTAGGGAGGGCAAAATGAGCACGGACGAAGCGAGACATTTCCGGGTGCTGATCTGCATCGGAGGCGGACCCGAGGCGTTTGCCAGCCTGAATTTCGCGGCCCGGCTCAGTTCCCGGTCGTGCGCGGACGTGGCGCTGCTCTACGTGCGGCCGCTGGACAGCGGGCTGAAGTCCGGGGGCATGGAGGTGCGCGTGGCGCGCGAGAACATGCTCGACTGGGGGCTGGAGCTGCCCGGGCTGCGGCACCTGAAGGCGGCGCGGGACATCCTGATCGGGCTGGGCCAGATCCGCGAGGGCGGCGGCGCGCCCTGGGAGCATCGCAACCTGTCGGGCGACGACGCGGGCGAGTACGTGCGCGACTACGCCAACCCCTGCGGCGGGCTGATTTCGCTGCGGCTGCGCACGGCGGCGGACGTGACCACGGCGGTGGTGGACGAGGCCCGGGCGTTCGGCGCGGACGTGATCATCGTCGGCGGGTCGGAGCGGCCCCGCTCCGGGCTGATGAAGTGGCTCTCGGCCAAGCCGCTGTCGCTCAGGATCGCGGCCCATGCGCACTGCCCGGTGATCGTGGCCCGGAAGATGGAGGCCGGACGCGGCCATCTGGTCTGTGTGGAGGACACGGCCACCAGCCGGGCCGCCTTGCCCGGGGCCATCCGCTTCGCCACGGCCTGCGGGTGCGACGTGTTCCTGCTCTCCGTGGCCGAGGACGAAGCCGGGCTCGGATCGGCGCGCCGGGCCGTGGACGAGGCGGCCGAGGCGTTCCGGAAGGCGGGCGTGGAGCCCCGGTCCCTGCGGGTGGAGACGGGCGACCCCGTGGAAGCGATCACCCGCATCGGGGCCTCCCATTCGGTCATCGTCCTGGGAGAATCGGAAAAGCCCTGGTTCGCCAAGGGGTTCAGCGTGGCCCACGAAGTGGCCGCCCGGGCCTCGACCTCGGTTCTGATCCTGCGCTGACGCCGGTTCGGAATTCCCCGCCGAACAGAGACGGGAATTCTGGACAGTCCCGCCTTTTTCATCCTACAGACTAGGGGAATACTCGAACCCCGACGCACGCACGCGGAGCATTCATGAGCCAGGCATCCTTTGAGCATATCTGCATTTTCCACATTCTGGACGGACTGCGGGACGGCCTCTCCCATTTCTCCCAGCCCTCGCGGGCGGCGGTGATCTACGCCGTGAACCCGGACTCGCCGCCGCGCATCTGCGACCCGCAGGACCTGCTGTGCGGCCACGAGCCCAAGCTGCGCGACTACTACCTCTACTCGAACAAGTGGCGGGGCGAGACCGTCAGCGGCAACGAGCTCCTGCTGATCGAGAGCGAGGACGACCTGGACCTGGCGGGCACCATCACCCTGGCGGCGCGCTCGCGGACCATGCACTACCAGCGCTGGTTCACCGAGGAGCACCCGGACATGTGCTCGGTGGGTCCGACCAAGCGCTGGCTGGAATACGCCGTGGGCCTGATCTCCCAGAATTTCGCCACCCGCGACGTGCAGAACCTGGACACGGCGGGCTTCGTGCTGCAGCACTGCGCCACCCACGCGGTGCGCGACTTCATCGTTGACGAGCGCAGCCGCATGGGCTGGCTGGACACCCGGGTGCGCGTCTATCCCTTTCTGGACGCGGTGCTCGGCGTTTCGGGCACCCAGGAGGAAGGCGAGCTGCCGCGCGGCCGCGTGGTGGTCGTCGAGCCGGACCAGCTGGACGAGGTCCGCTTCGTCTGCCGTTTTCCGGACATGGAGCGGCCCGCCCTGGCCGACACCAAGCACGTGCGCAAGCTGCTCCAGGCCGTGGAGGACTCGGGGCGGGTCCTGGTGGCCGACGGCCAACGGGTTTTGGGCATCGCGGTCGGTCCCATGCCGGGCGCGTACCTGGCCGCCCAGTTCAGCGGCGCGCGCGGGTTCCTGTGGCTGCGCGAGCAGCTGGTCTGCACCTTTTACGACGGCGGATTCCACTCGTCGAACCTGCGGGCCAACCTGGTGCAACTGGAGGAGCAACTGCTGGAGACGGACATGCCCATGGAGGACCAGCACACGCTGATGCAGGTCCTGAGCCTGATGGTCAACCGGGTGCGCGACCGCAAGCACGGCTGCACCCTGGTCATCGACACGGGCAAGAAGCGGATTCCCATGTCCGGCCAGCATTTCGAGAGGCCGCTGGACCTCCAGGAAAGCAGCCAGCTCAAGCTCGCCTGCTCCCTGGCCAAGCTGGACGGCGCGCTGCACGTGGGCCGCGACCTCAAGGTGCACGGCTTCGGCTGCCTGATGGACGGCCGCTGCGTGCCGGGCGAAAACCGGGCCAGGGGGGCGCGCTTCAATTCCGCCCTGCGCTTCACGGCCGAGCACGAGGACATCCTTGTGGTCGTGGTCTCGTCCGACCGGCCGGTGTCGATCATCAAGAGCGGCGTCGAGCTGACGGCCCTGTGCCGCTTCGACCACATCCACGGCCTGTCGCGGCCCCCGCTGCTGGCCGAGTGGATCATGAGCTGATCAGGCATCCGGGAGCGGACGTGCGCACCCCCTGGATCACCGATCCCGTCCTCTGGCTGCTGGCCCTGCCCGCCCTGGCCGCCACCGGCCTGCTCGCCCAGATGGTCCTGAGCCTGTTCACCTGCTGCGCCACCTTCCGCTTCCGGGGCCGGGACGTCCGCCTGCGCTGGTGGATGATCCCCGCCGCCTCGGCCGCCTCGGCCCTGCTCTGGGGCGCGGCCGCCCTCTGCCTGCTCCTGCGCTGACCCCGAAGCCGATCCGGCGTCACCGAAACTCCCGGCAGACGTCACCCGCCCGCCACCACCCCGTCACCCCAGCGGCGGGCAACGGAATCCGCCGCAGGCTACGGTCGAACCATCCTGCGAGAAAACTGTCCACGACAAGGAGTTCCCCATGGTCCTCTGGTTCGATCACCCCAAGTACACGGCCGAGTATGTGTCCGGCCAACTGACGGACATCTGCGTGAAGGTTCGCCGCGAAACGCGGCGCATGGTCTACGTGGCCATGGCCGCGACCATGGTCATGGTCGCGGTGCAGAGCGCGTACCTACTGGATCTGCTTCGCTCGTAGCCGCCGCACGGCCAGCCAGGCGGGAACGGCCAGCAGCGCCGCCAGCCCCCAGCCGCCCACGGAGGTGACGGCCGAGGCCGGTTCGGGCGCGGCGGCGGGATTGAGGCCGATGGCGCCCTCGGGCAGCCGGTCCGCCGCAATGCCGAAGCGGGCCAGCACGGTCAGGTCGATGACCGGCCTCGGGGCTGCGGACCGGGGTTCGAGCGAAGCCGATGGGTCCTGGCGCAGCCGGTCCGCCAGGATGGCCGCCAGGCGCGCCTGGTCCTCGCCGCGCGCCACCACCCCGCCGATCACGCCCTCGCCGATGAAACGGTCGGTGAGGACGAACACCGGGGCCGGGCTGCGACGCGCCAGCGAGCGCACGGCCTCGCCCTCATCCACGCCGTTGCCCGCGTTGTCGCGGGAAAAACCCAGGTAGAGCACCGCCCCGGCAACCGGGACGCTCGACGCCGCCGCGTCCAGGGCCGCCCGGTCCAGGCCGGAATCGTCGCCGGGCTCGTGGCCTGGAAACAGGAGCCGGGCGCGGTCCAGGTACGGCTGCATGGCCGCCTCCGCCGCCTCCCGGACAGGCTCGTTCTCCACGGCGTCGTCCGTGATGCCGACCACGATGGCCGTCTGCGGCCGCAGCCGAAAGATCAAGTCCACCGTGGCGGCCACGCCCAGCCGCAGGCTGACCCCCGCGCACCGGCCGCACTGCCCGGCCAGGCCGTCGTCCACCCCGGCCAGGCCGAGATGGACCACCGGGGCCGCGCCGAACAGCTCGCCCCGATACTTGCGCGCGAAGGCGAAAGCCACCCCGCCGTCGGCCAACACCGCGTCCGGCTCGGCCGCGCACCACTGCGGGCAGAGCTGCTCGTACCGCTCCCCGAAGAAATCCTCGCCGCTCCAGTCCGGGCCGAGGAATATCTCGGCCACGGCGCACCCGGCCCCGCCCACGGGGCACAGCCCGCGCAGCACGGAGCGGGTCCAGCCGTCGGGCGCGGCCGCCGAGTGCAGGAGCACGGTCTGTCCGGCCCGGGCGGGCAGGACGAAAACCGGCAGCAGGCAACAGAGCAAGGCAAGGTATCGGAAATTCATTTAGCTAGTTTTTTCAAATAATTGCTGATCGACACTTACCGGAAGCCTATTCGTCTCTCCCGTTGTCGACGACCACCCGGTTCCGGCCGCCGCTCTTGGCGCGGTACATGGCCGCGTCGGCCGCGCCCATCAGCCGGGCCGCGTCCCACCCGGGCCGCCACTGGGCCACGCCCGCCGAGACCGTGAACCGCACCGGCTCCTGGGAAAGCTCGCCGCCGGTGCGGATGCGGAAGTCGTACCGCTCCACCTCCACCCGGATGGTTTCGGCGCAAAGCGAGGCGATGGACAGGGGGATGTTCTTGAGGACCACGACCAGCTCCTCGCCGCCGTAACGGGCGGTGAACCCCCGGTACTGGGCCGCGTTGGCCGAGACGATGCCCGCCAGCGCCCGCAGCACGTCGTCGCCCACCTGGTGGCCGAAGGTGTCGTTGACCCGCTTGAAGTGGTCCACGTCGAACATGATCAGAGACAGGGGCAGGGAGTCGTCGCCCAGCGCCGCCACCGATTCCTCCAGGTAGTCGTCCAGGGAGCGCCGGTTGCGCAGCCCGGAAAGCAGGGGGTCGAAATTGGCGTGATGCTCCAGCAGCCGGGCGCGGTCGGTCAGCTCCCGGGCCTCTTCCTGGAACTCGGCGATCAGCTCCTGGAACATGTCCCGGACGCGGGAGACGATGGCCGAGCGTTCCCGGGAGGACGCGATGACGCCCACGGTGCGCTCGCCGAAGTCGTCCAGGCGGCGGGTCTGGCGCTCGCTGCTGCCGCGCAGGGTGGCGATGACCTCGTTCATCTCCATGACCAGGGCCATGGCCGAACGCTTCTCCCGGGCCAGGGCCTCTTCCAGCTCCAGCGCGCCGATGGTCTGCATCAGGTACATGTCGAGCATGGCCACGACCGTGTCGAACTGCTGGCGCGAAAAATCCTTCTTGGACAGTTCCCGGAAGACCTCCTGCTGAATCTCCCGCTTCTTGTCGCCGGAGTAGACCGAGAGGTGCCGGAGGAGATTGCGCACGAACAGGACGATGGCCAGCCAGTCGGGGTCGTCGTCGATGCCGAACTTGTTCAGAATGTCGGCAAAACCGATTTCGCAAGCGCCCTTTTTCGTTCCCATGCGATGCTCCTGATCGTCCTATACCCGCCCGGCAGGGCCAGGGCAAAGATTTTCGTCGCGGAAGCGGAATGTCAAATCATGTCCGCGCCGCTGAGCACGGCCACGAACCGCTTGAACACGTGCATGTCCAGGGCGTGGCGCATGTCGTGGCGCATCAGGGTCAGGGCCTCGTAGGGCGGCATGGCCTCGGCGTAGGGCCGCTCCGTGGTCAGGGCGTCGTAGACGTCGGCCATGGAGATGATGCGCACGGGCAGGGGCAGGTTGTCGCCCTTGAGCCCGGCCGGATAGCCCGTGCCGTCCAGCTTCTCGTGGTGAAAGAGGATGCAGTTGATGGTGTTCTGGCTCATGGGCAGGTGGGCGCACATGGACACCCCGTGCACGGGATGCTCCTTGATGACCGACCGCTCGGCCGTGGTCAGGGACCCGCGCTTGTTCAGGATGCGCTTGGGAATCCTGGCCTTGCCCACGTCGTGCAGCAGCGCGCCCAGGGCGCACTCGAAGATCTCGGCGTCGCCCATGTCGTAGGTCTGGAACACGGCCACCGAATAGATGAAGACGTGCATGCAGTGGGTGTACGTCTTGTAGTCGTGGGAGATGAACGGGGCCACGGTGGACAGGGAATGGTCCGAGGCCAGGAAGCGGATGGAGCTCTTGACGATTTCGGCGATGCGCTCGAAGTGGCGCGCCCGCAGCGTGGTCGGCAGCTTGTTGTCGAACACGTCCTGCATGACCACGGCCGAGGCCTCGTAGAAGACCTTGGACCGCAGCTTGATCGGCAGGGTCTCGTCCAGGAGGATGCTCCCGAGGTTGCGCTCGATGTACAGCTCGTACTGCGGCCGGTCGGAGCTGAGGACGTAGACCTCCTTGACCCCGTTCTCGTGCAGCGACTGCCGATGCCTGAGCGTGAATTTCTGGCCGGATCGCGTGTAAAGGACGAAGTCCCCTCCCTGCCAGAGGTAGACGGAGAATTCCCCGAGGGCCTCCGGGAAGAGCATCACCGGGGAAACGGGAAAATAGGATACCGGGCGGGCCGCGCGAATCGTCGCATCCATCCTTGCAGCCATAGTGCAGATCAGCGGCAAAATCTAGTGAAAATCGTGAATATCACTAGAACGACAGAGATCAGACGCCGTCAGGGGCCGGGGTTTTCCACATGGTCGCGGATGGCCAGCAGGGTTTCCACATCCGCCAGCAGCGGGATGATTCCGCGCGGGAACGGATGAGCCCACGGCGCGCCGTCCATGACCCCGGCGGCCCAGTGGCGCACCCCGGCCGGGAAGAAGCCCGGATTGCGCAGCACGATGGCCGCCTTGGACCGGGCGTCGTCGCGGCGCGCGGCGAAGGAGAAATTCGCGCCGTGCACCACGTGGGTGTAAAGCGGCCCGGCCACGCGCACGCCCCGGTGGCCCAGGGAAGCCGCCCGCACCCACAATTCCCAGTCCTCGTAGGCGGTGTCGGCGCGGTAGCCGCCCGTGTCCTCCCACAGCGCGCGGCGCAGCACGGCCGTGGGCGCCAGGATGTTCTGGTTGCGCAGCAGCGCGGGGTCGAATTCCGGCAGCCGCACCGCGCGCGGCCCGCCGGGCTCGTCCAGGATGAAATCGGTGTAGGCCAGGGACGCGCCGGGATCGGCGTCCAGCGCGGCCAGGCAGGCTTGCAGGTAGCCGGGCGCGATGCGGTCGTCGGGGTCCAGACAGAGCAGGAACCGGCCCGAGGCCCGCTCCAGCCCCTGGTTGCGCACCAGGCCCGGGCGGCCGCAATGGTCCAGCCAGTAGGCGGCGAAGGAGCGGCAGGGCAGCGCGGCCAGGGATTCGGCCGCCCGGCGCGAGTCGTCGGTGCTGCCGTCGTCCGCCAGCAGGATTTCCACCGCGTCCAGCCCCAGGGTCTGGGCGGCCAAGTCGGCCGCCAGCCGGGGCAGGAACCGGCCGTAGTCGTGGTTGGGAATGACGAGGGAGAGAAGGGGCGCGCTCATTGCTTGCGGAAAAACAGCCGTGTCAGGGTTTCCTCCAGCCCTTTCATGTCCACGGGCTTGGCGATGTAGCCGCTCATGCCGCCCTTCATGAACATCTCGCGGTCGCCGAGCATGGCGTGGGCGGTCATGGCGATGATCGGGATGTCCGGATCGACGCCCGACGCCGGGTCGGCCCCCCGGATGCGGGCCGTGGCCTCCAGGCCGTCCATGCCCGGCATCTGGATGTCCATGAATACCCCATCGAACGCGTGCAGTTCAAGCATTTTGAGGGCCTCCTCGCCGTCGCCGGCCGTCTTCACCGCATGCCCCAGCTTGGCCAGCATGCGTTCGGCCATGAGCCGGTTGACGCGGTTGTCCTCCACCAGGAGCAGGGAAAGCCTGCGCGGCGGCCGGGCGATCTCGCCCTCGGCCCGGCGCTCCTCCACCGTGGCCGACGGCTCGAAGCCCATGGGCAGGGCCAGGTGCACGGTCGTGCCGACCCCTTCCCCGGTTTCCACGGACAGCGCGCCCCCGAGCAGTCCGGCCAGGCGCTTGACGATGCCCAGCCCCAGGCCGGTGCCCTGGTGGCGGCGCATGTACGAGCCATCCACCTGGGTGAAGGGCTCGAAGACGTGCCGGACCTGATCGTCCGGAATGCCGATGCCGGTGTCGCGCACCGAGAACAGCAGCCGCAGCTTCCGGTTCGCCGGGTCCAGGCGCAGCAGGCTGACCTCGATGACCACCTCGCCCCGGTCGGTGAACTTGACGGCGTTGCCGACCACGTTGAACAGGATCTGGCGCAACCGGCCCTTGCCGCCCACCAGCCGGTCCGGGATGTCTCCGTAGGTCCGGCTGTAGAGCGAAAGGCCCTTCTCCACCACCTGGCCCCGGAAGGTGCTCAGCACGTCCTGGAGCAGCGCGGCCAGGGAGAAGGGCTCGTTGACCACCTCCATCTTGCCCGCCTCCATCTTGGAGAAGTCGAGGATGTCGTTGATGATGGACAGCAGGCTGCGGCCCGAGGCCAGGGCCGTGTCCACGTAGTCGCGCTGCTCGTCGCTCAGGTTGGTGATCTGGGCCAGCTGGAGCATGCCGAGCACGCCGTTGAGCGGGGTGCGCAACTCATGGCTCATGTTGGCCAGGAATTCGCCCTTGGACTGGTTGGCGGCCTCGGCCAGGTCGCGGGCCGTGCGCAGGTCCTGCTCGATGCCCTTGCGTTCGATGGCCAGGGCGGCCTGCTCGGAAACCGAGACCAGCAGCCCCACATCCCGCGCCGAATACTGGAAGGGGTTGGTGTAGGACTGCACGGCCATGACGCCGACCACCTCGCCCTTGATCCTGAGCGGCACGCCGAGCCAGGCTTCGGACCGGGAGCCGATCATGGCGTCCTCGTCCGTCCCCCGCTCGCGCAGGAACCGCTCGCGTTGAAAGTATGCCGCACCCTGGCCGTCCGCCGGGTCCGGCACGTCGTTTTCCGGGAGTTCGCGGGTGGTGACCAGCAGCGGACGCCCGGAGCGGATGACCTCCACCGAGAAGCTGGAGGTGCCCGGCTCCAGGATGCTGAACACCGATCCCCCGAAGTCGTCGCAGGCGTCCTCGAAATAGGTGAACTCCAGGTGGGTCCGGCGCGCGTTGAGCAGGGCGATGAAAAAATTGGCCGCGTCGATGGCCTCGCCGAGTACGGCGTGGATGCGCTCGTACAGCTCGTCCAGGTCCGACGTCACGGATACCGCGTTCGATATCTGGTAGAGCAGCCGGGCCACGGTCTCGTTGTAGCGGCGCTCGGTGATGTCGAGAATGGCCCAGATCACGCCCTGGGACAGGTCGCCCGTGTCCAGGGCCTTGGCCGAAAGGTGCGTCCAGATGAAGACGCCGTCCGCCCGGCGGAACTGCTGCTCGGCCTCGAAGGTGCCGACGGTGGACAGCGCGTGGGTGCACCGCCGGCGAAAGCTCATATACTGCCGCCGCGACGGGAAAAAGCGCGAGGGGTGGTCGCCCGCCAGGCTCTCCGAGGTGCGGCCGAAGATTTCCGCGCCCCGCTGGTTGATGCGGACGATGGTGTCGTCGTTGAACAGGCCCACGCCGAAGATGGTGTTGTCCTGGATGGCCTCCACCTGCTCCAGGGCGGCCCGCAGCCGGTCCTCGGCCCGCTTGCGCGCGGTGATGTCGCGCGAGACCGTGGCCACATGGCTGACAGTTCCGTCCCCGCCCCAGTAGGGATACATGAACACCTCGTAGAGCCGCTCCTCCCCGGCCGGGAAGGAGAACCACGCCTCGTAGGAAACCGTCCGGCCCTGCAGGCAGGCCTCGAAATGCGGCCGGATGCGGCCCTCGAACACCTCCCGGCCCCAGACGGATTCCACGTCCCGGCCGACCACGTCCCCCCGGGAGCCGCCGTGCTGCTCCAGATAGGCGCGGTTGGCCGCCTCGTAGACGTAGCCGCGATTGGTCAGGGTCATCAGGTCGTGGGAGGCGTTGGCGATGAACTCGAACTTCTGGAGATTCTCCTCCAGGTCCTTGCGCGCGGTGATGTCGGTGAACGAGATGAAGACCGTCTTGGCCCCGTCCAGCTCCATGAGCACGGCCGCCGCCTGGCACCAGAACCGCGAGCCGTCGGACCGCCGCATCTCCAGCTCCACGTCGCTCAGCCGCCCCTCGGCCAGCAGCCGGTGCGCGAACCGGTCGCGGGCGAAGGGCTCGCCGTAGAACTTGCGGGTGGGCAGCCCCACGGCCTCGTCCAGGGAGAAACCGAACTGCTCGGCCGCCCTCCGGTTGGCGTACTGGGTCAGTCCGGTCTCCAGATTGATGATGACGATGGGCAGCGGCGAGGACTCCAGCATGATCCGCATCCGCTCCTCGCTGCGGCGCAGCTCCTCGGCGGACTTCTGGCGGCTGGTCACGTCCGTGATCACGCCGACGATGCCCGCGATGCGGCCGTCCGCGCCACGAAAGACCGCCTTGCGGATATACAGGCGACGGCGCTTCCCGCCCACCCGGCTGTCGGTCTCGTATTGCTGGATGCCGAGTCCGCTCTCGATCAGCTCCCGGTCGCGGGACAGGTAGATCTCGGCTTCCGCACCGGAGAAAATCTCCGATATCGTCCGGCCCAGTATCTCCTCCCTGGATCGGCCCAGAAAGGCTTCGAAGGCCTGGTTGCAGCCCACGTACCGTCCCTCGACGTCCTTGTAGAAGATCTGGTCGGGCACGGCGTCGATCACCGTCTGAAGGAAGGAGAGCTGGTTTTTCAGCGCTTCCTGAGCCCGTTCGCGCTCCCGGGTCTCGCGGACCAGCCGCCGCCGCTGGGCTCGCAGGTAGGAGGCGCGCTCCAGGCTCTTGCGCAGCGCGACGTCCAGGTCGTCGAGCATGCGACCGTCCTTGGCCACGAAATCCCATGCCCCGCCGCGAATGGCGCGGATGGTGTCGTCCATGTCCGTGGTGCCGGAGATGACGATCAGGGGAATCTCGCCCGACCGCGCCGCCAGGTCGGCGAGCACGGCGAGGCCGTCCATGCCGGGCATGTACAGGTCTATGAGCACGGCGGCAAAACACCCCTCTCCGAACAGCGCCAGACCGGACGGCCCGGCCCCGGCCGTGGCCACCCGGTAGCCGCGCTGCTCCAGGTGGCGCCGCACCAGCGACCGGAACGGCTCGTTGTCGTCTATCACGAGAATATGCTGTTTAGGCACCGGAAGCCCCTCATCCACGCTTTACCCGCATCATGGCCCGGAACTACCGCTTTTCGCGCCCCGGGGGAATGATTATCCCGAGCCGCCGCCAGGGCGCCCTTGTATCATGGACCGGTTCCGGGTATCGTGCAACACCATCCCGCAATCTCCAGGAGAACTTTCATGCGAACCCTTCTGCTCACCGCCCTGCTTTCCCTGACCCTGCTGGCCGGTCCGGCCCGCGCCCGGGCGGTGAAATTCGTCTCGGACCTCGACTTCGCCCCCTACTCCATGCTCATAGACGGCAAGCCCGCCGGGATCGACGTGGAGGTGCTCCAGGCCGCAGCCGACAAGGCGGGCATCACCCTCGAAATCGAGCTCAAGCCGTGGGAGCAGCTGATGAAGATGGTCGCCGCCGGGACCTGCGACGGCGCTTTCGCCCTGTTCCGCTCGCCCGAGCGGGAGAAGATCGCCCTGTTCATGGAGGCCATGCCCGTCCACGTCAGCGACTACGTCCTGTTCACCCTGGTGGGCGACACCTTCCCCTTCGGCTCGTACGACGACCTGGCGGGCAAGACCGTGGGCAAGGTCCGGGGCATCTCCCTGGGCGACGAATTCGATCAGGCCGCAGCCGCGGGCAAGGTCGCGGTCCGGGAATATCCGGACCTCTCGTCCGGCCTGCGCGGACTGCTCCAGGGCGAGGTGAACGCCTACGCGGGCAACATCGACGTCACCTACTACCGGCTCAAGGCCATGGGCATGACCAGCTCCATCACCTACCTGACCAGGAAGCTGGCCGAACGCCAGCCCGCCTACCTGGTCATGTCGCGCGCCTCCGACCTGGAAGAAAAGGAAGAAATCCTGCAACGCCTCGGCATCGCCCTCGACACCATGCACAAGGACGGCTCCTACAACCGCATCGCCAAACGCTACCTGTTCCGGTTTTAGGGAGGGGATGCCTCCGGCGGCCGGGGGAAGGGAAGAGGGAACCCTTTGCAAAGGGTTCCCTCT
>JAZHDH010000222.1:0-15780 GCA_036584335.1 Pseudodesulfovibrio sp. | reverse complement strand
CGAGGGTTTGCCTTTTTTGAAGCAACGACGCAATCGGGCCTTTGTCGGCAACCTGAGCGGCGGATTTTCCGCCGCCATCGCTGGACGGCGGAGGGCGGTTTCGGCTAAGCGGAACGGATGTCATTGCCTCGGATCGGTTCCCGCTATCTTGCGGCCCTGGTCGCGCTGGTCCTGCTCTGCCTGGCCGTTCCCGCCCCGGCGCGCGAGGTGCGCGTGGGCATCGGCTTCGTGCTGCCGCCCTATGTCGTCCGCGAGGACGACTCGGGCCTGGAGGTGGAGATCATCCGCCGCGCCCTGGCCGAGGCCGGGCACACGGCGGTCTTCGTCTACCTGCCCAACCTGCGGCTGCCCCTGGAACTGGCCCGGGGCACGCTCGACGCCGTGGCCGCCAACCGGGCCTACGACCTGGCCCGGGAGATGGGCGGCCCGGCGCACCCGAGCGGGCTGACCGTCGAATACCGCAACTGCGCCGTTTCCCGGCGCAGCGACGGGTTCGTGATCCACGCCGTCGGCGACCTGCGCGGCAAGCGGGTCCTGACCTTCCAGAACGCCCGGAAATACCTGGGCCAGGAATTCCGGCGGGTGGCCGACTCGCTCCAGCACTATCGCGAACTGGCCGACCAGTCCCTGCACGTGGGCATGCTTTACGCGGGCCGCACCGACGTCGTCATTTCGGACCGGCGGATATTCCTCTACTGGAGAAAGCGGCTGGCCGATTCGTCCCGGGGCAGGGGCGTGGACCTGGAGCAGCCCCTTGTTTTCCATGACATCTTTTCCCCCTCGCCGCGCACGGTCTTCTTCTCCGACCCCGCGCTGCGCGACGCGTTCGACCAAGGCCTGGAAGCCCTGCGCGGACGGGGCGAGATCGAGGCCCTGAACGCCCGGCACCTGTACCTGGAGACCCTCCCCCGATAGCAGGCTGTTCAACGATCGGATAGGGGGACGCAAAAAAGCGCCCCGGCCGGATTCGGCCGGGGTGCCTGTCGCCTGTGTCGTCTAGCGTTGCTCTTCGTTGTCCTGGTCGCTTTCGTCCTGGCTCTCCGTCAGGGTTTCATCCCACAGCCCGCAGCTGTCGGCGATGCAGGAGAGGCACGGTCCGGGGTAATCCATGTTGGGCATGATTCCCTCCTTGGTTGGAGTATCGCGGGGCCGGTCCGGGGATCGGCCGCTTGTTCCATGCTTGCTTGTTCACTTATGATAAGCATGCAGGCGTCGTTGGCAAGGGGGGAGGCGGGGCGAAACGCGCGATCCGGTCGGCTGGCCGGGGTTGCTTTCGGTCATGCTGCGTGTTTCTGGCAGTATTTCAGGAACTTTTGCGCTTCGATGAATTCCGGGTTCAGGCTCAGGGCCTGCTCCAGATTGGCGATGCAGCGTTCGTTCTGGCCTTTCTCGAAATAGACGCGGGCGAGGTTGAAGTAGACGTTCTCGTCTTCGTCCACGATCTCGAGGGATTTCTCGTAGTAGCGGATGGACTCGTCGTAGTGGCCGTTCTTGCGCAGGCTGATGCCGAACTGGTTGAACCGCTGCCGGTGCTCGTAGGTGAAGGCCTCGTTCAGGCCGAGCAGGGTTTCCAGGACGCCGCGCAGCTTGTCGAATTCCATTTTTTCGGAATAGACCTCTCCCAGGCCGTAGTTGGCGTCCACGTTCTTGTCGTCGATCATCAGCGCCTTGATGAACTGGCGCTCGGCCTCGTCCAGGTCGCCACCCTCGAAGGCCTTGGTGCCCATCTCGATCTTGCGCGCCAGGGTGGTCAGGGCCGGGACGGTGTGGGTGCGGTAGTAGCTCGGTTCCGGGGTGTATTGCTTGAGAAAATCCATGGACCCCAGCTCCGAGCGGACGCCGGAGGGGACGTGGTGGGCATTGAGCGGCTGGACCTCGAACCGGTCCTCGCCCAGTCGGCGGGCATACCAGTAGGTGACGTTGTCGTGGGTGGCCTGGGTGCCGCCGGTACCGATTTCCGATTCCAGCTGGAGGGAGTATACGCCGAGTATCTGGGGGTAATCCTGCACTGTTGTGGCTCCGTTTCGTTTCCTTTTCCCGACGGCCCGAAGGCGTCGGGGCCATCACCGCCATTGCTCCGTTTCTATCGCAGGCGGGTCGTAAAAGCAATTATTCTTATCCGGGAAACGGGGCGGGGACATGGAAGAAGCTCCCCGAGGGGAGCTTTTCCGGAGGGTGCAGAGGCAACGGCTTCAGCCGCAAAAGGACGGGAGGGGTCAATCGCAGGGCCGCCACGGCTCGTTGAGCTTGCGGTCGGCCCCGTAGAGGTCGATGGTATCGGGCAGGGCGTCGCCGATGACCGGGGTGAAGGGGTGATAGGCGTAGGTCACGGCCACCTCGACCATCTGGCAGGGGCCGCCCGCGTTGCCCTCCACGCCGTCGCCCGCAGGGAGGGACGAAGGCCAGGACGTGATCACGATGGTCTTTTCGCCCTTGTCCAGGTGGGTCATCCAGTCCTCGGTGACGCCGAGGATCCGGGCGAAGCGCGTGCCGTCGTCCTCGCCCTGGCCCGTGGCCGCGAAGCGCGCGCCGGACTGGGCCGCCTTCTGGATGGTCAGCCAGGAGTAGAACATCATGCCGCCCTCGATGACGGCCAGGGCGAAGGCCAGGATCAGGGGAAGGATCAGGGCGAATTCCATGGTCGCCAGACCCCGGCGGAATTGTTGCTGTGCCGCGTGCATGCCGACCTCCCTAGTTTAAGAGCCGCCAGCCGAGCTGCTTGCCGATCTTCTTGAACACTTCCGGGATGTCGTACACCGAGGGAGCGTCGAAGTAGTGGTCGTTGGTGCCCGACTTGCTGGAGGCGACCCGCTGCATCAGATTGACGTCCACGGTGTCCGAGGCGCCGAAGCGGATGGCGAAGATCTCGATGCCCTCGTCCTTGGCCGCCTGGGCCTCGGCCAGCATGTCCTCGTTGAGCGCGCCGCCGTCGTTGCAGTGGGCGGTGTCGACGCCCATGCCGTAGTAGGCGTTGGTCCAGTAGACGTTGGGCCGGTAGGTGGCGCGGTAGGGGCCGCCGCACTCGCCGTCCTCGGTGTCGCCGTCGGTGAGCACGATCATGATCTTGCGGAAGTCGTCCTTGCTCCCGGCCTGGGTGTAGGGCGCGTCCTGGGTCAGGATGTGGCGGCCCCACTTGATGCCTTCGGAGATGACCGTGCCCGATGCCGCGCCCAGGGCGTCCTGCCGGTTGATGGCCGCTATGGCCGCGTTCTTGTCGGAGCTCAGCGGCATGGCCTCGGGGATGTCCGAACAGGTGTCCAGGGTGACGGAGCGGCGGTAATAGTCGGGCAGAGCCCGGTATTCGTCCATGAAGTCCTCGTGGATGCCGGTGTTGACCGAGCCGTCCGCGTTGCGGCAGCCCGCCGCCTGGCCGTCCACGTCCGCGCCGACGCGGACCTTGCCCCGGAAGGCGACCATGCCCACCTTGGTGTCCGGCGTGGCGCCGTCGGGGATGAGCAGGTCGGTCAGGCCGATGGAGGCTTCCTTGACCATGCTGATGGGCGTGCCCTTCATGGAGCCGGAGTTGTCGGTGACGAAGACCACCTCGAGCTTGTTGAACCCGGCGGCGGCCCTGGCCGTGATGTAGTCGTCGGAAAGATTGAGGAACCGCATCAGGAAGAGCTGTATCTTGGCCCTGGCCTCCACGACCACGCTGCGGACCTCGGCGCCCGGCGTCACGGCGGTGACTTCGGCCCGGTCCATGTTGGCGGCGACCATGGAGAGTACGGCGGCCCGGACCAGGCCCTTGTCCAGGTCGGGATCGTAGGGGAGTTCGAGGCTGCCGGCCAGGGCGCCCGCGTCCACGGCGGCCTGGAGCCGGGTGTGGGTCACGTACATGTTGCCCATGTCGATGGCCAGCCCGGCCACGGCCAGGAGCACGGGCAGCAGCATGGCCACGAGCATGCTCGTGGCCCCGCGCCGGGCCGCGCGCCTACGGGAGCGGCATGGTTGTGCTGGCCGCGAGCTGGATCGTTTCGCTGCCCACGAGCATCTCGAAGATGTTCTCGCTGAACGGATGGTAGTCATAGCAAACCTCGACGGTAACGCTGTCGGTACCGGCATTCACGGCGGTGGTCAGGTTCTCGCTGTCCAGGTCGGTGGTCAGCGCCTCGACCATGGCCGCCACGTTGGCCGTGTCTCCCTCGATCAGGACCATGCGCGCGCCTTCCCGGCTGGCTTCCACCAGGGAGGAATAGGCGTGCATGGCGTTGGCCCCTTCGATCAAGAAAAAGAGCAACAGGACCATGATCGGGAGCAACAGGCCGAACTCGACGGCCGCGATTCCCTGGCGTGACTTGTCCCACTTCCTCATTCCCGTATCTCCTTGCTCGATATGAAGCGCCCGGCGCACGG
The DNA here is from genome assembly GCA_036584335.1 of Pseudodesulfovibrio sp. GTDB lineage: Bacteria > Desulfobacterota > Desulfovibrionia > Desulfovibrionales > Desulfovibrionaceae > Pseudodesulfovibrio. The sequence continues at coordinate 11,427 of JAZHDH010000222.1, read as the reverse complement.
CGGACGCCCCGGCAGTAGCAAGGGACATGCCAGGGTGGCTGGAGTTGCGGATGATATCGTATAATAACCTGATTTCATTGTGTAATACTAAAAATTTCGTCGAAGGAAAGCCGAATCCTTGTCCGCGTGGCCGGGAGAAGAGTCTATTTTTAGTGGAATTGCATGCCCGACGGGTGTAGGGTGACCCCACGAAGAATGGATCGGGCCAAGGAGGATAGCCGTGGCGGAACGGATACTGGTGGTGGATGACGACCGCGCCTTTCAGGGCATGCTGGTGGAGGCGCTCATCGACAAGGGGTACGTGGTGGAGACCGCGTCCTCGGCCGAGGAGGGCATCAAGAAGGCGGGGTCCGGCCGGTTCGATCTCATCCTGCACGACATCAAGCTGCCGGGCATGTCCGGGCTGGAGGCCCTGCCGCATCTCTCCGAGGCCGCGCCGGGCGTGGACGTCATCGTCATGACCGGCTACGCGTCCAAGGATTCCGGGGTCCAGGCCATGCAGCGGGGGGCCTACGACTATTTCACCAAGCCGTTCTCCCTGGGGGAGATGGAGGTGGTGGTGCGCCGCGCCCTGGAAAAGCGGCGTCTGCAGACCGAGCTGGCCGCGCTCAAGCGGCGCGGCGGGACGAGCCCGCTGGACAAGATCATCGGCCAGTCCCCGGCCATGGCCGCCGTGAAGGAGCGCATCGCCCGCGTGGCCGAGCTCAACGCGGACGTGCTGATCATGGGCGAGACCGGCACGGGCAAGGAGCTGGTGTCCGACACCATACACGCCCTGAGCGCGCGTTCGTCCGGGCCGTTCATCAAGGTCAACTGCGCGGCCATTCCGGAGAATCTCATCGAAAGCGAACTCTTCGGCCACGAGAAGGGCGCGTTCACCGGCGCGACGGCGGCCCGGCAGGGCAAGTTCGAACTGGCCGGGGGCGGCTCCCTGCTCCTGGACGAGATCGGCGACATGCCCATCAACCTCCAGCCCAAGCTGCTGCGCGCCGTGGAGCAGAAGCAGGCCGAGCGGCTGGGCGGGAGCAAGCCCGTGCGCTTCGATGTGCGCATCATCGCCGCCACCAATCAGGAACTGGAGAAACAAGTGGATGCGGGGGCGTTCCGCAGCGACCTCTACTACCGGCTGAACGTGGCCACGCTGCTGCTGCCGCCGCTGCGGGAGCGCCGGGGCGACCTGCCCGCCCTGGTGGAGTTTTTCCTGGAGCGGGCCAACCGGCGCATGGGCACGGACATCGGCTCGGTCTCGGCCGGGGCCATGGAGGTCTTCTTCAACTACGACTGGCCGGGCAACGTGCGCCAACTGGCCAACGCGGTGGAGCGGGCGGCCATCTTCTGCACCGGCACGGCCATCACGTCGGCCGACGTGGACCAGGCCTTTTCCAAGCGGCAGTCGGCCACGGCCAGCGACGCCCTGGCCCTGCCCGGCGCGGGCCTGCCCCTCAAGGACGCGCTCAAGGAATACGAGCGCACGCTCATCGCCAACGCCCTGCGGGCGGCGGGCGGCGTACAGACCGATGCCGCCGACTCCCTGGGCGTCACGGCCAAGAACCTCTGGAACAAGCTGCAAAAGCACGGCATCGACCCGGCCGTCTTCAAATGACCTCCGGCCCGTGCGCCGGGCCGCCCATATCAAAATAGCATAGGCCCGCCCTTTCCGGCGGGTCTTTTCGCGTCCGGCTCCGGCCCGCCGCCGACGTCCGGCATCCGCCCCTGTTCCCGGAAAAGTGGAGCGGCCCCGCTGGCGGTCCAGGCGATGGCGAGCTGTTCAACCTGCCGGAACGACACGCCAAGCTCCCTGCCGCCTTCACCGCCCATCCGACGGGGTCGGCGCGCCCGTTTGAAGAGGGCGGGATGGATCGCTGATCTACTATTTGTGGGTTTGGTTATTAATATATTGAAATAATATAATATTATTTTACAGAAGCTGTTTCGGGACAGGCGCAGTGAGTCCACTAAAAGTTGATTTGGTGGTGCGGGAGCGGAGCCGAAGAGGGGCTGCGAGCAGGGATTCGGGAAAGGCATAAATTTTAAATTCTTTAGTTTCGGCATGTTGTCTCATTTTTGTGGGTGGCCGTCTCGAAATGGCACGCCGGTTGCTTTAGGCGAGGCGTGGCTGATGCGGGGACCAACCGAACAATGACCGCAAGAAAACAAACCATTTTTTCAAGGAGAACTAGCATGACCAAGCTGATGAATCTCATCCGTGACGAAGAAGGGGCCACCGCTCTGGAATACGGGCTGATCGCCGCCCTGATCGCCGGTGTCATCGCCGGGGCCGTCACCCTGCTGGGTGCCCAGGTGAACACCATCTTCACCGATCTGCGGACCGACATGACCATCTAGGTCAAGGACCATCCGTTTAACGGAAGCAGCCAGAGCAGCCGAACCGGGGCTTGCGGGAAAGCAGCCCGCCAGCCCCGGTTCCGTCTTTCGGGGGAAAGCGAGGGACGGGCAAAAACGGCTCCAGGCATCGGGGGGAACCATGAATTTCGTCATCTCCATCGCGCTTGCGGCAGCCCTGCTGACCGCCGTTGTCACCGACCTGCGCAGCCAGCGCATCCACAACTGGCTGACCTATCCGCTCATGCTCGCCGGGATCGTCTTCCACACTGCGGCTTTCGGCCTGGACGGCCTTCTGCTCGCCGCGTCGGGCTTCGGCCTGGGCGTTGCGGTCATGCTTCCGCCGTTCCTGCTGGGCATGATGGGCGCGGGCGACGTCAAGCTCATGGCCGGGATCGGCGCATGGGTCGGCCCCTCCACCATCCTTTCCGCCTTTGTCCTGACCTGCCTGGCGGGCGGCGTGTACGCCCTGGCCGTACTCCTCGTCCACCGCGACGAGGCCCGCCTTGTCCTGGCGAACGTCAAGGGCTTCCTCTTCGGCCTGGTGGCCACGCGCTCGCTCTCCTACGCCCCGGTTTCCGCCGCCCTGCCGCGCCTGTGCTACGGCCTGGCCATCGCCGTCGGCACCGTGGGCGCGGTGGCCCTGAACCTTGCCCGGACCGGCTCGGTCCTGGCGCAGTAGGAGGATGCCATGAGCAAGTCGTCGCGCGCCCTGATGCAGATTTCCGTGGCCCTGGTCCTGGCCCTGGTGGCCGGTGTGGCCATGTTCAGGTGGACCAGTTCCGTGAAGCGGCAGGTTCCCGCCGTGCGGGAGGCCGCCAGGACCTCGCCCGTGGTCGTTGCCCGGGCGGACATCCCCCGGGGAACCAGGCTGACCGCCGAACTGCTCCAGGTTCGCCCCTTTACCGAAGATTCCCGTCCGCCGGACGCCTTTGCCGAAATCGCGGGCGTGGAAGGGCGCGTGCTCAGCGTGGCCGTGGGCGAGAACGAGGCGGTCACCGGCCGCAAGCTGGCCGACAAGTCGATTCTGGGCGGCGGCGTTTCCGCGCTGATCGAGCCGGGCAAGCGGGCCATGTCGGTCAAGGGCAACGCGGTCATGGGGCTGGCCGGTTTCGTCCGCCCCGGCGACCGCGTGGACGTTCTCGTCTCCCTGACCGTGGGCAAGGACGACGATCCTGTCGCCAAGCTGGTGCTGGAGCGGGTCAAGGTCATCGCCACCGGCACCGAACTGACGCCCAGCGGCGACGGCAAGACCGCGTCCGTGGACGTCTATACCCTGGAGCTGACGCCCGAGGAAAGCGAGCGGCTGGCCTTGGCCGCCACGCGCGGCACCCTGCATTTCGCGCTCAGGAACGAGCTGGACACCGAGAGCGTGCTCACCCAGGGCGCCACCGTGCCCTCGGCCCTGGCCGCGCTCAGGGCCAAGCCCAAGCCCCGGAAGGCGGCCTCGCCTCCGGTCACCGTGGAAGTCATCACCGGCGGCAGCAGCCGCAAGATGACCTTTTAGGGGGCAGCCATGCATTCGCGCACAACCCGAAGCCTGCCCGCCCTCCTGCTCGCCGCCTGCCTGCTCTGTCTGGCGGGCGCGGCCCCGGCCTCCGTCGAGGTCCTGGACGCCGAGGCCCCGGGCGTGATCTGCATCGTGGCGGGCAAGTCCACCATCCTGAACACCGCCGAGCCCGTCAGCCGGGTCTCCCTGTCCACCGAGGAAGCGGCGTCGATCATCATCCTCTCGCCCCGGCAGGTCTACATCACCGGCAAGGCCATGGGCACCGCCACCCTGACCCTGTGGGGCGGCGAGCGCGTGCTCAAGGTTTACGATCTGGTCATCACCCCGGACGTGACCCGGCTCAAGCGGATGATCCACGAGATCTTCCCGGAGGAGAAGGGAATCAAGGTCCTGTCGTCCGGCCAGTCCATCACCCTGTCCGGCTCGGTGAACAACACCGGCAACCTGACCTCCATCCTGGCCCTGGCCGAGGCCGAGGCCCCGGAGAAGGTGGTCAACCTCCTGCGCGTGGACGGCGTGCAGCAGGTCATGCTCGAGGTCCGCGTGGCCGAGATGACCCGCACGGCCATCAAGCGCATGGGCATCAACCTCTTCGGCACCATCTCGAACTTCACCTTCTATTCCTTTCTGAACAACCTGAGCTCCCTGAGCTCCTCGGGCACGGTGGCCCTTACCGACAAGATCAACGGCGTGGTCCAGTACAGCAACGGCTCCACCAGCGTCAGCGGCCTGTTCGACGCCCTCAAGGCCAACGGCCTGCTGCGCACCCTGGCCGAACCCAACCTGACCTGTGTTTCCGGCGAGTCCGCCAACTTCCTGGTGGGCGGCGAGGTGCCCATTCCCATCCCGCAGTCCCTCGGCCAGATCGCCATCGAGTTCAAGCCCTTCGGCATCGGGTTGCAGTTCACGCCCACGGTGCTCTCCTCCGGCCTGATCAACCTGCGGGTGTCGCCCGAGGTCTCGGAGCTGGACTACTCCAAGAAGGTCAGCTTCGACGGCTACGAGATCCCGGCCGTGACCACGCGCAAGGCGTCCACCACCGTGGACCTGGCCGACGGCCAGTCCTTCGCCATCGCCGGGCTGATCAGCGACCAGCTCAAGGAGAACTCCAACCGCTTCCCCGGCCTGGGCGACGTGCCCGTGCTGGGCACCCTGTTCCGCAGCACGGATTTCGAGCGCAACAAGACCGAGCTGGTGATCATCGTCACCGCCCACCTGGCCAAGCCGCTGGACATGGCCAGGCAGACCCTGCCCACCGACGGGTTCAAGGAGGCGGACGACTACGAATTCTACATGCTCGGCCTGCTGGAAGGGAAGAAGGACAAGCCCGGCGCATCGCCGCTGGGCGCGGCCCCGGACAACAAGGCCCAGCCGGGCACCGTGGTCCGGCCCGAGTCCGGTTTCGACGGCGAATTCGGCCACACCTGGCCCAAGTAGGACAAGGAGGAATCGATGCGCAATCTCATCGTCTACGCGGCGCTCGTCGCCATCATGCTCCAGGCGGGCTGCGGCGCCGTCATCGAGCGCGATCCGACCACGCCGCCCTTCGGCAGCTCCGTGCGCCTGGCCGTGAGCCAGCAGGTCTTCGACGACACCCCGCCCACGGACGCGCCGGTGGCCTACAAGGACGGCCGCTACGCTGCGGCCGTGGCCAGAAAGTACCAGGAAGGGCCGCAGAGCGAGCCGGACAAGGGGATGTCCATTTCGGAAATCGTCATCGGCAAGTAGGGGAAACCATGCGGGGATACGAACAGTACTGGAGAGAGTGGCTGATCCTGGCGCTCATGCTGGCCGTGCTTCTGGTCTGGCTGATCGTTTCGGACGTGCCCCGGGACGCGGGAAAGGACGTTCTGAGGGCGGGCGGCGCGCTGTGGGCCATGCTCTAGGGAAAAAGGGGGAACCATGAACAACCGGATCATACCTGTGACCTTGTCGCTCATCGACGGCGACGAACGCCGTCGGCTGGAATCGATCATCGCGGCCAGCCCCATGGTGCGACTGCTGGACGACGACGCCGACGAGATGGGCGTGCTCATCTACGAGCCCGGACCCAACGTGGACGAGGACATGCCGCACATCATCCACGCCCTGGAGACGGGCCAGGCCGAGGACGTGTACCTGGCCGGGCACCAGGCCGACGCCGACATCCTCATCCGGGGCATGCGCAGCGGCATCCGCGAATTCCTGCGCTATCCCGTGAAGGAAGACGACTTTCGGGCCGCCGTCATGCGCACGGCCATGCGCATGAGCCTGGACGAGCCCGAAGGCGAGCGCGGCCGGATCACCACGCTGCTCGGGGCCAAGCAGGGGCTGGGCACGACCACCCTGGCCGTCAGCCTGGCCTGGCTGCTGGAGCGGCAGGCCCCCGGATCGACCATCCTGGTGGACCTGCGCCGTCCCCTGGGCGAGGCGCCGTATTTCCTGGACCTCAAGCACGACTACGACTGGGGCCACCTGACGGAGGACATCACCCGGCTCGACGCCACCTACCTCAGGAGCGTGGTGGCCGCCCATCCTTCCGGCCTGCACGTCCTGCCCGCGCCCGCGCGCCACGAGCGGCCGGACCCGCAGGCCCTGTTCCTGATCCTGGAGCAGCTGCGCCACTGCTACGCCCACGTCGTGGTCGACACGGCCTGGCCCGACGACGCCGTGCTGCCCAAGGAAGTGGAGCAGGCCGACCGTGTCTTCGCCGTCACCCAGCTCACCCTGCCGAGCCTGGCCCGCACCGCCCGGCTCATGGAGTCTCTGCGCGGGCAGGACCCGGACGCCGAGCGGCGGACGCAGCTCGTCGCCAACCGCGTGGCCAGGCATTCGTCCATTTCCGTGGACGAGGCCGCCGACGTGCTGGGCAAGGCCATCGCCCTGACCGTGCCCGAGGACGGCCCGGCCGCGCTCCTGGCCCTGAACCAGGGCGTCCCGCTGGCCCAGGCGTTTCCCAAGTCTCCGGCTACCCGGGCCGTGGCCCGCATCGCCCGCGCCCTGGCCCCGATGCCGGAGCAGGCGGCCAGGAGACTGCGGCTGCCCTTTGCCGGGCTTTTCGGCCGCAGGCCCGGGGCGGGCGAGGGCAAGCTGGCGGGGGCTGCGTCATGAGCATCGCCGCCCGGCTCAACCGCAACGCGTCCAAGGCCAAGGGCGCGCCTCCCCGTTCCTCCCGGGACGCCAAGGGGGGGGCCAAGGACCAGGCCGACCACTATTTCGAGATCAAGACCCGCATCCACGACCGGTTGATCGACATGATCGACCTCTCGCTGCTCGACACCCTGAGCGAGCCCGAGATGCGCGCCGAGATATCCAAGGTCACCGAGGGGCTGCTCTGGGAGGAGTTCCAGAGCGCGCCGCTGAATCTGGCCGAGCGCAAGCGGATGTTGACCGAGATCCAGGACGAGGTCATCGGCCTGGGGCCGCTGGAGCCCTACGTCAAGGACCCCACGGTCAACGACATCCTGGTCAACGGCTACCGCCAGGTCTATGTGGAGCGCGCGGGCAAGCTGGAGCTGACCCCGGCCCGGTTCCGCGACGACGACCACCTGCGCAAGATCATCGACCGCATCGTTTCCCTGGTCGGGCGGCGCATCGACGAATCCCAGCCCCTGTGCGACGCCCGGCTGCTCGACGGTTCCCGCGTCAACGCGGTCATTCCGCCGCTGGCCATCGACGGGCCGTCGCTCTCCATCCGCAAGTTCTCGCGCGATCCGCTGGAGGTCGGGGACCTGATCAACTTCAAGGCCATGACCCCGGCCATGGCCGAACTGCTGGACGGCATCGTCCGCGCCCGGCTCAACGTACTCATCTCCGGCGGCACCGGATCGGGCAAGACCACGCTGCTCAACTGCCTGTCGCGCTTCATCCCCGAAGACGAGCGCATCGTCACCATCGAGGACGCGGCCGAACTGCAGCTCAAGCAGGACCACGTGGTCCGGCTGGAGACCCGCCCGGCCAACATCGAGGGCAAGGGGGCCATCGACCAGCGCGAGCTGGTCAAGAACTGTCTGCGCATGCGGCCCGACCGGATCATCGTCGGCGAGGTGCGCGCGGCCGAGGCCCTGGACATGCTCCAGGCCATGAACACCGGCCACGACGGATCGTTGACCACCATCCACGCCAATTCCCCGCGCGACGCCATGATGCGCCTTGAAACCATGGTTTCCATGGCCGGGCTGAACCTCGCGCCCCTGTCCATGAAGCGCTACATATCGTCCGCCGTGGACGTGGTCGTCCAGGCCGCCCGCATGGTGGACGGCGCGCGCAAGGTCATCTCCATACAGGAAGTCACTGGCATGGAGGGCGAGATGATCACCATGCAGGAGATCTTCGCCTTCGAGCAGACGGGCGTGAGCAAGGAAGGCAAGGTGGAGGGCTATCACACCGCGCGCGGCATCCGGCCCAAGTTCGCCGAAAAGCTGGAGCGCATGGGCCGCCCGTTCCCGGCCGAGATGTTCGTTCCCGAGGCCCGGGCGGGCAGGGGGCGCGCATGAGCCCGACCCTGCTCCTGGCCGTCGGCGGCGCGGCGGTCGCCTTCCTGCTGGCCATGGGCGTGCTGGCCCTGGTCGGCGCGCGGCGCGGCGAGGCCGAGGACCGCGTCCGCCTGCGGCTGCGTCAGTTGGCCCTGTCCGAGCTGGAGAATCCGTCCTTCGACCTGCTCCTGGCCCAGTCGGCCATGAGCCAGGTGCCGTGGTTCAACCGGCTGCTGGAGCGCGCCCGGTTCGCTTCGCGGATCAAGAGGACCATCCGCCAGGCGGCGGTCAAGGGCACCCCGGGCGCCTTCCTGCTCCTGGGCGCGGTACTCGGCCTGGCCGGGTTCTATGCCGGGCTGGTGGCCACCGGAAGGTGGTGGATGGCCCTGCCCATCGCCGGAGTGGCCGCCTGCCTGCCCTTCGTCTGGCTGAACCGGAAGAAGCGGGCGCGCATGAACGCCTTTCACCGGCAGTTGCCCGAGGTGCTGGACCTGATGAGCCGCGCGCTCAAGTCCGGGCACACCTTCGGCGGGTCCATGCGCATGGTCGCCGAGGAGTTCGACGAGCCCGTGGGCGGCGAGTTCCGCAAGACGCTCGACGAGATCAACTACGGCATGGACGTGGACCGCGCCCTGAACAACCTCCTTGATCGCGTGGACGTGGCGGACCTGAAGTTCTTCGCCGTGTCCGTGAACATCCAGCGCGAGACCGGCGGCAACCTGGCCGAGATCGTGGAGAATATCGCCCGGCTGGTGCGCGAGCGGTTCGTGCTTTTCGGCAAGGTGCGGGTACTCTCGGCCGAGGGGCGGCTGTCCGCATGGATGCTTTCCGCCCTCCCGTTCGTGGTCACGGCCATCCTCTACCTGATCAACCCCGGCTACATGAGCCTGATGTGGACCACCGAACTGGGCCAGCAGATGAGCTACGGCGCGATCATCGGCATGGCGTTCGGCATGTGGTGCATGCGGCGCATGGTCGACATCCGGGTCTAGGAGGCAGCCGTGTCCGGTTTCGATCTCATACCCATTTTCGCGGCGGGCCTGGTCTTCGCCTCGGTACTCCTGGCCGGGTGGGGGGTCATGGGCTGGCTGGGCGGCGCGGACGATGCCGCCCGGCTCAAGGAGCGGGTTTCCGGCCGCAGCTCCAGCCGCAGGGACTCCCTGCTCGCGCCCCTGGCCAAGCTGGGCCGCGTCCTGGCCGCCCGTTTCGAGCGCATCGGCTCCAAGGTCGGCCCGCGCGACGAGGCCGAGATCGTGCGCAACCGCACCGCCCTGATCCAGGCCGGGCTGCGCTCGCACAACGCCGCCGTCCTGTTTCAGGGGACCAAGGTCGCCCTGGCCGCGCTGCTGGGCGGCGGGTTCCTGGCCCTGCGGTTCCTGGGCGGAATGGACCTGACCGTGGTCATGACCGGCCTGGGCGCGGTCATGGCCGCCGGGCTGGGCGTCTACGCCCCGGAAGTGTGGCTGCGGGGCCGCGTGGCCGCCCGCCGGCGGACCGTGGCCGACGAACTGCCCGACGCCCTGGACCTGCTCGTGGTCTGCGTGGAGTCCGGCATGGGGCTCGATCAGGCCATCGACCGCGTTTGCGCCGAGCTGGCCGCCTCCGGCCCGGTGATCAGCGCCGAGCTCAAGCTGATGACGCTGGAGCTGCGCGCGGGCAAGGCGCGGGCCGACGCCCTGCGCGGCCTTTCCGAGCGGGTGGGGCTGGACGACCTCTCCAGCCTGACCTCGCTGCTCGTCCAGGCGGACATTTTCGGCATCAGCGTGGGCCGCACCCTGCGTGTCTATTCCGACGCCATGCGCACCAAGCGCTCCCAGCGCGCCGAGGAGCTCGCGGCCAAGCTGCCGGTCAAGCTCCTGCTGCCGCTGGTGGGATTCATATTGCCTGCTCTGTTTGTGGCCATCATGGGACCGGCCGGGCTGACGTTCATGAACGTCTTTTCCAAGGTGAACAACTAGGCCGACCGATCCGAAGGAGAAATGCACCATGAAGAAGCTCATCCACATCGTCGCCGTCCTGCTGCTGGGGCTGGTCCTGGCGGGTTGCGCCGCCAGGCAGAAGGAGCAGTCCTTCCAGGAATTCGCCTGGGGCAAGGAAGGGCCGGTCAAGCTCTCTGCGGCCCAGCACGAGCAGGTGGCCGAAGGCTTCCTGCGCCGGGACAACGGCGAAATGGCCTTTGTCCACCTGAACAAGGCCCTGGAGCTGGAGCCGGACAACCTGGAGGTGCGCATCAGGAAGGGCGACCTGCTGGTGTCCAAGGGGCTGGAAGAGCAGGCCCTGGCCGAATACCTGCACGTGCTCGGCAGGCAGCCGGATCACGCCCTGGCCAATGAGGCCGCCGGAACCGTCTATTTCCGCGCCGGGCTTTACGGCGAGGCCGAAACGCACCTGACCCGGGCCGTGACCGGCAACCCCATGCTCTGGAAGGCCCACAACTATCTGGGCAACCTCTACGACCGGCAGGGGAAGTATGCCCAGGCCCGGACCCATTTCCTGCGCGCCCTGGACCTGCACAAGGGCCAGTTCCAGGATGAGATTTACAACAATCTCGGCGTAGTCCAGGTGGCCATGGGCCAGTATGGCGAGGCGGTGAATTCCTTTCGCTACGCCCTGCGCAACGGCGGGGTAACCCCCCGCACCTACAACAACCTCGGCCTGGCCCTGACCCGTCAGGGGCGTCTGGCCGAAGCCCTCGAAGCCTTCAAGTACGCGGGCGGCGAGTCCCGGGCCAACAACAACCTGGGCTATGTCCTGCTCACCTCGGGCCGCCCCGAGGAGGCGGTGCCGTATTTCGAGCGCGCCGTGGAGCTGGCCCCCAGCTTCTACGTCAAGGCCGCCGAGAACCTGAAGCGCGCCCGCATGGCCGCGCGGTTCGCCGGGCAGCAGCCCGAGTCCGCGAAGGCCGACATCCAACCCAGCGGTTCCACCCCGAACCCGCTGCCCGGTGATCCTTTCCCCGACGCCGGGCAGACTCCCGGCGGGCCTGCGGCATCTCCCGCAGCCGCAGGCCCGCCTTCCCCGGAGGCCTTCCAGAAGATAGCCTACCATCCGGGTTTCGGGGACGCCATAACCTCCCGCACCTGGGGCATGCACGTCAGCTCCTGGCGCGACCACGACTGG
>JAZHDH010000221.1:0-3014 GCA_036584335.1 Pseudodesulfovibrio sp. | reverse complement strand
AATTACGACAAACAGATTCTCGACATCATCCAGTCCCATTTCCCGGTCGCGTCCCGTCCCTACCATGAGGTCGGCAAGCAGGTCGGGCTCTCCGAGGCCGAGGTGCTGGAGCGTGTGCGCGCCATGAAAAAGTCCGGCCTCATCCGGCGCATGGGGGCGAATTTCAATTCGCACACCCTGGGCTGGCAGTCCACGCTGTGCGCCGCGTCGGTGCCCGAAGACAAGCTGGATGCCTTCGTGGCCGAGGTGAACCGGCACGACGGCGTGACGCACAACTACCTGCGCGAAAACGAGTTCAACGTCTGGTTCGCGCTGATCGCGCCGGACATGGACGCGGTGGAGGCGATCCTGGCCTCCATCACCGAGGCCACGGACGTAAAGATTCTGAACCTGCCCGCCGAGAAGCTGTTCAAGATCAAGGTCGATTTCAAAATGGACAAATAGTCCGCCGGACTTGCCGGAAGGGGGCACCGTGAACCGTTTCTTCAAGGCCGTGGTCATCGGCACCGCCGCGGGCATCCTGGACGCCATCGCCCTGGTCCTTTCCCAGTCCGTCTGGCAGACGAGCGTCGCCGCCCTGCTCCACTGGATGGGGCTGGGGATCATCATCACCTACGTGCGCCTGCCGTTCACCGGCTGGCTTTCGGGCATCCTGCTGGCGCTGATGACCGGCGTGCCCCTGGCGATCCTGGCCACGGGCACGGAGTCCGGCGGATTCGCCCACGCGCTGCTGGCCTCGGTCATTCTGGGCGGACTGCTCGGACTGATCGCGGACAAACTGATCGTCAACCAGCCGCCCCGGTAGCGGCGCGCTTGCGCCCCGGCCCGCCCTCGGGTACGGTGTGCCCACCGAAATTTCCTTCAGCGGAGCAACCGACATGATTCTTTCCCCCTCCATGCTTTCGTCCGATTTCGCCAACATGGAATCCGAGCTGAAAACCCTGGAACAAGCGGGCATCCAATGGGTCCACCTCGACGTCATGGACGGCATGTTCGTGCCCAACATCACCTTCGGCCCGCCGATCATCAAGGCCATGCGCAAGAAATCGAAGCTGTTCTTCGACTGCCACCTGATGATCAACGATCCCGGCCGGTACATCGGCGACTTCGCGGCTGCGGGCGCGGACCTGATCTGCGTCCACGCCGAGGCGTGCACCCACCTGGAGCGGGTCTGCGCCCAGATCGCCGAGGCCGGGGCCAAGCCCGCCGTGGCGCTCAACCCGCACACCCCGGTGGAGGCCATCCGCCACCTCATCCCGCAGTTGCACATGGTGTTGATCATGTCCGTGAACCCGGGCTTCGGAGGCCAGAAATTCATCCCCTTCTGCCTGGACAAGGTGCGCGAGCTGAAGTCGCTGATCGACCGGGCCGGGGCCGGGACCCTGATCCAGATCGACGGCGGGGTCACGGCCGAAAACGCGGGCGAACTGGTCCGGGCGGGCGTGGACGTGCTGGTTTCCGGCTCCGCCTTCTTCGGGTTCCCGCCCTACGACGAGCGGCACCGGACGTTCCAGGCGGCCTGCAAGTAATCATTTCCCATCCGGGGCCGAAAGGCCCCGCTTCCCGAGCGATCCCCATGGCCGTTGTTTCCCTGCGCGACATTTCCGTCAACTTCACCGGCACCGTGCTGCTGGACGGGCTTTCCCTGCAAATCGAGCCGGGCGAGCGCGTCTGCCTGCTCGGCCGCAACGGCGAGGGCAAGTCCACCCTGCTCAAGGTCATCGCCGGCAGCCTGAAACCGGACCGGGGAAGCGTGGACAACACGAAAGGCACGCGGGTGGCCATGCTGCCCCAGGAGGTCCCCCAGGGACTGGGCGGGCTGGTCTACGACGTGGCCGCCGGGGGACTGGGCGAAGTAGGCCGCCATCTTTCGGCCTATCACGCCGCCGCCCGCGCCTTGGCCGAAGCATCCGGCCAGGACGAGACCCGGGTGGTGGGCCGCATGGAGCGCGCCCAGCATGCTCTGGAAGAGGCCGGGGGCTGGCCGCACCACCAGCGGATCGAAACCGTGCTCTCGCACCTCAAGCTCGACGGCGACGCGGAGTTCGACACCCAGTCGGGCGGCACCAAACGCCGCGTCCTGCTCGCGCGGGCTCTGGTCACCGAGCCGGACCTGCTCATCCTGGACGAACCGACCAACCACCTGGACGTCGAATCCATCACCTGGCTGGAGGATTTCCTGCTGCGCCAACGCGGCGCGCTGCTCTTCGTCACCCACGACCGCGCTTTTCTGCGGCGCATCGCCACGCGCATCGTCGAACTGGACCGGGGACGGCTGCACAGCTGGGACTGCGACTACGAAACCTACCTCGTGCGCAAGAACGCGGACCTGGAGGCCGAAGCCAAACAGAACCACAATTTCGACCGCAAGCTGGCCGAAGAGGAGGCGTGGATACGCCAGGGCATCAAAGCCCGGCGCACGCGGAACATGGGCCGGGTGCGCGACCTGTACCAGCTGCGCGAGCAGCGGCGCGCCCGGCGCGAGCGTTCCGGCCCCGCGCGCATGGCCATCCAGGAGGCGGAGCGCACCGGCAAGCTGGTGGTCGAGGCCACGGACCTGTGCTTCGGCTACGGCGAATCAGCGCTGATCAGCGGTTTTTCCACCGCGATCATGCGCGGTGACAAGGTGGGGCTGATCGGCCCCAACGGCGCGGGCAAGACCACGCTGCTGCGCATCCTGCTCGGCGAGATCAAGCCCCAAAACGGCGCGGTGCGGCGCGGGGTCAACCTGCAGATTTCCTACTACGACCAGCTCCGGGAACAGCTGCGCGAGGACCAATCCGCCCGCTGGAACGTGGCCGACGGCAACGACTTCGTCGAGATCAACGGGCATCCCCGCCACGTCATGAGCCATCTCAAGGATTTCCTGTTCACGCCGGACCGCGCCTCGGTGCCCGTGTCCGTACTCTCGGGCGGCGAGCGCAACCGGCTGCTCCTGGCCCGGCTCTTCACCCGCCCCTCCAACGTCCTGGTCATGGACGAACCGACCAACGACCTGGACGCCGAGACGCTGG
>JAZHDH010000220.1:0-3035 GCA_036584335.1 Pseudodesulfovibrio sp. | reverse complement strand
GGCGGCTACTCCATCCAGGGCGCGCTGCCCTACGTCAACCTCGGGCTGTGCCTGTCCATGGCCGGGGTGGACTATTCCCACATCCGCGAGCCCAACTACAATCCCGAACTGCTGCGCCAGGACGAGCGGACCGGCGCCTACATCGAGGAGCTGTGCAGGCAACTGCCCAGGCTCTATTTCGACCCGCCGCCGCTCAAGCCGGGCAACGACCCGCGCCTGGGCGTGATCTCGGGCGACAGGTTCATCCGCAACCGCCAGATCTACTACGACACCGACGGCATCAACGAGGTGCAGCAGGAGACCGTGGTGCTGTGCGACAAGTGCCGGGGGCTGTACAAGGTGGAGAGCCGGGCCGACTCCGGCCCGCTGTGCCTGGGGGTGGAGATTCCGCCCGATGCCTGCCCGGACTGCAAGAGCCGGGGCTACCGGTTGGTGGAGGACGGCCAGCTCAAGGGCAACTACCGCTACATCCAGCTCATCAACCGGCTGGACCGGGAGTACGTCCGCTTCGGGTTCTAGGCCCGGTCGGCCGTTGCGCCGGGATCGTTGCGTCCCGCCGCAGCCGGGCGCAAGCCGCGCCGAACCCGGCGCAACGGCTTGCGCGCGTCCGTCGCCCTTCTTTCCTTCGCAGGCCCGGTTTGCGCGCCGGGACCATGCCGCGCTCAATCCGTCCCGGAAGCCCCGATGGCCCTCGGATGCGGCCGGGACCGTTTTTCCCGCTTCCGGTCCGGGTCATTCGCCGCCACGGCGGACGACACGACGAACCCCGCCGCCCTCAGTTCCCCGCTCGTGGGCAGCCGCCCCTCCTTGCCCGGCAGCAACAGCATCAGGCCATGCATTCCAAACCCTCGATATCGTTGTGTTGATGGTTCTATATTTATGCAAAACACGATGCGAGGCTATGGAAAACATGTGGAAAAGTCCAGGAAAACCTTACAAAATTTGTACGTAATTGCCTATTTTACTTTGAAAAAATGTTCCAATAACATTTATGGGTTTAACCTGTTGCAAGGTGGATGGCGAGTGTTGCAGTCGCGTTGCAGTGCCTTGCGGGCTCAGTGCAGTCGCCACCATGGCGGGGCGGAAGCGAAAGCGCCCCGGCCGGAGCCCGGCAGGGGCGCTTTCGCGGCGGGGCGGCAGGCGTTACGCCTGGGGATTCAGGAAGACGAAGAGCGGCAGTTCGGCCACGGTGACCCAGTCGTCGCCCGCTTTCACGGCGGCGGAGAGGGTGTGCCGACCCTCGGCGGCCACGCGCAGTCCGGGGAGCTGGAAGTTCATCTTGTGGAGCAGGGTGTCGCCGGGCCGGACCTCCTGCACGCCGAGCGTCATCGGCTCGCCCTCGGGCGGGGTCAGGGCCAGGGAGACGGTGAAGGGCTCGCCCTGGCGTCCTTCCAGGTCCCAGAGGCTGGCGAAGAAGACGGGCGGGAGGGCCGTGGGAAACTCCGGCACCACGGCGTGTTCCACGGTGCGGATGTAGGAGGTGCTGCCCGAGTCGCGGTCGATGATCAGGTCTGCGGTGAGCAGCGCATAGATGAGCTTGGACATGGAGGCTCCTTGTTTTCGATGGCGGCCGCAGCGGGCCGGAAATCCAAGGTACGTGCCGCGCGGGCCGAGGTCAATGGCGCGGCCCCGGGGGTTGCGCTGCGGCCGGCCATGCGGTAAAGCCTCCTGCATCAAGCTGCGGCCCGGCCGCAAAGGATGTTTTTTGCCCCGCACTTCGGATAGTGTGCCCCCGGTTGTTGACCGGGGGCGCGACGCCTAGGCCGCCCCGGCGGCCCGCGCCCGCCCCGGGCGGATGAACCTTGCCGCCTCCCGGCCCCGTGCCGGGAGCCGCTCTTGTCTGCGCCCCTCGGTCAACCCGCTCTCCCTCCGTCATCGGACCTTTCCGGCGGCCGCCGCACGGCGTTCCGCCGGTCCGTTCGCATCGCGGCCCCTGGCCGCAAACCGTGGAGAATCATCATGCGCATCCGACAGGAAACCCTCGACGACGCCCTGCTCGTCGAGGCGATAGAATATGCGGCCTTCAAGAACCATCCCCTGCACGCGCCCGGCGCGGAACCCACCGAGCATCGCATCGTCCACGCCTTGCGCGAGGGCGGGGCGCTGAGCGTGTCCCTGCTGGCGGAGGCGGACGGCCAGGCGCTGGGCCACATCGCCCTTTCCCCGGCCGGGGTCGGCGACGCCGGGAATTGGCTGCTGCTCGGCCCGGTGGGCGTGCTGCCGGGGCATCGGGGGCGCGGCCTGGGTTCGGCCCTGGTCCGCGCCGCCGTGGACCGGGCACGGGCTCGGGGGGCCGAGGGGGTCGTCCTGGTGGGCGATCCCGGGTTCTACGGCCGGTTCGGTTTCGCCGCCGTCCCGGGCCTGACCTGGCCCGGCGTGCCCGACCGCTACGTCCTGGCCCTGCCCCTGGCCGGGCCTGCCCCCCAGGGCGTCATCACTCCGCACTCCGCCTTCCGGACAGCGTAAAATGAAGAGAGGGGAAGGGCGCAACCCTTCCTCTCACATTTTTCACATCCCATCCAATCCCCCCTCTTCAGGGCAACCACCCGATGACTTCACGAATGACAGACAAGGGGTGAACTCCGGGACGGGGCGAATCAAAGGGGTTCTTGAGCCGCCGGAGGCATTCCCCTTTCCCTTCTACGGCTTGTCCACTCCGGCTTCGGTCAGTTCTTCGAGCACGTCTTCGGGCAGTTCGGAGGCGAAGTTCGGGTCGTGCATCACCAGCAGCAGGCCTGCGGCCACGCGCTGGCCGGGCGTGCCGTATTCCAGCGCGGCGAGCAGGGCCGGGACGGCGGCGCGTCCCATGTCGGCCAGGGCGCGGAAGGCCACCTGGCCGGTCAGGGTGCCGGGCCGGGTCAGCAGCCGGACCAGGACCGGCGCGGCGCGGGAGCCGAGCCGCGCCAGGGGGTGGCTGCCCGTTTCGCCCAGGAGCGGGAAGTGGAAGGCGAGGGTGGCCGGGTCCGGGCCGATGAGGTCGATGGCCTCGGCCACCACATGCATGGCCCGGTCGTTGTCGCGGTCCGGCCCGCAGT
>JAZHDH010000219.1:0-15971 GCA_036584335.1 Pseudodesulfovibrio sp. | reverse complement strand
CAGAATCATGGGCATTCATGAAGCCAAGTACGCTCTAACCGGATGAACCAAAAAAACCCGCCCCCCAAAAGGGAGCGGGCCGTGGCTTCTCGGGCTCGCGTCCGGCGCTAGACTGCGCCGGAGCCGCTGCAGCCGGTGCAGGCGCGCAGCGTGCGCAACTCGGCGTCCGGCTCGAGCACGATGATCTCGTCCTCGGACTCGATGTGGTTGCTGCGGATGGCGTAGGCCACCACGTCCTCGTAAATCTGCTGCGCCTCCTGCGTGGTCACGAATTCGCCGATCATGGAGCGCTGGAACTCGGGACGGTCGAACTTCCTGGCCCACTCGCTCTGCTTGAACTCGTCCCATATGCCGATGCCCGGAATGTCGATGGGCTTGTTGATCTGGCGCAGCTGCACCTCCCACTGGGTGTACCGGCGGATATCGTCCAGGGTCTCGGCGGGCTCGCAGGCATGAGTGGCGCTGGCCTGAAAAGATACCACCGCCTTGAAGCCGATCTGCAATTCCTTGAAGTACCGGCCAAACACCTCATGCCGGGACGATTCAACAAGCAAGTCTCTGAAATCCTTTGCCATCTGTGACTCCTTTCTCAACCGTTCAAGACAATCAGGGGCATCTTTCCCCAATTCCGGCACAAATACAAGGGGATTCGGGCCGGAACCCGGCCGCTTCGCGCGCATCGGCGGCCGGTGCGGGCTAGCGGCCCAGCACGCCGAGGATGACAGGCAGCGTGGCCGCCGAAAGCGCGGTTTCCACGGTGATGATCACGGCCATGAGCTTGTGGTCGCCGCCCATCTGCCGGGCCAGGATGTAGGCGGAAACGGCCACGGGAATCGCCGTGTAGATCAGCGCGGCGTCCCGGGCCACGGGGTCGAGGCCGAACAGGAGGGAGAGCCCCCAGGCCGCCAGCGGCAGGGCCACCAGATGGGCCAGCGAGGCCGCCGCCACCGGCCGGACGTGCCCGGCCAGGCCCTCCAGGCGCAGGGCCGCGCCCACGGCGAGCAGCCCCATGGGCAGCGCGGCCTTGCCCAGGATGACCAGCCAGTCCTCCGCCACCTGCGGCAGGGCCACGTCGAATCCGTTGAGCGCGAACCCGGCCACGCAGGAAAGAATCAGCGGGTTCTTCGCCAGTTCCACCACGATGCGCCACGGCCCGCCGCCGTTGCCGCCGTGGCGCACCAGCGTCAGCACGCAGAGCACGTTGACCAGCGGCACGATGGTCAGCAGGGCCACGGCCGAAAGCGTCATCCAGTCCGGCCCGAGCAGGGCTGCGGCCAGCGAGAAGCCGACGTAGGTGTTGGGCCGGATGGCCCCCTGGAAGACCGAGGTGAAGGCCGGACCGTTCGAGGCCACGCGGACCCGGAGCAGGGCGACTCCGCCCGCCACCAGGCAGATGGATAGGAAGAGCACCGCCGACAACCCGAACGCGGAGTTGTCGTAGCTCCGGCCCGAAAGACCGGAGATGAGCAGCGCGGGGAAGAGCACATAGTAGGTCAACCGCTCCGAAACCGGCCAAAAGTCCGGCCCCGGAAAGTTGATCCTGCGCAGGACCAGGCCGAGGAGGATGAGCGCGAAGATGGGCGCGACGGCGAGCATGACGGGAGACATGGCCGTGACCCTACTCCCGGCCCGCCACGCCTGGCAAGAGGGAATGATCACGGCGGTTTCGGCGCTCCCGCCCCGGCGGAGCCGTCCCTCGCGTATCAGCTTAAATTTCCTCGATTCATGCGCCGGAAAGGACGGTGGCGCGCTTGCCAAAAGCCGGTACTTCCTTTAGCGTCCCAAACGATTCCCCCGCCCTGACGTGGGAAAAACCGCGATTGGTCCGGATCAACATTTTTCATGCACCTGTGAGGAGGAGTAATGAAACGTCTTACCATCTGTCTGGCCGTCATGCTCACCATGCTGATGGCCGCAGCCACCACCGCCTCTGCGGACGCCCTGGCCGAAATCGTCAAGCGCGGCGAGCTGCGCGTCGCCTGCCAGACCCAGTGTCCCCCCTTCAGCTTCGTGGACAAGAACGGCGAGCGCACCGGCTCCTCCGTCGAGTTCTGCAAGCTGATGGCCAAGGAAATGGGCGTCGAGATCAAATTCCTCGACTATGACTGGGACGGCCTGATCCCGGCCCTGCTCTCCGGCAAGGCCGACCTGCTGGCCGCCGACATGACCGCCAACCTCCAGCGCGCGCTGAAGGTCTCCTTCTCCGACCCGTTCTACTACACCGGGTCCGTGGCCGTGGCCAAGGCCGACACCACCCTGACCTCCTGGGACCAGATCAACCAGAAGGGCGTCAAGGTCGCCGTCCTGCTCGGCGGCACCGGCGAGGCCGACGCCAAGCGCCTCTTCCCCAATGCGGAGATCAAATCCTACAAGGGCGGCGGCCCCATGCTCCTGAACGCCCTCATGGCGGGCAAGGCCGACGTGGCCGTCAACGACAAGACCTCCATCATGGGCTCCCTGGCCGCCTTCCCGCCGAACTCCACGAAGTTCGTGGGCGACATCATGTCCAAGCAGCCGCTGGCCTTCGCCATCCGCCACGAGGACGAGTCCCTGCGCCAGTGGATGAACCTGTTCTTCAACTGGATCCGCTCCGATGGCCGCTACGAAGCGAACATCAAGTACTGGGTCGAATCCAAGGACTGGGAAAAGGACCACTAGACCGTAAGCCGTGCGCCATGCCCCGATCGGGGCATGGCGCATCTTTTACGGATTCGGCGATATGCTCGAATATTTCAATTTCCGCATCATCTGGGAGTACATGCCCCTCTTCATGGAGGGGCTGTTTCAGACCTGCTGGATTTCGCTGCTCGGCATCATCGGCGCGCTCGTCGTGGGCATGGCCGCCTGCGCCTGCCGCATCTGCCGCCTCAAGTGGCTGTCCGCCCCGGCCGTGACCTACATCGAGGTCGTCCGCTCCACCCCGCTGCTGGCCCAGCTCTACTTCCTCTATTTCGGCCTGCCCTCCCTGGGCCTCGACGTCAGCGAGCTGACCACCGGCATCGTGGCCCTTTCCCTCAATTCCGGGGCCTACGTGGCTGAAATCCTCCGCGCGGGCATCAAGGGCATCCCCTTCGGCCAGGTGGAGGCCGCCATGGGCCAGGGGTTCAACGTCTACCAGCGGTTCGTCTACATCCTGCTGCCCCAGGCCCTGGCCAACACGCTGCCGCCCCTGCTCGGCCAGGCCATCGTCCTGGTCAAGGATTCCGCCGTCCTCTCCCTCATCTCCGTCATGGAGCTGACCCGGGCGGGCCAGATGCTCAACTCCGAACGGTTCATGCCGTCCGAAGCCTTCCTGACGGTCGCCGCCCTGTACCTGGTGGTCTACTACGCACTCAAGGGGGCGACCAAATTCTACCAGATGCGCATGATGCGCTTTCGGAGCGTCTGAGCCATGTGGGGATTCTATTTCGACCAACTCATGCACAGCCTGCCCCTGTTCTGGAAGGGGCTGGGAATGACCGTGGCCGTTTCGGCCCTGAGCCTCGTCGGCGGCACGCTCATCGGCGTCTTCACCGGCGTCCTGCGCGCCCATCGCCGCACTGCGGTGTCCCGCCTGCTCTCCATCTACGTGGATTTCATGCGCGGCACGCCGTTCCTGGTCCAGCTGTTCATCATCTTCTTCATCCTGCCGGAATTCGGGCTCCAGATGGAGGCCTTCACCGCCGCCGTGGTCAGCCTGACCATCTACGCCGGGTCCTACATCTGCGAGATCGTCTCCGCCGCCATCGAAGCCGTGCCCCCGGGCCAGGAGGAGGCCTGCCGCTCCCTGGGCCACACCCACGGCCAGACCATGCGCCTGGTCGTCCTGCCCCAGGCGCTGCGCATGGCCCTGCCCGCCCTGGTCGGCCAATACGTGCTGCTGATCAAGGATTCGTCCATCGTCTCGGTCATCGGGCTTACGGACATCACCCGCGCCGGGTGGCTGACCGTGCAGCGCGTGCCCGAAGGACTGATGGTCTTCGGCCTGGTGGGCCTGCTCTACTTCGCGGTCTGCTTCCCGCTCATCCACCTCTCCAATTTCCTGGAACGCAAATTCTCCACCGGCGAACTCAAGCTGTAGCGGGAAGAAGGCCTCCGGGCGCTTGAGACCCCCTGAACGGGTTCTCCGGACTCCCGGGACTTCCGGCTCCGCTTCGCGGGGTATCGGCCGGGGGACGGATTTCGATGAGAAAGGGCCGAACGCCCTGTGGCGTCCGGCCCCATGTCTTGTCCTGTCGGCGGCGCGTCGGCCGCTACTTCTTCTTGATCAGCCCCTTGAGCAGGGAGCCGGGGGTCTTCTTCTCTTCGGCCGCGGTCCCGGTGGCGCCGGTCTTGCCGCCGCCGAGGATCGACTCCTTGAGGTTCTTCTCCAGGTCCTTGGTCCCCTGCTTGAACGTGCCCTTGAACAGGGCTTCGGCCAGCGCCTTGGGGTCCAGGCCGATCTCGGGGGCGTCCAATGCGCCCTTGACCCGCACGGGCAGCGGCAGGCCGGTCAGCTCCTCTATGGACGCGCCGTCCTGGCCCTTGAGCGTGCCGACCACGGTGACCGTGGCCAGGTAGTCCACGCTGTTCTGGGGCAGGTCGGCCCAGCCCTTGCCGGTCAGCCGCAGCAGCGGCGACTTCATCAGCAGGTCCTCGTTGACGATGTGCCCCTTGTCCATGACCGCGCTGCCCAGCAGCTCGGCGAAGTCGGTCTTCTCGGGCTCGGAGCCGCCGACTGGCCGGCCCTTGAGCCTGGCCCAGGTGTCGCGGATCAGCTTGGCCACGTTCACGCCGCTTATGGCGCCGTCGGTGAAGGCGAAGAAGGCCGTGCCGGTCAGGGTCTTCTTGATGGCGTCCGGGGTCAGGCCCGCGCCGGTCAGGTCGTATCGGGCCACGGTGGCGCCCAGGAGGTGGTCCTTGCCGGTCAGGTCCTGGAGCAGGGGGCCGGCCTGGACGTTCTTGAGCTCGGCGCTTTCCTTCCAGGGGGCGGGCACGGCCCGGGCGTCCAGTTCGCTGCGGCCGGACAGGGTGCCGTCGTAGAGGCTGGCCGAGAACGGGTCCACGGTCAGGATGCCGCCCCTGGCCCGGGCCTGGACCAGGATGTCGGTCACGCGCAGGTTCATGGCCTTGAGCTTGCCCACGGTCAGCCGGGCGGCCAAGTCCAGGGTCCTGAGCGCGGAGAGGTCGGGCTCGGCGGCCGGTTGTTCCTTGGCCGCCGGTTCGGTCTTGGCCGGGGCGGCCCCGCCCGCCGTCTTGTCCTTGGCCGGGGGCAGGTAGCGGTCCGCGTCCAGGTCGTCCACGTTCATCTCGGCGGTGATGGCGGGTTTGGCGAAATTCCTGACCGCGCCCGTGGCCGATACGGTGGTGTCGTCGAGCTTCACGGTCAGGGATTCCAGCGAGGCCGAATCGGCCGTGCCGTTGACCTTGAGGTGCGCCTCGGCTGCGGTCAGCGCCTGGGGGTCGGCCGTTTCGGGCGCGGCGATGCCGAGTTGGGAGAGCAGGTCCTTCGGGCTCATCCGGGCCAGTTTCATTTCTGCGGAATAGTTGAGGTTCCCGCCGAGGTCGCGGGCGTAAAGGAAGCCGGTCAGGCGCAGGTTGTACAGTTCCAGCGCCAGTTCGGTGATGTTGAAGTCGCCCTTGGCCTTGTCGAAGGCGGCCAGGCCGGTCAGCTTGGGCCGGGCGTCGATCCTGGGTTCGTCCGACTTGAGGGCGAAGGTCAGCTCGAAGGGCGTGGTCAGCCCCTGGCCCACTTCGCCGATGATCAGGTTCAGGTCGGTGACGCTCGTCTTCTTGCCGGTCCGGTCGTCGGCGTAGTCGACCTGCGCGCCGGTGATCTCCACCCCGGCCACGGACAGCCGCCCCAGGGAGGAGCCGGATTTGCCCGCAGCGCCGGAGCCGGGCTCGGGCGCGGCGGCCTCGTCTGCGCCTCCCTTGGCCAGGTCGGCCCAGTTGGACACGCCCTGTTTGTTCACGGCCAGGTTCAGGACGAGGCCGTCCAGCACCACTTCGCCGATGGTCACGTCGCCCGCGAGCAGGGGCAGGATGCGGATGGAGGCCATGGCCTTGTTCACGCGCACCATCTCGGCGGGCGCAAAGCCGGGCGCGTTGCCCAGGGCCACAGGCCCGACGTTCAGGCCGAGCCAGGGGAAGAAGTGCAGCCCGATGTCGCCCTCGAAAACGAGGTCGCGGCCCGTGGCGTCCTTGACGGCCTTGGAGATTTCCGCCTTGTAGGCGTTGGGGTCCACCGTGGCCACCAGGATGGCGCAGGCCCCCACGAACAGCGCGGCCAGCGCGCCGACGATGAGCAGTCCGGTCTTGAGCGGTTTGTTCATGATTCGCTCCTTACAGCAGTTTGTGCAGCAGGGCGGATGCCCCGGCCCCGCCGCTTTCACGCAGTTCGGTTTCCCTGATGCCCATGTAGCGGAACATCCCGTCCAGCACCTTTTCGGTCAGGTATTCGTTGGGGTCGAAGGCCGCGCCCGTGGCTTGGGCCGCAGCCGAAAGCGCGGTCATGGCCGATCCCACCCCGGCGGCCCGGGCGCTCTGCTCCACGATGGGCCTCACCAGCCCCTTGAGCGTGTCGCGGCTCCGGGATTCGAAGTAGTCGGTCACGGCCGTGGACGAGCCCGAGAGCAGGGAGGTCGGGTTGGTGACCGAGACATCCTTGATGGTGTCGAGAAACGGGGTTTCGGACTCGGCCGCAGCCCTGGTCGCGGCCCCGTTCATGGCCGAGAGCAGGGCGGAGGCGCCGGTCATCCCGGCCATCCAGTCGGGCAGGG
Source organism: Pseudodesulfovibrio sp. (assembly GCA_036584335.1). Lineage (GTDB taxonomy): Bacteria > Desulfobacterota > Desulfovibrionia > Desulfovibrionales > Desulfovibrionaceae > Pseudodesulfovibrio. The sequence goes on along the minus strand of JAZHDH010000219.1, from coordinate 9,231 downwards.
ACAGGGCCGTGGCCGAGTCGGCCGCGAACCCGCTGCCCGTGGACAGGGTCTTGGCTGCATACCCGGCACCCGTGGACAGAATCTCCCTGACGCCGGACACGGCCTCGGACGGGGTGCAGGACAGCCCGGCGTCCCCGGCCTTTTCGTCGGCCAGTTCGCTGCCCGCCTGTTTCAGGGTGTCTGTCCAGCCGCCCGATGCGGGCAGGGCGGCCAGGAGATAGAGAATGACGCACAGCACACGGACGAGAGGACGATTCATTTTCGAATTTCCTTGGTTATGTGAAGCGGACGTTGAAGCCAGTTTACCACGGCGGCGAGGCCGTGCCTAGTGGAGATGGAACGGCCCGGACTTTTCGCCGCCGCTCACATGCCGGACGCCAGCCCCAGCCCGCGCAGCAGGCCGAAGCAGCCCGCCAGCATCATGTCCCCGCCCGGCGACGGGAACGTCACGTCGTACCCCGCGAGCAGGGAACGGCGCGGGCCGATGACGTAGGTCGGCGCGAACCCGGCGGCCTCTGCGGGCAGGTCCAGGGTCAGGCAGCCGTGCCCGTTGTCGGCGAAGACCTGGTCGAAGCTCAGCCGACCGCGGCGGAAGGCGTCGAGGTCGGCCCACAGCTTGGGGCCGTCCACGCAGCCGGTGTGCTGCTCGTACACGCCGTGGATGCGGTCGCCGAAGAGCAGGAAGGCGATGAGGTGCGAGTTGCCGATGTTGACCAGGGTGATGCCGGTCTCGCGCCCGTGGCGGGCGATGTCGTCCACGAAGAGCGCGCCGAGCACGGCGGCCGCGCCCGTGTCCGCCACCGGGCCACCGCCGATGTCGCGTTGCAGGTCGGCCAGCCGGGTGAGCATGGCGGGCGGGGTGGCGTAGACCAGGGCCTCGGGCCGCCCCGCGCCCTCTTCCAGGAAGGAGCGCCACAGCTTGAACCGGAACAGGCGGTTGGACTGGCCGGGGAAGAAGCCGTGGTCCTGGGCGCAGGCCGCGATGCGGTCGGGCCAGGCCAGCTCGGCCGCGTCCAGAAACCTCCGCCACCAGGCCTCGTCGAAGTCCGTGAGCCGGACCGGCTCGAAACCGGCCGGGCATTCTTCCACCAGACGGATGCCGGTGGTCTCCAGCCGGGCCAGGTCGTCGGCCATGGTCAGGGCCGCTGCGCGGGTGGCGGCCACAGCCAGCCCGGCCTGCTGGTGGGCGCGGACGAACCGGGTCACCCCGCCGCCCATGTTGCTGCCGTGCAGCCACAAGGGTTTGTTCTGCATGCGCAGGGCTTCCAGGCGGCGGCCGATCTGCAGCGCCGGGGAGGGGAGCACGAACTTGGGGCAGTTCTCTATCTCGCGGTCCGGGGAGAAGAGCAGCACGTCCTGGGTGCCGCTGCCGATGTCGAGGCATAGGGTGGTGGTCACGAAGGTCTCCTTTGCGGTTGATCGGGCAGGATAATTCGTGCCGGGACCGGTGGCAAGGGCCGGTTGTTTCTTTCGCGGATTGCGCCGGGGCGGCCGCGCCTGCTTGACAGGCGCGGCCCGGACCGGCAACCATGCGCCATGCTCGCCGATCTCGCCCTCGCCCTCGCTCTCTTCATCCTGCTCTTCCCCTGGGTCCGCTACATGGTCTTCCTGGGGGCCGGGCAACGGGCCGGGCAACTGACCCCCGTGCGCGAACGGCTGGGCGGGCTGTTTTTGCCCCTGTGCCGGGGCTGGCTCACGGCCATGGCCGCCGACCTGCTGGTCCTGCCGCTCTATCCCCTGGGGCTGGTCCGGGACGACGGGCCGGACGGGCCGGGGATTCCGGTGGTGCTGGTCCACGGCCTGTACCACAACCGCTCGGCCTGGGTGATGCTCAAGCACCGGCTGAAGCGGGCCGGGCTGACCAACGTGCACACCTGCCAGTACAACAGCTTCACCCGGGGGTTCGACGAGGCGGTGGACGGCCTGGCCCGGAAGCTCGACGGACTGCTGGGCGGCCGCGAGGACGCGCGCGTGGTCCTGGTGGGCCACAGCCTGGGCGGGCTGGTCTGCCGGGCCGTGGCGGGCGACCCGCGCTACCGGAGCCACGTGGCCGGGCTGCTCGCCCTGGGCTCACCCCACGGCGGGTCGGACCTGGCCTGGTTCGGCACCAACCGCATGGCCCGCAGCCTGATCCCGGGCCGGTACATCTCCCGGCGCATGGACGAGGTCGAGGAACCGGACTGCCCGCGCCTGGCGGTCTACAACCTGGTGGACGACTACGTCTTTCCCCTGGACAGGCTCAAGCCCAACCGCCCCGGCTGGCAGGAGCGCGTCTGCCATCCCATGGGCCACGTCTGGATGCTCTTCTCGCCCGAGGTGGCCGCCGTGGCCCTGGATTTCATCCTTCCCCTGGCCCGCCGTTCCTGACCCGCCTTCCCGCCCGACAGGCACGAATATGGAAGAATAAGGGACAGGCTTCCATCGGCCTTCGACATCTGCGAATATCGATCCCGATCATCGAGGGATCGCGGGAGCGCCTCGCACCACCCGCCTTTCCGCGCCGCAGGCCGTTCCTGCGGGGCAGGAAACCCTGATCTCCGCACCTGCCTCAGGCGGGGCGGCCGGAGCGGGCAACCAGGCCCCTTTCTGCGGCTACGGCGCGGCTTGAGAAAAAGGGAACAAACTTTCCCGGCCCTGAAACGAGTATTATGCTTTTTTTAGCATAATACCGGTGTCCGAATTCACAACGCGGTGTTTTGTTGGCGAGCGCCTGCGGGAAAGGTAGCGTGACCCCAGTGAGTGCCGACCGGGTCGTCCGGGCCGCGCTTCATCCACGATAATCAGCTGAGGAGGATGCATATGTCGTACAAGGAAATGCAGGAAGTACTGATGCGGGAGCTGCGGCTCTACCACTATCCCGTGGCGGTCAAATTCTTCTTCGATCAGGCGGAGCTGGACGCCTTTCTCGCGGCTGCCCCGGAGATCCACACCCCGGTCAAGGCCATGACCTTTTGCCAGTGGGAGATCGGCGCCCGGATGAAGGGCCAGATCGTCTATTCCGGCCAGGAGGGGCTGGGCTGCGGCAACGCCAGGTACAGCTTCGGCTGGAAAGAGCTGGACGACAGCGAGATCAAGGGCCACGCCAAGTACACCCGCGACCTGGAGCAGGCGGAGCGGTTCGTCAAGTCCAAGGCGCGGATGCCCGAGGGGCTGATCGGCATCGCCGTGGCCCCGCTGGGCAGCGTGGACGGCCTGTACGAGCCCGACACCGTGCATTTCTACTGTGACAACATGCAGGCCTACCATCTGGCCGTGGACTACATGGCCGCCACGGACACCCACCCCCTGCGGCCGACCATCACCATGAACTCCTCGGCCTGCGGCGGCAACGTCCACACCTTCGTCGCCCAGCAGTTCAACATGCTCCCCGCCTGCTCCGGCAGCTACAACGCGGGCAAGACCGAGCGCGGCGAGATCAACGTCATCATCCCGGGCAAGCAGTTCGGGGCGGTGTTCAACCGGCTCATGGACCGGATCAACGCGAGCAGCAGTTCCATCACCCGGCCCGGCGACGGGTTCCCGGGCGCGGACATCTGCAAGAACTGTCCGCTGATCGTGTTCAAGAAAGAACAGTAAGGGGTTGCGCGACTCCTCCCTGCGCCCTTCCGTCCCCGGGGCTCCACCTCCCCGGGGCGGGAGGGTTTTCTCATTGATTGGACGCGAAACACGACATCGCATCGGGCGGGAAAAGGCCTCCAAAACACCGCCCGGGCGATTCGTTTCCCGAAAGGAAAGGCCCCGTGACCGGGGCCTTTTGTCGTTCCGCTTTCAGGGCCGCCCTCAGTCGAGCAGCTCCTCGATCTTGGCCTTGAGGGTCTCGGGCTTGAAGGGCTTGGTGACGAAGGCGGTGACGCCGGTCTTGGCGGCCAGGGTCTGCTGGTCCGCCTCGGACTCGGTGGTGACCATGATGATCGGCACGTCCTCGTAGCCCGGCGTGCTGCGGATCTTGCCCACCAGTTCCATGCCGTCCATCACCGGCATGTTCATGTCGGTGATGATGATGTCGAAGAGGTCGCCCTGAGCGATGAAGTCGTAGGCTTCCTCGCCGTTGGAGGCCAGGGACGGCTCGAACCCGAGGTCCGTGAGGATGGCGCGGTGCATGGCGCACATGGACCGGGAGTCGTCGGCGGCCAGGGCCTTGCGCGCCCCGGACGAGAGATCGGGCAGCCGGGCGAGGTCCTCTTCGGCCCGGGGGCCGCCGATCTCGGCCAGCAGGTTGCGAAAATCGGCCACGACCTCCGGGTCGCGGGACTGGGCCAGGGCCTCGATCAATCCGTCGCCCGCGCCCGCGTTCTCGTACAGGGCGTCGAAGATGCGGGTGGCGCGCGAGGCGATGACCGCCTTGCACAGCCGGTCGCTGTGGTCGTCGGCCTTGGCGATGCGCTTGCCCAGGGTGGCGATCATGCCCGGGTTGACGTGCTTTTCCAGCCCGCCGATGACGGCCATCAGGATCAGCTCGTCGGTCTCGGCCAGGCCGTCCACCAGGCAGATCAGGCCCTTCATGGAGCCGATGCGGCCCAGGGATTCGTACACGGCGTAGCGCAGGTTCTGGTCGTCCACCAGCCCCTTGTCGAAGGCGGCCACCAGGCCGTCCGCGCCCAGCCGGTCGCCCAGAAAGCCGATGACGTTGACCGCCAGGATGCGCAGGTCCTTGTCGCCGGTCTCGAACGCCTTGAAGAGCATGGGGATGCAGGACGGGCCGATGGAGACGAGGGCGTCGGTGATGATCCGGCGCACCGTGGGATTCTTGTGATGCAGCTTCTGCACCAGGAACTCGACCGTTTCCCGGGACTCGAAGGCGGCCAGGGCCTCCACGGCCTTCCAGGTGGTCAGGTCGCAGTTCTCGTACCGGCCGGGGGCCTCGCTCTCCTCAATCATCGCCTGGAAGCTCGGGATGGATTCTTCGTCGTCCAGGCGGCCCAGGGCCTCGATGCACGCGGACTGGATGAACGGGTCCTCGTGGCCGAGATAGAGGCGGAAGGTGGGCACGGAGGACGGGTCGCCGATGTGGGCCAGGGAGGTCAGGATTTCCATGAGCCGGTCCACGTCGGCCTCGGTGGCGGCCATGGCGGCCAGAGGGGCCGCCGCGCTTTGCAAGCCGTGTTCTCCGGCCACGCGGATGCACAGGATGCGGAACCCGTCGTGAGGGTCGGAGAGCCCTTCCACGACCTTGGCCTCGTTGTTGGACAGGACGGCGTTGAGGGCGTTGACCACCATGTAGTCGATGGACGTGTCGCCCACGGGTTTCTTGAGGAGCGCCAGCAGGTCGGGCAGCGCCTCGGGGTCCTTGTTGCCAGATATGTCGTTGAGGATCGTTATCTGGTCAAGAAAGTCCTTTTCCCTGAAGTTGTCGAGTATCGCCATGCTGCTCTCGCTGGTTGGATGCCTGAACGTTAGTCGAAGCAGAATTCAATGGTGAAGGTTCCGTCCGGCGTGGTGAACGGGATGGCCATGATCGGGGATTTGGACATGTGCGATATGGTGTGGCCGTCGCCCATGATCACCGAGGGCGTGGAGCCCTGGAAGACCAGACCCCGCTCGGCCAGTCCGGCCCGGGCCTGGCCCGAGATCATGTTGGTCATCTCGCCCACGGCGTCGCGCACGTCCTCCATGATGTTCTGGATCTCGTCGCCGAGCATGTTCTTGACGATGGCCACGGCGCATCCCTTGGAAAAGGACAGGGAAACGCTGCCGTTTTTCTCGCCGGTGATGCCGACCACGCCGGAGACGTCGCCGGCGGCGACGTTGTTCTTCTTGACGTACGGTTTGCCCACCTGCGGCTTGATGAACGCCATGGTGGTCAACACATCGACGGCTGCCTTGATGAAGGGCTTTGCCAGTTCCACGTCCATACTTGCATCTCCTTGAGTCGTATTCGCTGTCCTACCGCCTGTGTGGTAACGGCGCGTATAGTATTCTGATTGCTCCCCTCGGGGGCCGCACCGAATCCTGTCCGGGAACGATGCAGTCATAATCCAATCATTTACCGGCTTCGCAAGGGGGGGTCAAGTCGTGTATATTAGAAATCCCGCATCGTTAAATTCCCCCGGCGCGCCCGTGCGGGAACGTGAACCCATGATCCGCGCCGCCCCCTTGCGCCCGGGCCGGTTTGGCGGTAACTCCCCGGAAGAACTTTCACAAGGGGTTGGCCGATGGCTCAGAGCGCGTTCGGGTTGGTGATGTTGGTTCTCTTGGCCTGGCTGGTCAGCGAACGGCGGCGCAAGGTCGGCGTCCTGGGCATTGGCGTCGGGGTGGCCCTGCAACTGGGCCTGGCCCTGCTTTTTCTCAAGGTCCCCCTGTTCGAGCGGCTGTTCCTGTCGCTCAACGCCCTGGCCCTGTCCATCGAAAAGGCGACCGCGGCCGGAACCGGCTTCGTCTTCGGCTATCTGGGCGGCGGCCCGCTGCCCTTTGCCGAGTCCTACCCCGGCGCGGCCTTCATCCTGGCGTTTCGCGCCCTGCCCATCATCCTGGTCATGTCCGCGCTCTCGGCCGTACTCTACTACTGGCGGGTGCTGCCGCTCGTGGTCCGGGCCTTCTCGCTCCTGCTCGAAAAAACCCTGGGCGTGGGCGGCGCGCTCGGCGTGGGCGCGGCGTCCAACATCTTCGTCGGCATGGTCGAGGCCCCGCTGGTCATCCGGCCCTACCTCTCGCGCATGACCCGCAGCGAGCTCTTCACGCTGATGACCTGCGGCATGGCCACCATCGCGGGCACCATGCTCGTGCTCTACGCCTCCATCCTCTCCCCGGTCATCCCCAACGCCATGGGCCAGATCCTGGCCGCGTCGATCATCTCCGCGCCCGCCGCCATCGTCGTCGCCCGGATCATGATTCCCGAGACCGGGGACGTCACCCAGGGCCATGCCATGCCGCCCCGGGCCGCCACCTCGACCATGGACGCCGTGACCCACGGGACCGTCGACGGCGTGAACATCCTGCTGAACGTCACGGCCATGCTCGTGGTCCTGGTGGCCATGGTCGCCCTGTGCAACGCGCTGCTCGCCTTCCTGCCCGACGTGGCGGGCGGGCCGCTGACCCTCCAGCGCGCGCTCGGCTGGATCATGAGCCCCGTGGTCTGGCTCATCGGCATCCCCTGGGCCGAGGCCCAGACCGCCGGGGCGCTGATGGGCACCAAGACCATCCTCAACGAATTCCTGGCCTACCTGGACCTGGCGCATCTCGCCCCCGGAGCGCTCAGCGAACGCAGCCGGATCATCATGACCTACGCCATGTGCGGCTTCGCCAACCTGGGCAGCCTGGGAATCATGATCGGCGGGCTGTCGATCATGGCCCCGGAGCGGCGGGCCGAAATCGTGTCCCTGGGCGGCCGGTCCATCGTCTCCGGCACCCTGGCCACGCTCATGACCGGGGCCGTGGTCGGGATCATCCTCTGACCCCGGCCCGGCAAATGGCGGATTCGCCTCTGGACATTCTCGCTCCAGGGACTACCTTCCAGCCATGGACGCCGCGCGGGGCCATCGCGCCCCCGGCGCCCGAACCTCAAACGCAAGGACGAGCCATGCAATACAAAGTGCATCCCATCTGCATGGGAACCAAGGTGTTCGACAAGGGCATGATGACCTACCAGCAGGGATACGGCACGCCGTACACCATCCCCATCTACACCTGGTACATCGAGGGCGGCGACAAGAACATCCTCGTCGACACCGGCGAGATGCACCCCATCATTTCCGAGGAACGCGAGCAGGCCATCGGCGGCAAGATCCACACCTTCGAGGAAGGGTTGGCCAAATACGGCCTCACGCCCGAGGACATCGACATCATCATCCATACCCACCTGCACAACGACCACTGCGAAAACGACTACAAGTGCGTCAACGCCAAGGTCTACGTGCACGAGCTGGAGCTGGAGCACATCCACAACCCGCACCCGCTCGACTTCCGCTACCTCGAGGACTACATCGAGGACGTGGAGGACAACGGCCAGATCGTGGCCGTGAACCAGGACACCGAGGTCGTGCCCGGCATCACCATGATCCACACCCCGGCCCACACCGCCGGCGGCATGTCCGTCAAGGTCGAAACCGAAAAGGGGACCGTCCTGATCTGCGGGTTCTGCACCATCCTGGAAAACCTGCATCCGCCCAAGGAGGTCCGCGCCATGGAGATGGAGGTCATCCCCCCGGGCACCAACAACGGACCCAACGAGGCCTACGACATCCTGCTGAAAGCCAGGGACATGGCCGACTTCGTCCTGCCCCTGCACGAGCCCAAATGGGCGTCCATGGAGACCGTGCCCGAGTAGGCGGAATACGACGCAGACAAGAAAAGGGAGTCCGGCCGGACTCCCTTTTCCTGTTCTTGCCTGGTGATGAGGCGAAGGTGGAATGCCTGCGCCTAGCCCGGACATTGCACAAACAAATGGCGAATTGCTTTGTTTTTTTGATAGATTTTATATGGTTATGCTGAAATCCGACAAAGTGATAGCCATGGCGAAATGTAAAGCAGAACCCATCGGTTTTCCGGCGGTAAAAGAACGCAAATTCGAGGCCGAATTCAGCGGTCAGGCCATCACCTCGGACGGAGGTGGCGTCCCGCTTCGCGCTGTCGACACGGCCATCAATCTTTTGCCCCGCGTCGCAAAGGGTTTTACCGACTCCCGACGCAAGGCGGGCTGTGCGCACTGTGTGGAGGCGATGCTCAAGCAGCGAGTGTGTGTCTTGGCGCTCGGATATAAAGACCTCAATGATCACGACGAGTTGAGAAGCTATCCAGCCTTGCGGGCGGCCATCGGACGGGATGTGGATATTGCCAGCGCCTCCACGCTCTGCCGGTTCGAGAATCGTGTGGGCGAAGAGTCGCTGTGGGCCTTGAGCGGCATGCTGGCCGATGTTTCCATCGAGTCCTTCGACTCGCCTCCCGAGGAAATCGTGCTGGATTTCGACAGCACTGCCGACCGGGTGCACGGCGATCAGGAAGGGAGGCTTTTCCACGGCCACTACGACCATTACTGCTTTCTGCCGTTGTACGTCTTCTGCGGCGACCATCTGTTGGCCGCGTATCTGAGGCCGATCAACATCGACAAGGCCAAACATGTCCAGGCTATCCTCGGGCTGCTGGTAAAGCGGATTCGGCAATCCCGGCCCGGCGCGCGGATTCTTTTTCGCGGCGACTCGGGTTTTTGCCGCTGGAAGACCATGCGTTGGTGCGATAAAAACAGGTTCATCCGGTTCAAGCGTACTTTTGACAAAATGAAAGGACATGGCGTCCAAC
>JAZHDH010000218.1:0-3077 GCA_036584335.1 Pseudodesulfovibrio sp. | reverse complement strand
CGAGCTTCGACAAGATCCTGGGCCGCATGAAGAAGTGGTTCACGGACATCGCATAGGAATTGAGGAAAACAGGCAATAACAGGGAAACCGAGGAAACCGGCCCGCGTCAGAGGGACAAGGGCCAATCGAGGAGGAAGACGCCATGGAATTTTCGGAAATCGTCCATGAAAGCAATGCCAAGATCAAGGTCGTCGGATGCGGCGGCGCGGGCGGCAATGCGGTCAACAACATGATCCTTTCGGCCCTCAAGGGGGTCAAGTTCATCGTGGCCAACACGGACCACCAGGACATCGACAAATCGCTCGCCGAGCACAAGATCCAGATCGGCGAGAAGCTGACCAAGGGCCTGGGCGCGGGCGCCAATCCCGAGATCGGCCGCAACGCCGCCCTGGAGTCGCAGGACCTGATCCGCGAGGCCCTGGACGGCGCGGACATGGTCTTCATCACCGCCGGAATGGGCGGCGGCACCGGCACGGGCTCGGCCCCGGTGGTGGCCCAGATCGCCAAGGAGCTGGGCGCGCTCGTGGTCGGCGTGGTCACCAAGCCCTTCTACTTCGAGGGCAAGCAGCGCCTGCGGCAGGCCGAGGACGGCACCCAGTCCCTGGCCGAGGTGGTGGACTCGATCATCACCATCCCCAACGACCGCCTGCTCCAGCTGGCCGCCAAGAAGGCCAGCTTCTCCGACATGCTCAAGAAGGCCGACGAAGTGCTCTACTACGCGGTCAAGGGCATCGCCGACCTGATCACCGTGCACGGCCTGATCAACCTGGACTTCGCGGACGTCAAGGCCGCCATGTCCAACTCCGGCATGGCGCTGATGGGCACCGGCATCGCGTCCGGCGAGGGCCGGGCCAAGGAAGCGGCCATGAAGGCCATCACCAGCCCGCTGCTCGAAGACGTGTCCATCGAGGGCGCCAAAGGCGTGCTGATCAACATCACCTGCGGCCCGGACATGCTCATCGACGAGGTCTCCGAAGCCGCCGACATCATCTACAAGGAGGCCCACGACGAGGCCGAGATTTTCTTCGGCACCGTGTTCGATCCCGACGCGGGCGACGAGATGCGCATCACGGTCATCGCCACGGGCATCGAAAACGCCCTGTCCGAGGCCGAGCCCGTGCTGAGCAAGGCCGAGGAGCAGAAGCTCCGCCTGCTCGGACCGCGCGGCATGAACAAGACCCAAAGCCAGCCCATGCGCGCCGGGCACCAGAAGGTCATCGCCCAGGACCGCAACATCCCGGCCTACCTGCGCAAGGCGGGCGGCGACCTGAACACCACCGTGCTGCCCCAGCAGGCCATGGCCAAGCGCGTGGCTGCGGGCGCGGGTCCCGGCGAGGAGGAATTCATCTTCGACGAGGGGGAAGACAACCTCGATGTCCCGGCCTTCATTCGCAAGAATGTGGACTAGGACGAACCAGTAGCGCGTGAAGGAGTTGCGTCATCGGCGCGAGAACCCTGTACCATGGCGTGTCGGAGCCTTCGGCTCCCGCCCTCGGAGGACGGCTGCCCGTTGCGCTGGCCGTCCCCGGGGGAGAAAAGTACGCCATCTCGACCCTCGGCTGGCAGGCGGTCTACCGGATGCTCGCCGAGGAACCCGGCCTCGCAGTCGAACGCGTCTTCCCCGACAAGCTGGGCCAGACCGATGGCGACGCCCCGAAAACGCGTGAATCAAAGAGCCCACTATCCTCATTCCCTGTAACAGCCTGGAGCGCCACGTTCGAGGAGGATTTCCTCAACCTTCCTCGGATGCTCCAGGCAGCGGGCGTTCCGCCGCTTGCGGCGGAACGCCCGTGCCTTCCCCTGGTCATCGCCGGCGGCCCGCCCGCCTTTCTCAATCCCGCTCCCATCGCCCCGTTCGTGGACGCTTTCTGGGTGGGCGAGGCCGATGATCACTTCATCCCGTTTTTCCTGAAGCTGCGCGCCCTGATCTTCGACGGCGCGGACAAGGACGCGATCCTCGATGCGATCAAGGGCGATCCCGGCATCTACGTGCCGGGCCGGAGCAGAACCCCGGTCCGCCGCCTGATGACCGGCGCTCCCGGCCACCTGCCCGACCCCGCCTTCTCCTGCTTCATCTCCGGCCACGCCACCTTCCGCGACACCCTGCTGCTGGAGGTCAACCGGGGCTGCCCCTACGGCTGCCGCTTCTGCGCCGCAGGCTTCATCTACCGCCCGCCCCGGCACGCGGACATGGACGAACTCAAGCGCATCGTGGAGCTGGCCGACCCGCCCAAGGTCGGGCTGGTGGGCACGGCCCTGACCGACTGGCCGCACCTGATCCCCTTCCTCAAGTGGCTGCACGGACGGGGCAAGAAATTTTCCCTCTCCTCCATGCGCGCCGACGGCGTCACCGAGGAGCTGCTGACCTACCTGCGCGAGCGCGGCATCCGCACCGTGACCCTGGCGCTGGAGGGCGCAAGCGAGCGGCTGCGCCGGATGATGAGCAAGAAGCTCAGAATAGAGGATTTCCTGAACGCGGTGCGGCTGTGCGCCCGCCACGGCGTGAACCACCTCAAGCTCTACCTGATCGCGGGCTGGCCCGGCGAGACGGACGAGGACTACGAGGAGCTGCGCGGCCTGCTGGCCGAGATCGTGCGCATCCGTTCCGAGGAGCCCGGAGGCCGCAAGAACCGGTTCATGCGCATCACCATCGGCGTCAGCTCGCTGGTGCCCAAGCCCTTCACCCCGTTCCAATGGGCGCCCATGGCCACCGAGGCCGCCCTCTCGGCGCGCATGAAGCAGCTGACCAAGCTGGCCAAGCCCTACAAGGGCGTCACCCTGCAGCACGACGACCCGTTCCAGGCGCGGCTCCAGGGCCTCCTGTCCCGGGGCGGCGAGGATCTGGCCGACTTCATCCTCCTGGCCGCCGAGGAAGGCGGCTGGAAAAAGGCGCTCAAGCTCTGGAAAGGCGACATGGACGCCATCCTGGACCGCGAGCGCGAAAAGGACGAGCCCTTCCCCTGGGAAGTCATCGACGTGGGCGTGCGCCGCGAGTATCTGTGGAAGGAATGGGAACGGGCCAAGGAGGCCCAGGTCAGCGCGGGCTGCGCGAAGAAAGGGTGTGAACAGTGCCCCGG
>JAZHDH010000217.1:0-3081 GCA_036584335.1 Pseudodesulfovibrio sp. | reverse complement strand
TTCAGGAAGTCCATGTATCCGGCCTTGAAGAGCAGGCCGTGGGCGCGCCAGAACTCGGCGTAGCGCTCCCCGTCGTCCTTGGCCATCTTGGCCAGGTGGTCGAGCACCTGCTTGACCAGGGTGGAGGATATCTTGCGCATGAGCAGGTTGTCCTGGAGCGTTTCGCGCGAGATGTTGAGGGGGAGGTCTTCGGTATCGACCACGCCCTTGATGAAGCCGAGGTATTCGGGGAGCAGGTCCTTGTTCTGCTTTTCGATGAGCACGCGGCGGACGTAGAGGTCCAGGCCCCGGTTTTCGCGGTTCATGCCGAAGGGATCGTCGCCGTGCTTCGGGACGAACATCAGGGCGTTGAACTGGACCGGCGCGTCGACCGAGGTGTGCAGGGTGTCGAAGGGGTCCTCGGAATCGAAGGTGAGGAACTTGTAGAACTCGGCGTACTGCTCGGCGGTGATCTGGAACTTGGGCTCGCGCCACAGGGCGGAGATGGTGTTGACCCGCTCGTCGTCCACGAAGATGGGGAAGTTGATGAAGTTGGAGTGCTTCTTGATGATGTGCTTGAGCGCGGCGGTGTTGGCGAACTGGGAGACCATGTCCGGCTTGAGCCTGACCTCGATGCGGGTGCCGCGCGGGAGGTCCTTGGCGGTCTCGTCGTCCAGTTCCTGGAGCTTGTAGTCGGTGCGGCCGTCCGAGGTCCAGGCCACGGGCACGGCGTTTTCGTCCATGGAGCGGGTGGTGACGGTGACCTCGTCGGCGACCATGTAGACGGAGTAGAAGCCGACGCCGAAGCGGCCGATGAGCGCGTCGAGGTTTTCCTTGCCGTCCTTGGCCATGCGGGTCAGTTCGGCCGTGCCGGAGTGGGCGATGGTGCCGATGTTCTGCATCAGCTCCTCGCGGGTCATGCCCACGCCGGTATCGGTGATGGTCACGGTCCCGGCGTCCTTGTCGGCGGTGATGCGGATTTCCGGGGCCACGGCGTCCTCGGCGCCCTGGCTGGTGGCCTTGAACCGGGCCTTTTCCAGGGCGTCGGACGCGTTGGAGACCAGTTCGCGCAGGAAGATTTCCTTGTTGGTGTAGAGGGAGTGGACCAGGATATCCAGCAGCTGGCTGACTTCGGCCTTGAATTTGTGGGTGGTTTTCTTGCCCATGGGTACACCTCCGGAGCGGGTTGCCGCTCGCGGCGCGGCGAGCCGTCGGGCCTGCGCGGGAGGGCAACCGTTTGTGTGGTTTTTGCGAACGTGCGCCCCTTGTCGCACAAGGCCCGCCGACCGGGTGTCCGGACGGCGGGACTGTGTGGCAAGGAGGCTGTGCGGGAATGGCGTTCCATCGCACCCCGGGTAGATAGGTACGTGTTTTGGGCTGTCAAGGGCGGTTCGGGTCGTTTTGCCGGAGCAGGCCGTGGCCCCTCGTGCGCCGTCCCGGTCCTGGTGGGCGATCACCGGGGCCGGGACGGGCAGGAGGTTGAGAGTGCCTTTGAGGAGGACTTGGGAAATTTCGTGGCTAGGCGGACACGGCGCGGATCTTGTCCAGGAGGTATTTCTCCATTTCGCGGCGGTCCTTGCGCAGGCGGATCATCTCCGCCTCCATGATCTTGAGCTTTTCCTTGAGCTCGGCGTTTTCGGACTTGAGGGCCTCGGTCTCCTGCATGGTGGTGGCGATGCGTCCGGCGGCCTCTTCCAGGCCGTTGCGGATGTCGGCCACGTCCTGTCCGCCCAGGGCGTCGGGATTGAGCACCGAGCGGATGCCCTCGCCCACGGACTTGGCGATTTCGAGGCCGATGGCGGCGGCCATCTTCAGCGCGGGCTCCATGGCGGCGGGGCCCACGGGGGCCGGGACGTAGCCGCCCTCGGGCATGGCGTCGGCCTGGAGCGGGTAGGCCTGGGAGAGCTGGTCCATGACGTCGCGGGCGGTGTGGCCTTCCTTGAGCAGCCGGGCGATGGTCGAGAAGACCTCCACGGCTTCGGGCCGGAACCGCTTCTGGCGGCCGCGCCCGACGCTGGGCAGGTGCTGGGCGAAACGGTTCTTCCAGTAGTGCACCGTGGACTCGGGCAGCTCCAGTTCCCTGGCGATCTCCGCCACGGAAAGCACTTTTTTGCCGGTCATTGTTCCCCCTCGGCTCGGTGACGCCTTGTTGTTTTTCATTGGAGTACAGGATATCGGGTGTTTTTTCAAGAGGGAAACGGTTCTTATCCGCTTAATTTAACGTGATTTTTTGCAATTTGCCCTGGTTGTGGTTGATATTCTTAACTTTTTCTAGACTTTTTATAATGGAAAATGCGCGATCAGGCGGTGAGCACGGCCGGGGTGCCCGGAAGGGGCTCGGGGCGGGGCGCGGGACGAAATTTGGGCAGGTTTTTGCGCTGTTTGCCAAGCGCTTCGGCTTGTACTAAGAGGTTGGGGCCGACCCGCCGAAGGTTGCGGGCGGCGGGATCATCGCATGCACATGTTGTTTACCCGTTCCACCGCCTATCTGTTGCTCCGCCTGGTCATCGGCGGGCTGTTCGTCTTTGCGGGCGCGCTCAAGCTGGCCGACCCGTCGGCCTTCGCCATGGCCATCGACGGCTACGGCCTGGTCTCCTGGAGCACGGCCAAGCTGCTCTCCCGCGCGCTGCCGATCGTCGAGATCGCCGCCGGCCTGGGGCTGATCCTCGACTTCCGGGGAGCGCTTGCGCTCATTGTTGTACAGTTGTTGGTGTTCCTGGCCGTGGTCGGCTACGCCGTGCACCTGGGGCTTGATGTGGATTGCGGTTGTTTCGGGCCGCAAGCGGCGAAGCCCGGCGAGGGGGCCGGGAGCCTGAAGGAGACGCTGCTGCGCGACGGGGCCATGCTGGTCGGCTGCGCGGTGATGTATTGGCAGCGGTGGGTTTCGGGGCGGCGGCCAAGGTCGGTGTTGCGGCCGTTTGCGCGGTGATGATCTGGTGATTGGGTGAGCGTGATCGTGATCGTTTCCCGGCGGGGAGGGGAAAGGCAAGCGGTAGCTTTTCGGTAAGTGCGTTTCGCCTGCGATTATTATTTTCTGTGCTGTTTTCTGGTCCCCCTTCCGGGGGACTTCTTTCTTATGCGGCCCCATGTCAAGGACTCCCG
>JAZHDH010000216.1:0-3099 GCA_036584335.1 Pseudodesulfovibrio sp. | reverse complement strand
TTCTACCCGAACACTTGCCGTCATTTACAATCCCCCTTGCGTTTATTCATCAGGCTCCGCATGACCTTTGGGAATAACTCCCGGCAGCGGGCCTGGACGCAGACATAGTAACCGCGACCCGGCTTGGTTTGTTCCGGGTCCGGAACCGGACAGTCCGATTCCCTGTCCGGCGCGGCGTCCGGACACACGAACCGCTCAAGCTCCCCCTTGGGGAAGCGTTGGCGGCAGACCACGCACATGCGGACCGGTTTGTCGTTCAATGCCGTTCCCATGCGTGGCTGCGTGCTCCTATTCGTTCTCCTCGCCTTCGGCGGGAGTTTCGGTCTTCGGCTCGGCCGCATCGGCGGGAGCGGATTCCTGTTCGGGCTCGTCCGCCGGGGCGCTCGGAAACGATCCGGGAGCGAGCATGTTGATGGCGAAGCGGATGTTCGCGATCTTGGTTTCGGTGAGGCCGTTCACGGCGAGGAGTTCCTCGTTCGTGGCCTGGACTATGGAATCCAGGGATTCAAATCCAGCGCTGAAGAAGTTCTCCATGGGCAGTTCGGCCACGGCGGCTATCTGATCCATTCCCTTGCGCGCAACGTTGAGTTCCGCGTAGCGGGATTCGGTGAAAATGTCGATCTTCCAGCCGAGCAGCTTGGCGGCCAGCTTGACGTTCTGGCCCTTGCGGCCGATGGCCAGGGTCAGCTGATCGTCCGGGCAGACCACTTCCAGGGCCTCTTCCTCGTCGTCCACGGTGATCCGGGTGATCAGGGCCGGGGAGAGGGCGTGCTGGGCGTACATGGCGATGTCCGGGCTCCAGACCACGATGTCGATCCGTTCGCCCTTGAGCTCCTGCACCACGTTCTGGATGCGCGAGCCGCGGATGCCGACACAGGCGCCCACCGGGTCCACATCGCGGTCGCGGGACATGACCGCCACCTTGGCGCGCAGGCCGGGATCGCGGGCCACGCCCATGATCTTCACCGTGCCGTCGGCCACCTCGGGCACCTCGCGCTTGAACAGCTCGATCATGTAGTCGGGGTGGGAGCGGGAGACCACGACCTGCGGCCCCCGGGACTCCTTGAGCACCTCGATGATGTAGGCCTGGACGCGGTCGCCGCGCTTGTAGCGTTCCCGGGGAATCTGCTCGTCCTTGGGCAGCAGGGCTTCGGTGCGGCCGAGGTTGATGATCCAGCCGGTGCGGTCGCGCCGCTGGATGATGCCGCTCGAAATCTCGCCCATGCGGTCCTTGTATTCCTCGTAGATGATCTCCTGCTCCGCGTCGCGCATGCGCTGGATGATCACCTGCTTGGCCGACTGGGCGGCGATGCGGCCCAGGTCCTCGATCTTCACCGGGAAGCCCATCTCGTCGTCGAGGCGGGCGTTGGGGTCGTGTGCACGGGCGTCTTCCAGGGAAATCTCGCTGACGGGGTCATGGACCTCCTCCACGACGACCTTGAACTCGAAGACTTCGATCTCGCCGGAATCCTCGTTGAAGGCGACTTCGATGTCCATGGTGTCGCCGTGCTTGCGCGCAACGGCGCTGCGCACGGCCTCTTCAAGGGTGTCGATGAGCAGGTCGCGGTCGATGCCCCTGTCCTTGCTAATCTGGTCGATGGCTCTTTTCAGCTCCGACATGTCAAACCTCCGCTTCTTCCGGCGTTCAATCCCTTCCGGCCGGTGAAATTCTCGTTGTGGCTCGTGGCGACCGTGCGGTCGGCCTAAAATTCATGCACCAGGTGGACTTCCTTGATCTCCGCCCACTTCAGGGCGAACGGTTCACCGTCCATTTCAACGGTGAAGCCGTCGTCCGCGCAGGCGGTCAGTTGGCCGGTGAACCGGCGCTGGCCGTCGATGGGCTCCCAGGCCTGGGCGCTGACGGTGCGGCCCAGGTAGCCGCTCATCTGTTCCGGGGAGAAGAACCGCCGCTCCAGGCCGGGGGAGGATACCTCCAGGGTGTAGGCCCCGGGGATGATGTCCTCCACTTCGAGCATCAGCCCCACCTGGCGGCTGACCTCGGCGCACTGGTCGATGTTCACGCCTTCGCCGCCGTCGATGTATATCCTTATAAGACGTTTTCTGCCCTGGGCGGGCGCAGTCAGGCCCCACAGGGTGAAGCCCATGGATTGCACTTCGGGCCGGATCAGTTCGGCCAGCGTTTCTTCAAAGGTACGTCGCACGGCTTTCTCCCGCTGCAAATAAAAAAGGCGAGCCCGAGCTCACCCATTTTGTGCGAACCCCGCAAGGTTCGTTGTCGAACCCTGCGAAAGGCGTTGGAGCGGGTGACGGGGTTCGAACCCGCGACACCAAGCTTGGGAAGCTTGTACTCTACCAGCTGAGCTACACCCGCTTGAAAACGAGCCTATTTATACATATCCAGCAACGTTGTCAACAGTCCCGCAGGGGTCTCGACGCGGATTTCCTCCGGACCCCGGATTTGGCACGCTAGGTGCATTTGCCCATGACGAACAGGAGGACTCGCCATGCGGGACAGCAGTTTAAGCTCATTATTCGGGGCTTTATCCAATGAAACGAGGATGGCCACCATCGCCAATAATTTGGCGAACGTGAATACCACGGCCTACAAGAAGGACGTGATGGCCTTTCACGACGTCTTCACCCGGTTCGCCCACGACAACGTCGTCACCACCAAAGGCTTCCTGCGCGACAAGGACATGTTCCCCGAGCCGAAGATCATGGCCAAGGCGCGGCTTTCCGAGCAGGCGGTGGACTTTTCCCAGGGCAGCCTCAAGCAGACGGGCAACCAGCTCGACATGGCCCTGTCCGGCGACGGGTTCTTCCGCATCCAGGCCCCGGAAGGGACCCTTTACACGCGGTCGGGCGCTTTCCTGATGGACGCCACCGGCACCCTGGTCACCCAGCAGGGCTTTCCGGTCCTGGTCGACGGCGGCGAACTGGTGCTGCCGCCGGGCGCGAAGCTCTCCGTGGACGACGTGGGCAACGTCTCCGTCAACGGCGAACCCGCCGGGGCCTTCGACCTCACGACCTTCCAGGACCTGGGCGCCATGGAGCGTGTGGGGGGCAACATGTACAAGGCGTCGGACGACGCGGCCGAGGTGGCCCCCGAGGACCTGGTGGTCCAGCAGGGCTACCTGG
>JAZHDH010000215.1:0-3126 GCA_036584335.1 Pseudodesulfovibrio sp. | reverse complement strand
ACCACGATCTGGGGCTCCTCCTCGCGCGGGGTGACCATGATCGCGGCCGCGCCCAGGGCCACCGAGGCCAGGGCGAGGATGACCGCCATCTTCGAAGTCAGGAAAAAACGGACGACGGAGCCTATGGCCCCGTCCTTGCGGCGGGTGGTCTCCTCCATCACTGGGCCTCCGTCTCGATGCCGATGCCCAGCGCCTCGCCGCCGGACAGGCCGGAGAGGATCTCGACCCGGTCGCCGTGGCGCGCGCCGGTGCGGACGTAGACCGTCTGCCAGTCGTCGCCGGACCGGACGCGCACGGTTTCCAGCTGGCCCACGCGGGTGACGGCCGCCTCGGGCGCGAGCACGCCTTCGCGCTCGCCCAGCGGGATGAGCAGCCGGCCGAACATGCCGGGGTAGAGGCCGGGCAGCTCGGGCAGCCGGGCCTTGACCAGGAAGGAGCGGGTCACGGGATCGGCCAGGGGCTCGATCTCGTCCACCGCGCCGGTTATGGGCGCGCCGCCTTCCAGGGCGGAGATGACCACGGGCAGGGAGTCGCCGATCCGGACCCGGCCGATGACGCTTTCCCGGACCATGGCCTCCAGACGCAGGCTGGCCCCGGTTTGCAGGGAGAGCAGCGCCTTGCCGGGAAAGGCCAGGTCGCCGGGCTCCGCCAGGCGCTGGGCCACCTCGCCGTCCTCCTGGGCGCGGATGGTGGTGTAGTCCAGGCCGATCTCGGCCTCCTGCACCACCTTGGCCGCCTCCTGGGTGCGCGACTGGGCCTCGACCACGGCCTCGCGGGCCTGGCTCAGGGCGGCCCTGGCCTGGAGATGCGCGGCCTCGGCCTTTTCCACCTCTTCGGCGGTGACGACCTTCTGGTCGAAGAGCTGCTTCATGCGGCGGTAGGTGGACTCCGCCTTGTCGAACCCGGCCTGGGCCGAGGCCAGGGCGTCGCGGGCCTGGCCGATCTGGCTTCGGGCCGACTCCTGGGCCTGGCGGGACCGTCCCAGCTGGGCCTGTGTGGCGCGGTCGTCGAGGCGGATCAGTTCGTCGCCCGCCTTGACCTTGTCGCCGGGCCGGACGAGGACTTCCAGCACCCGGCCGGTGACCTGGGCCTCGACGCGGCTGTCGGTGCGCGCCTTGACCGTGCCCACGGCGTCGAAGACCCGGGGCAGCAGGGCGCGCTGGGCCGTGACCGTGGTCCGGGGCGCATGGGCGGGTTTCCCGGCCACGGGGGCGGGACCGGAGGAACAGGCGGCCAGCAGGAGGGCCGCCGCCAGGGACAGCAGGATACGCAGGGCATGGATGTTCATGGACGCACCTTAGCATGGCCCGGGGGCGATCGCCACGGTCAAATGCAGGGCGGTGGGCGGACAAAGGACAAAAAGAGAGAGTGCGCTTTGCCTATCCAGGCCATCTCCCGGTGCGTCCCGGGAGCTTCACGCGCACTCTAATTGTTTTGGTGTTGCGACTCGTCTCGCGGATTTATGGCTTTGCGCTGGATTACTTCCCTGACCCTCCGTTGATGTTCCTGCCGATATGTCATGGGGTGCATCCCCCTAACTGTCTCTGTTGTCCTTGAGCAATAGATAATCACTCCGGATCGGTTGTCCAGAGGGAGGGGGGGGATATCGCGTGGTGCGGGGAAGGGGGCGTTGGCCCATAGGAAAGTGCGCCTGGCCGGATTCTCCGGCTTGGTGCTGGGCCGGCATTTCAAGATTGTGCTGTATGGCGACCCGGCACGTGCTATGTGGCGCACGGTGCTCTTTTGGGAGTGGGGCGACTCGATTCGCCATTATGGTGAAAGAAGAAATCGGTCTCTATTTCCCTCCACCCTCCGTTTTTCGTCTTTGGATGGCCCCTTGGCGGGGCGGGCTTCTACCGTTGATTCATATATACGCCCGCAACAGGCGGCAATCAAGGGGGTACGGGCCAAAAAACGGCTCCGCGCCTGCAACCGACGGCCAGTGCTGGAGATAAAAATGAAAGTTTTTCCGGGAGAAGGGGAGTTCACCGCGCAGGGACACGCTGCCGGATGAAGGTGCAATTATGACAATGTATTATGGTTGCCGGGAAAAGGCAAGCGCAACCGCCGGACCCGACTGCAATCGGTATCCGGCGGCTTCGTCCGCTTTGGTTCGGGCGGGTGGGGCTAGTCCTCGAAGGGGTCGCTGATCAGGTCGGCGATGCGCGCCGGGTCCAGGTGGTGCATGGCCGCGCCCTGGGCCGACAGTTCCCCGGCCAGTCCTTCGAGGCTGAGCCCGGCCATGCGGGCCTGGGCATGGCCGGTGTTGTCGTCCACCACCTGCAGGGCGTCGTCCAGGGCGGAAGTGCGGCGTTCCCGCAGCGCCTGCACCTTGCGGCTGATGGAGTCGATGCTGTAATCAAGGTTCAATGGTTCCAAACCGGGCATATTTGTCCCTCCTTGCATGGTGGCCGGAACAAAGCAAAACCCGTGCAGAATAAAAAATAGTATTTGAATCCGGGATGTTGTCTTTTTGCCAAGGCGGATCACCGGAAGGAATTTCCGGGCCGTCGGTCAAAGGCCGCCCAGAAACCGGGCCAGGCCGGCCGGGTAGTCGCGCCCCATTTCCAGATAGCCCCGGTTGTGCCCGCCGCGCAGGGCGAGGAAGGTCTTGGGGCCGCCGTATCCGTCGTGCAGGGCGCGGCCCAGGGCGCAGGGCACGGTTTCGTCGTCCGGGCTGTGGGCGAACAGGGCCGGGACCCGGACGTCCGCCAGGGCGGCCGCGCTGTCGTAGCGGTTGCGCATGAGTCGGCGCACCGGCAGCCAGGGATAGAGGCGCGCCCCCATGTCCGCCGCCGAGGTGAAGGTGGATTCCAGGATCAGCGCGCCGGGCGCGACCCCTTCCGCCGCCAGCTCCCCTGCCAGTCCGGCGGCCACCGCCCCGCCCAGGGAACGCCCGAAGAGGACGACGTCCCGGGCTGGCGCGCCCCGGTCCCCTGTCAGCCAGTCCCAGGCGGCGCGGGCGTCGGCCCGGGTGGCTTCCTCGGACGGCGCGCCCCCGCTGCGCCCGTAGCCCGAGTAGTCGATGACCAGCACGGCGATCCCAAGGTCGTGGAACAGCCGCAGCGACGGCAGCCGGTGCGAGACGTTGCCCGCGTTGCCGTGCAGGAAGAGCATCGTCCGCCG
>JAZHDH010000214.1:0-3083 GCA_036584335.1 Pseudodesulfovibrio sp. | reverse complement strand
CCGCGCCGCAGCCCGCAGCGCCCCGGCCGCCCGTGGCCGGGCCGGACGATCCGCTGCCGGAAATCCGCATCCTTCTGGTCGAGGACTCCAAGTACAACGCCTTCGTCATCCAGACCTACCTCAAGGACACGCCCTGCCGCCTGGCCGTGGCCGAGAACGGCCGCGAGGGCATCGCCGCCTTCAGCGAGTCCGGGGCCGAGCTGGTGCTGATGGACATCCAGATGCCCGACATGGACGGCTATGAGGCCATGCGCGCCATCCGCCAGTGGGAGGCCGAAAAGGGGCTGGAGCGCACGCCCATCGTGGCCCTTACCGCCCACGCCATGCAGGAGGAGGCGGACCGCTGCCTGGCGGCCGGAGCCGACGTCCACCTGCCCAAGCCGGTCAAGAAGAGCGCCCTTTTCGCAGTCATCCGCCAGCTGACGACGGACGCCGCGCACGGCTGATTCCCTCCCCGCGCCGGGGCCGCACGGTCATCCGCCTTTTTACCGGAAGTCGTTGAAGGATGGGGCCTTATATATTATAAGGCGGAAAAACGCGGGATTCGAGGACGGGAACTCCATGGACAACGCACATCTGATCTGGTGCCACGGCTCGCTCAGCCGGCCGTGGGGGGCCAAGAGCCTGGCCCTGGCCGAAGTGGCCGGCGAGGCCGGTCTGGTCATGGAAGGACCGGATTTCAGCGACCTGGAGGACCCCGACCTGCGGGTGGAGCGGCTGGCCGGGATCATGGACGGGCTGGACGGCCCGGTCCTGCTCGCCGGATCGAGCATGGGCGGCTACGTGGCCGCCGCTGCGGCCGACCGGGCCGACGTGCGCGGTCTCTTCCTCCTGGCCCCGGCCTTCTACCTGGACGGCTACGCGGTCCGGTCCTTTTCCTCCCTGCCCCGCTCCGTCACCGTGGTCCACGGCTGGGACGACGACGTGGTCCCGGCGGACAACTCCGTCCGGTTCGCCCGCGAGCACGGCGCGCGGCTGCACCTGCTGCCCGACGGCCACCGGCTTTCCGAGAGCATCGGCGACCTGACCGCGCTCTTCGCCCGCTTCCTCGCCACCGCCCGGGAGGGCCTATGATCCGCGCCGTCCGCCTGATTCCCCTCTGCCTCGCCCTGCTGCTCCTGGCCGCCCCGGCCCGGGCCCAGGAGGGGTTCCCGCTGCGCGCCTACTATCCCGAGGTGCCCTTCATCACCACCGAGGAGCTGATCCGGGCCTACGAAGGCGCCCTGATTCTGGATATCCGCTCCAGCTTCGAATACGACGTGGCCAAGATCAACAAGGCCGTGCTCCTGCCTCTGACCGATCCCGAATTCTCGACCAAGCTGGAGCGGCTCCGGCCCAAGGAGTCGGCCACGCCCATGGTCTTCTACTGCAACGGCCACACCTGCGCCAAGAGCTACCAGGCGGCCCAGCTCGCCCTGTCCCTGGGCTACGACCACGTCTTCGTCTACGACGCGGGCATCTTCGACTGGATATCCAAGGCCCCGGACAAGGCCACGCTCATGGGCGAGACCCCGGCGCGCATCGGCCGGGTCATCACCCATGGCGAATTCCGCGAGCGACAGGTGGACTTCGACGAGTTCAACCGGCTGGCCCTGGAGCCCGACACCGTGGTCATCGACATCCGCGACCCCTTCCAGCGCGACATGATCCCGCGCATCGACCACATCCGCAACATCCCGCTCGACCCGCTGCTCGACCTGGTCGTCTCCCGGATCTGGACCGAAAAGCAGCTGCTCTTCTTCGACGCCGTGGGCAAGCAGGTCCGCTGGCTCCAATACTTCCTCGAATCCTACGGCTACTTCGAATACGCCTTTCTCAAGGGCGGGGTCCGCTCCCTGGCCGACCAGCCGGACAAGCTCATGCCGGTCATCGAGTCCAACCGGTCCATCGTCAGCAGCCAGGAAATGCTCCTGACCATCACCGCCGACACCCGGCTGGGCAACACCGACCGCAAGGTGCTCAGCTACCTGCTGGCCAACGTCAAGTTCAACAACTACGTCGTGGTCGACATCGCCAAGGCCGAGAAGGAAATGGAGATCGCCCACGTCCTGTTCATGGCCTCGGTGGAGAAGCTGACCCAGTGCAAGTACGCCAGCTATTCCGACGTGCAGGGCACGCTGATCGTGCAGGTCGACCCCCGCCTGGCCTGGAAGGGCAAGGTGGGCAGCAAGGTCTGGACAGACAAGATGGCCGAATTCGACGCCACCGTGAAAAAGTAGGGAGATCCGTTCATGCGCCGCATCACCTCCCGCCTCCTCCCGATCCTCCTGGCCCTCCTGGCCGTGGCATGGGCCGTCGGCCCGGCCCGGGCCATCGAAAAGGCCACCATCGTCCTGCAATGGCTGCCCCAGGCCCAGTTCGCCGGGTTCTACGTGGCCAAGGACAAGGGATTCTACGAAGAGGCGGGCATCTACCTGCACATCATCTCCGGCGGGCCGGACGTGCTGGCCAGCGAATACCTGGAGACCGGCCGGGCCGATTTCGCCACCCTGTTCCTCTCCACCGGCATCCAGCGGCGCAACACCCTGCCCATCGTCAACATCGGGCAGTTCGTGCAGCACTCGGCGCTGATGCTGATCACCAAGAAGTCGTCGGGCATCGAGAAGATCGAGGACCTGGAGGGCAAGAAGGTGGGGATGTGGGCCAACGAGTTCCAGATCCAGCCCCGGGCGCTGTTCCGCAAGAAGCACATGCGCGTCACCGTGGTCCCGCAGTCCGACTCGCTGGACATGTTCATGCGCGGCGGGGTCCAGGCCGCGTCCGGCATGTGGTATAACGAGTACCACACGCTGATGACCTACGGGCTGGAGCCCGAGGAGCTGAAGACCTTCTTCTTCTCCGACTACGACCTCAACTTTCCCGAGGACGGCATCTACTGCCTGGAAAAAACCGCCAACCGGCGGCCCGAGGTCTGCCGCGCCCTGGTCCAGGCCACGGCGAGGGGGTGGATGTACGCCTTCAACCACCCCGAGGAGGCGCTCCAGTCCGTGCTCAAGCGGATGAAGGAGGCCCGGGTGCCCGCCAACCACGCCCACCAGCGCTGGATGCTCGACCGCATGGAGGACATCATCCTCTCCGACGAC
>JAZHDH010000213.1:0-3132 GCA_036584335.1 Pseudodesulfovibrio sp. | reverse complement strand
CGGGCGCAAGGCGCAAGCGCAGAGCAGGACCGAAGCGTATCCCAATACGCGAGGGTCTGCTCTGCGCGCAGCAACGCAGCGAACGGCCGCTTATCGGAGCCGAGGCGGGCGCTTATCGGAGTCGAGGGGGACCCAGGACGATCATTTCGGCGATGGTGTGGTCCACCTTGGGGAGCTGGCGCAGGTTCGCGCCCACGAACTGCATCTCCAGGGCGGCCAGGTCGCGGTAAAGCGGGGTGCGGTCGATGACCGGGACCATGCCGCCGTCCTCCTCCAGGGTGGCGGTGCGCTCCTGGCAGCGGCAGCAGCCGGGAAAGCGGACCCGGCTGCCGTCGGGCCTGGTCAGCGTGTTGGGCACGCCGTGCAGGCGGCAGATCATCAGCCGGTGGCCGTACAGGCCGCAGACGCCCTGCCTCTCGTCGATGTTCAGCGGGCACATCAGGTGAGGCCGCTCGCCACGCTCCATGGCGGCCTGGGCGTCGTCCACATAGGCCTGCGCCTTGGCGCGGATCGCCTCCAGCCGGTCGGGCGGGAGCCGGTTCAGCCCTTCCCAGAGGTAGGCCCACTCCACATAGGTGTGGTGCTGGAAAAAGGAGAGGCAGCAGTTGTCGCCGCAGCCGTCGCAGGAAAGCCCGATGGCCGAGGCGGCCGCGCCGTACTGCGCGACCATGCGGTCGTAGAGGGCGGCCAGCTTGCGGTAGGCGGCCTTGGGGGTCAGTTTCTTCATGACAGGTCGATCTGTTCGAGGATCTGGTCCACGCAGCGCTCGGGCGCGTCCCGGTCGGTGCGGACCACGATGTCGGCGGCGGCACGGTACAGGGGCTGCCGCTCCTTGTAAAGGTCGCGCATGGTCTTGCCCGGGCCGAGCGCCAGGGCGCGGCCCTCGGCCCGGCCCACCCGGTCGAGAAAGGTGGACTCGTCGATGTCGAGCAGCACCACCGGCCCCAGGCTCTTGAGCCGGGCCATGGCCCCGTCCGAATAGATGACGCTGCCGCCCGTGGAGATGACGGTGCGGGTCAGCCTCAGCTCGCCGACCAGGGTGCCTTCGATGCGCAGGAACTCGTCCAGGCCGTAGGCGTCCATGATCGCCTGCAGGGGCATGGCGTAGAAGGATTCGAGGTGACGGTCGGTGTCGAGCTGGCACCAGCCGAGGCGGTCGGCCAGGAGCTGGCCCAGGGTGGACTTGCCAGCCCCGGCCATGCCGACCAGGGTGATGCACGGGACCGGCTTCCGGTCCCGCTCGATGGGAGCGAAGGCCACGGCGGCTAGTCCCTGACGAGGCAGACCTTGTCCTCGCCGTCGCGCTCGGTCACGCGCACGTCCACGTGCTCGTGGTCGTGGGTGTCCACCTTCTTGCCCACGTAGTCGGCCTGGATGGGCAGCTCGCGGTGGCCCCGGTCCACCAGCACCAGCAGTTCCACCCGGCGCGGGCGGCCGTAGTCGAGGATGGCCTCCAGGGCGGCGCGCACGGTGCGGCCCGAGTAGAGTACGTCGTCCACCAGCACGATGGAGGCGCCCTCGATCTCGAACCCGATTTCGGAACAGTTGATGGTCGGAGCGAGCTCCAGGTTGGTGGTCCAGTCGTCGCGGTAGAGGTTGATGTCGAGCTTGCCCAGGGGGACCTTGCGCGAAAGCCGCGCGTCCAACAGCTTCTTGAGCCGCTCGGCCAGGTCGGCGCCGCGCCGCTGGACCCCGAGGATGGCCAGGGTGGCGTCGTCGCCGCGCCGCTCGTAGATCTCCACGGCCAGCCGCTCCAGGGTCCGGCTCATCTCCTTGCCGTTCAAGATGGTGCCGCATTCCTTCATAGAAAACCTCACGGTGCAAAAAGGCTTGTGCAGACTGGGAAACTAGCCCATGGGGCACGGGACGGTCAACCTGCGCGGCGGGTTTTGCGGACTTTGGATTTGACAAACCCCCGGAGAGTACCTACCTGTTCATTTCCCGACCACCAATAGGAGGCTTTCAATGATTGAAGTAACCGATGCCGCCCGGAAGCAGCTCGAGGGCTACTTCCAGGACAAGGATCCCTCTCCCATCCGCGTCTATCTCGCGGCGGGCGGCTGAGCCGGCCCGCGCCTGACCCTGGCTCTGGATGAGCCTACCGACAAGGATGAACTGTTTGAGACGGGTGGATTCACCTTTTTGATCGACAAGGCGCTTCTGGCCCAGACCGGCGATGTCCGGGTCGACATGACCTACTACGGGTTCACGATCGATTCCGAAAAGCCGCTGGGCGGCGGTGGCTGCTCTTCGGGCAGTTGCAGCACGGACGGCGGCGGCTGCTCTTCCGGCAGCTGCTCCTGCTAAACGGCAGCGCATACGGCGAACAAGGGCGGCATCCCCCACCAGGGATGCCGCCCTTTTCCATGCAACGGACGCGGCGGCGCTTCGACAACTGGAGGCCCCCCGGCGGCGCGGGGCGATTTGACACCCCTTCCCGCCGGACATAGGTTCAATTTCCTACCATCAACAGGAGAACAACATGATCGACGTCACCGAAAACGCCCAGAAACAGCTCGCGGAGCACTTCAAGGACAAGGAACCCTCGCCCATCCGGGTCTACCTCGCCTCGGGCGGCTGCTCCGGCAACCGGCTGACGCTGGCCCTGGACGAGCCGAACGAAAAGGACAAGGAATTCGAGTCCGGCGGGTTCCGCTTCGTCATCGACAAGGAACTGCTGGAACTGACCGGCAACGTACGGATCGACATGACCTACTACGGATTCACCGTCGATTCCGACAATCCGGTGGGCGGTGGCGGCTGCTCCTGCGGCTGCTCCTCCTCCGACGGCGGTGGCGGCTGCTCTTCCGGCGGCTGCTCCTGCTGATCCTCGCCCGCACGCAACAAGAAATCGGCATCCCCCCGGGGGTGCCGATTGCATTTGGGGGGTCCGGCTACCGCCCCTGCCGGTAGACCCGGCCGCGCGCGATGGCGGTCTGCAGCTCGGCAAAGGCCTGCTCCGGCGCCACCCCGGCGAGGATGGACCGGATCGTGTCGTTGAAGGCCACGCCCACGCCGCGCCCGAAGCGCACGTCGTAGAAGAGGAACGTCTCCCGACGATCGTCCAGCAGCCGCAACAGCTCCCGGGTCACGCCGGGCATGATCGACACGTCGCCGCCCACGTCCGCCACC
>JAZHDH010000212.1:0-3134 GCA_036584335.1 Pseudodesulfovibrio sp. | reverse complement strand
AAACGGGCGCTGTTCATGCGCTCGGCCGTGGGGCGGCTCGGGCTGCCGGGGACCACGGTCTTCCACGGCCGGGCCGAGGACGCGGTGGACGCGCCGGACGGCACGGACGGCCGCCGGGCCGACCTGGTGCTCAGCCGCGCCTTCATGCCCTGGCGCGAGCTGCTGAGGCTGGCCCGCCCGCTGCTGGCGGACGGCGGCGTCCTGGTCATCCTGTCCAACGGCCCGTTGCCCGGCGAGCTGCCGGACGGCTGGCGGGCCGGGCAGAGCAAGGACTATCCCGCCGCCGGGGGCACCCGCTACTTCTGGTCGCTCTCGCCCGCCTGACCGATGGACAGCCCATGGCCCTCGGCCTCGGCGGCGGCCGCGCCCTCCTCGGTGGTCAGCGAGGCGTAGGCGTCCTTGAAGATCAGCTTGGTGGCCATGCCGTCGGCGATCTCGCCCAGCTCCATCAGCCGCTCCAGAAATTCCAGAATCAGGAACCGCCGCTCCTCCTCGCCGTTGTCGAACTCGAACTTGCAGTCGCCGCTCTTGAAGTAGTGTTCGAGACGGTCCAGGTAATCCAGGTCCAGCATGGGTCGCTCCTCAGTCGTGGTGGTAGGGCATGTTGCAAAGGATGGTGGCCGCCCGGTAGAGCTGCTCCAGCAGCACCAGGCGCGCCAGTTCGTGGGGCAGGGTCAGGTCGCTCAGGCGGATGGACTCCCGCGCCGCCGCCCTGACCTCGTCCGACAGGCCGAAAGGCCCGCCGATGATGAAGACCGGCCGCTGGTTCGGGGCCTCGGTCCAGCGCCGCACCCGGTCGGCCAGTTGCCGCGAGGTCAGCCGGTCGCCGCGCTCGTCGAGCAGGATGGGCGCGTCGCCCTTTTTGAGCTTGGAGAGGATGTCCTCGCCCTCGCGCCGGTTCTTGTCCGCAGGCGGCAGCTTGCCCGGGGCGTCGCGGACCACGGACTCGTCCAGGGAGTAGAAGCGCGAGAGCTTCTTCCAGTACAAGGCGCACCCCTCCCTGGAAAACGGCTCCCTGAGCTTGCCGACCCAGACGAATCCGATCCCGGCCATCTAGACGCTCAGCAGTTCGGCGGTGAGCGCGCCGTTCACGTAGTCGATGCGCACGTAGCCGCCCCCGGCGAGCATGCCGGGGTTGAGGACCAGGGTCTGGCCCACGCGGTCCGTGCCCACGGACTCATGGATATGGCCGGTGACGGCCAGGTCGGGCTGCACGCGCTCCAGGAAGCGGCGCACGCCCGGGCTGCCCACGTGCTGGCCGTTGGAGAGCCGGTCCACGGCGGTGTTCCGGGGCGGCTCGTGGATGACCGCGATCATCCTGTCGAACCTGACCAGCCCCGCGCCGGTGGCGTCCAGCCAGCCGGACAGGGTCTCCTCGGACACCTCGCCCGGCGTGCCGAAGGGCGTGGGCGTGGACAGGCCGACGCCCATCAGCCCCAGGCCCGGGGCCAGTTCGCGCACCTTGAGGTGGATGTCGGCCCCGCGCTCGCGCAGCACGGCCTGGACCTCGTCGGTGTCCATGTTGCCGGGCTGGGCCAGGATGCGCGGGTTGATGGCGGCCACGGCGTCGAGCACGCGCTCGCCCGCCCGGCGGGTGCCCCGGTTGGTCAGGTCGCCGCTGATGATGACGCCCTCGGCCCCCTCCAGGCCGGGGATGGACGGCAGCACGTCGGTGGCCTCGTGTATGTCGCCTATGGCTATCCAGTACATGGCTCGCTCCCAGTGGTCGGATTGGCGAAAACCTATACCGCGCCCCGGCGGGAGTCAAACGGGTCTGCGCCGGGCCGGGCCTTTGTCGCCATTTCGACATTTCGGCAGTCCGCGCGGGCCGTTGCCCGTTTGAGGTGACATTCCCACCTGTTTCGGGTACAGGCAGGGACGGCGAATCACCGTCTTCGGCCCGGCCTGGCGCGAAGATTTCACATATGTGTCAAACCCCTGTTTGAGGAGTAACCGTTCATGAGCACCGTCGGTATGCGGATCAAGTCCTACCGCGAGAAACAGAAACTGACCATCGAGGACCTGGCGAGCCGCACCTCGCTCGACTACGAATTCATCAAGGCCGTCGAAGAGGACGACCAGTACCCTTCCCTGCGCCCGCTGGTGAAGCTGGCCCGCGCCCTGGGCGTGCGGCTGGGCACCTTCATGGACGACCAGGTGTCGAGCGACCCGCTCATCGTCCGGCTGGCCGAGCGCGAGGAAGAGCTGATCACCCACTCGGGCGGCACCGAGCCCGGCATGGTCTTCCACTCCCTGGGCAAGGGCAAGACCGACCGCCACATGGAGCCGTTCTTCATCGAGATGCTGCCCGAATCCGCCAAGGATACCGCCCTGTCCTCCCACGAGGGCGAGGAGTTCATCGTGGTCCACTCCGGCAAGGTGCGCCTGATCTACGGCCAGGAGGAGTCCATCCTGGAGCCGGGCGACTCCGTGTATTACAATTCGGTGGTGCCCCACAACATCGCCGCAGCGGAGGGCAAGGCCGAAATCTACGCCGTCCTCTACTTCCCCGAGTAGGCCGCCATGGCAGCGCTTCGAGAAATCACCCTCGGCCAACTGCTGGAAGAGACCGCCGAAAAACACCCCGACACCGAAGCCGTGGTCTACGTGGACCGCGACTTCCGGCTGACCTACAAGCAGTTCAATGAACTGGTGGACACCGTGGCCAAGGGGCTGATGGCCCTGGGCGTGCAAAGGGGCGAGAAGGTGGCCGTGTGGGCCAACAACGTGCCCTACTGGGTCATGCTCCAGTTCGCCACGGCCAAGATCGGGGCCGTCCTGCTCACGGTCAACACCCACTACCGCACCCACGAATTCAAGTACCTGCTGGAAAATTCCGAGACCGAGAACCTCTTTCTCATCGGCGAGTTCCGCGACCACGACTACCTGTCGTCGGTCTACGAACTGGTGCCCGAGCTGAAGACCCAGGAGCGCGGCCACCTGCGCACCAACAAGTTTCCCAAGCTCAGGCGGGTCTTCTACCTGGGCCACGAGAAGCACCGGGGCATGTACTCCATTCCCGAACTCCAGGCCATGGCCGCCATCGTCTCCGACGGGCAGTACGCCGCGCGCAAGGCCGAGCTCAGCCCGCACGACGTGGTCAACATGCAGTACACCTCGGGCACCACCGGGTT
>JAZHDH010000211.1:6502-16292 GCA_036584335.1 Pseudodesulfovibrio sp. | reverse complement strand
CTGTTCCTCGGCGCGCGGCTCAACCGTTTCGCCCGGCTGGCTGCGGACATGGAGAACGGTCCCCTGCCCGCCCCCTCGGCCATCGGCCCGGAGGTGATCGACAAGGTCCTGGCCGCCTGGTCCCGCGAGGTGACCTTCTACCGCCGGGAACACCGCATGCTCGGGGTCAACCGGCAACGGCTGATCCGCGCCCTGAACGCCTTCGACAGCGCGAAGCAGGTCTTCCTGCGCATCCTGCCGCACCTGCTCGGCACCGACCTTTTCGAGCGGAAATTCGAGCTGCGGGGCATTCCGACCTGCGAAGTGTGGGGGTATTCGCCCGGCCTGACCGCCCTGGAGCTGACCCGGCAGTATTTCCCGGACCACCGCCCCCCGGACAAACGGCCCGAGATCCGCATCCTTGCGGTCTACGCCATGGGCAGCCTGGGCACCGTGGCCCAGACCGACAAATCCGACGCGGACTGCTGGGTCTGCTACGACGGCGATGTGGGCATGGACGCCGAGACCGGGCTCAAGCGCAAGCTCGACGCCCTGGGGCTGTGGGCCGAGAGCGAGTTCGGCCTGGAAGCGCATTTCTTCCCCATGCGCATGGACGACGTGCGCGACAACCATTTTTCCTCGGGCGACGACGCGGAGAGCTCGGGGTCGGCCCAGGCCCTGTTGCTGAAGGAGGAATTCTACCGCACGGCGCTCCGGCTGGCGGGCAAGCACATCGCCTGGTGGGTGACCCCGCCCGGCGCCGACGACAAGACCTACGACGCCTGCATCCAGACCGCCCGGCGCTATCCGGTCACGGGCCAGCCCCGGCTGGAGGATTTCGGCCACCTGGCCCCGGTGCCCCCGGACGAATACTTCGGCGGCTCGCTGTGGCAGATGGTCAAGGCGATCCACTCGCCCTTCAAGTCCGTACTCAAGCTCGGCCTGCTGGAAACCTACGCGGAGGCGGGCGGCGACCGCCTGCCCCTGTGCGACCGCATCAAACGCAGCGTCTTCATGAACCGGCGCGACGTGCGCCGCACCGACCCCTACGGCGCGCTCTTCTCCACCCTGCACGCCCACCACGCCCGGCGCGGGGACAAGGAGGCGGCCAAACTGCTCACCGACGCCTTCATGTTCAAGGCCGACCTGTGCAACATCCCGTTCTTCATGAACCTGCCCGCCCGGCGCGAGGACGCCAGCCTGATCCACACGCTGTTCGGACGGGGCTATGTGGAGCCGGAACGCGTGCGCAATTCCCACGTGGCCCTGACCTTCGGCAAGTCGCTCAAGATGGGCGCTTCGGTCAGGCGGTGCATGGTCGACACCTACCAGCGCATCCAGGAGGGCATCCGGGGGAGCGGACAAACCGACGCCCTGATCAACAGCGAGGACCTGACGCGCATGGGCCGCCGCATCGGGGCCAACTTCTCCCAGAAGCCGCACAAGGTCATGCGCGTGCCGTTCATGGACGAACGCATGGACGAATTCGCCATCCTCCACTTCAGCGCGGACAAGGCTCCGGGCAAAAAGACCGTGTGGCAGGTGCGCGGCGGCTCGCGCGCCCAGGCCAACCGGTCCGTGGAGTCCATGGAGGTGCTGCACAAGAGCGGGGACCCGGTCCATCTGCTGGCCTGGCTCTTCGCCAACCGCATCCACCACCCCAAGAGCCACCTCCAGGGCGACCGGACCATGGCCCCCATCTCCGTGGCCGACCTGCAACGGCTGATGCCGATCATGCGCGACTTCTTCCCCTTTGCGGAGGCCTTCGAGCGCGACATCAACGACGGCCTGGAATCCGAGCGGGTGCTGCGCGCCCTGTTCATCTGCAACCTGACCGTGGCCCCGGACGTCCAGCGCGTCGAGCAGGCATCGGTCATCTACACCACCAACTGGGGCGAGATGTTCTGCCGCACCTTTCTGCGGCCCGGCCCGGCCTTCGAGGAAATGCCCTCGCGCTTCCTGGCCCAGAACCTGGAGCAGGCCATGGCCGACCTGCCGGAAATGGCCCTGTTCATCCCCAAGGGATCGCAATGCAAACGGATAACCCTGATCTGACCCCGCCCGGTTTCGCGGCGACGCCAAGGCCGCCCTACTACGCCGTCATCTTCACCTCGGTACGCACGGACGCGGACGAGGGCTATGCGCAGGCCGGCGAACGGCTGCTCGCCCTGGCCCGGACCATGGACGGCTTCCTGGGCGCTGAATCCGCCCGCGACGGCGTGGGGATCACGGTCTCCTACTGGCGGGACGAGGCGTCCATCCGGGCATGGCGACGCCACCCCGAACACCGGGCGGCCATGGCCCGCGCAGGGCAGTGGTATGCGGCGTTCAAAACGCGCGTCTGCCGCGTGGAGCGGGATAACGGGTTCAGCGGGTGAAGCGGTAGCGGTAGTATTTGACGTCCACGTCCATGAGCGGGACCGTGGCGGGCACGTCGGCCCGGGCGACCTCGGCGAAGCCGCTCTTCTCGTAGAAGCGGTGGGCGGCGTGGTAGACGTCCACGGTGCCCAGGTAGATTTCGCGCACGCCCCGCTCCCCGGCCCAGGCCAGCAGCTCGCGCATCAGCGCACCGGCCACCCCGCGCTCCCTGCCCCGCCACGCCTGCTTCACGAACATCTTGCGCAGGGCGCAGACCCCGCCGCCCACGTCCTTGAGGGCGATGGTGCCGATCAGTTCTCCGCCCTCCAGAGCCAGCCAGAAATTGCCCGCCCCCTGCCGGTAGTATTCCGGGATGGCGCGGAGGTCCGGCTGCTTCTCGGCCGAAGTGTCCACGCCGAACTCCCCGATCTGGATGTCGGTGATCAGGGTGACGATGGGGTCGGGATCGCGGCCGTCGTAGGGAAGGATGCGCACGGTCAGGCCATGCGGGTGGCCGCCCAGTCCAGCACCATGGCCGGGTTGACCGGCACCTGGGTGTTCAGGGCGTCCTGGGCCTGCTCCAGCACCAGCCCGATGCGCCGCAGGCCGCGCGCGTCATAGGTCTGCGCCAGCCGCGCGGACAGAGGCGTGGCGCAGGAGCCGGACAGGGCCTCGCGCAGCTCGCGCTGCATGCCCAGGACCACGGCCATGGCCAGGTCGCGGTCCACCGCGCCCTTGGAGGACGTGCGGCCGAACCAGCCCCGGCCCGTGCGCCAGCACTCGGCCAAGGCCTCGGTCCAGGCCGAAATCCCGGGATCGTTGACGCGCACGTCGGGCCAGGCCAGGGTCACCACCCAGGAGCGCGAAACCAGGGTTTCGAGCAGCCGCTCACGCTGGGGGGCGGCCAGGATGAAGACGTTGCCGGGGCGCGGCTCCTCCAGCGACTTGAGCAGGGCGTTGGCCGCCTCG
Source organism: Pseudodesulfovibrio sp. (assembly GCA_036584335.1). Classification (GTDB taxonomy): domain Bacteria; phylum Desulfobacterota; class Desulfovibrionia; order Desulfovibrionales; family Desulfovibrionaceae; genus Pseudodesulfovibrio. The sequence continues at coordinate 12,986 of JAZHDH010000211.1, read as the reverse complement.
GTCATGAACATCTGGGCCTCGGCGAAGATGGTCACGCGGTAGCCGTCGCCCGAGGGCGGCTGGCCCCAGGTGCCGCGCTGCTCGCGCACGGACTGAACCTTGATCAGCCCCTCGCGCCCGTCGAAAAAGAGCAGGTCCTTGAAGGCGAGGTCCGCGATCTGGCGGCAGGCCGGGCACCGGCCGCAGGGAACGCCGCCCGACTCGCAGTTGAGGCGCATGGCCCAATACAGGGCGAGGGCGACGCGGCTGTCCGCATCGCCGCCCTCGATGACCATGGATTGGGGCGGGTCGTGCGCAATGGCGTTCAGACGCTTGACCGCATGCTCCTGCCCGGCGAGGGCGGCCAGCGGATCGGCGTTCGCAGTCATTGCCGTTTCCCCCTTAGAACGTCTGTACCCGGTCGGGTCCTACGGACACGATGCCGATCTTCACGCCGGAGACGGCCTCGATGCGGCGCAGGTAGCCGACCGCGTTGGCGGGCAGGTCGCCCCAGGAACGGCAGGCGGAGAGGTCCTCGTCCCAGCCGGGCATGACCTCATAGACCGGGGTCACGTCGGCCATGCCGTTCTGGCCCTGCGGCGGGTACTCGATGCGCCGCCCCTGGTACTCGTAGCCCACGCACAGCTTCAACTCCTTGAGGCCGGAGAGCACGTCGAGCTTGGTGATGGCCAGTTCGGTGGGGCCGTTGAGGCGCACGGACTCCCTGAGCACCACCATGTCGAGCCAGCCGCAGCGGCGCTTGCGCCCGGTGGTGGCCCCGAACTCGTGGCCGTGGCTCTGGAGAAAGTCGCCGTCCGCGTCCAGCAGCTCGGTCGGGAACGGCCCGCTGCCCACGCGGGTGGTGTAGGCCTTGACGATGGCGATGATCCGGTCCAGGTCGCGCGGGGAGCAGCCCGAGCCGGAGGCCGCGTTGGCCGTGACCGTGTTGCTCGACGTGACGAAGGGGTAGGTGCCGTGGTCGATGTCCAGGTGGGTGCCCTGGGCGCCCTCGAACAAGACCGCGCCCGCCGCCTTCTGAATGGCGGTGGACACGTCGCCCAGGTAGGGCGTGAGCCGCCCGGCCACGGGCAGCAATTCCTCGTAGACCGCCTCGGCGTCCATGGGTTCCGCGCCGTAGAGATGCTTGAGCAGGACGTTCTTCTCCACCAGGGCGGCGGCGATCTTGTCCTTGAGCAGGGGAAGGTTCTCGAAATCCCCGGCGCGGATGCCGCAGCGGTTCATCTTGTCCTCGTAGCAGGGACCGATGCCCCGGCCGGTGGTGCCGATCTTGCCCGCGTCGGACTTGGCGGCCTCGCGCGCGCCGTCCATGCGGCAGTGGTAGGGCATGATGACGTGGGTCTTGCGGCTGATCATCATCCGGCCCGGAGAGACGTCCACGCCCTTGGCCGCGAGCTTGTCCAGCTCCATGCAGAAGACGAACGGGTCCAGAACCACGCCGTTGCCGATCAGGCACTGCTTGCCGGGGTGCAGGATGCCGGAGGGAATGAGGTGCAGGATGCACTGCTCACCGTCCACGACCAAGGTATGCCCGGCGTTGTTGCCGCCCTGGAAGCGGACGATGGCGTCGGCCTGCTCCGCGAGCATGTCGACGATCTTACCCTTGCCCTCGTCCCCCCACTGGGAGCCGAAAACCACTATATTGGCCATGTGTGTTGCTCCTTGACGAAATATCCCGGGAACCGCCCCGGTGTGCGATGCGCACACGAACGGTTATCTTCCGTAAATACAAACCGGGACGCATGTCAATGCACGGGACCCGGCTATTTCTTGTTTTTCGGCTGGAGGGTGAGCAGCTTGCCCTTGCGGTCCTTGCGCGATGCGGGATCGGGAACGGCGTGCAGCCCTTCCTCCCCGTGCGGTTCCACCTCGCGGACCTTGCGCTCGGGGGCGGTCAGGGCGGCCAGGTCGATCTCGACGGGCGGATCGTCGGGCTTGCGGGACCTGGCCCAATTGAAATTGAAGAGCTGGTTCTTCAGGCGGGTGGACTGGATGAGATTGAAGACCACCACCGCTTCCTCCCACCGTCGAGTCGGCTCGAAACGGCGGACCTTCTCCGCATATTTCTCCCACAGGCTCATCAGGGAGGCCTCGTCGTAGGCGTTGATCTGCCGGGCGAGCTTGAGCAGCGCCTTTTCCAGGTAGGTTTCTGACATTGGTTCCTCGGTTCTTGGTCTCGTCGTCTCCGCCGGAATCATTGCATAACAAAATTCACACCGGTCCGACAACGCAAAAGAGCCACCCGGCCCGATCCGAACGGAAATGGGGAGCCGCCCGGCCGGGCGGCTCCCCTGGGATTGGGGTCATTTCGCGATCAGAACCGCTCGAAGGCGTCGTCGCTGTCCAGGGCGAGGTCCAGCCCGTCCCCGCCCGCCGGGGGCGCGGGCCTGCAGGCCGGGGCGGCCTTGTGCGCGCCGCCCTTGCCGGCGGCCAGCCCCTTGGGCCTGCTCTTCTTCACCATCGTGGGCCTGTTGTCTTCGACGTTGCCGAGCTTGAAGAAACGGATGGTCTGCTGCAACTGCACGGCCTGGCCCGACAGTTCCTCGGAGGTGGAGGCCACTTCCTCGGACGCGGACGCGTTCTGCTGGATGATCTTGTCGAGCTGCTGCACGGCCAGGTTCACCTGTTCGCCGCCGCTGTTCTGCTCGTTGCTCGCGGCCGCGATCTCCTGGACCAGTTCGGCCGTGCGCTCGATGTCCGGGACGATCTTGGCCAGCAGCTCGCCCGCCTCCTCGGCCACGCGCACGCTGGAGGAAGACAGCTCGCTGATCTCCGAAGCCGCGCCGCCCGACCGCTCGGCCAGCTTGCGCACCTCGGCCGCCACCACGGCGAATCCCTTGCCGTGCTCGCCCGCGCGGGCGGCCTCGATGGCCGCGTTCAGGGCGAGCAGGTTGGTCTGGCGGGCGATCTCCTCGACGATGAGGATCTTGTCCGCGATCTGCTTCATGGCCTCCACGGTCTTGGACACGGCCTCGCCGCCCCTGGCGGTGTCGGCTGCGGCCTTGGTGGTCATGGAATTAGTGGTCTGCGCGTTCTCCGCGTTCTGGCCGATGCTCGACGTCATCTCCTCCATGGACGCCGAAACCTCTTCGACGCTGGCCGCCTGGTCCGAAGCGCCCTGAGACAACTCGATGGCTGCGGCCGACAGCTCCTCGCTGCCCGCGGCCACCTGCTCGCTGGCCGAGCGCACCTCGCCGACCACGTCGCGCAGGGCGTGCAGCATGTTGGCCATGGCCTGGGACATCTGTCCCACCTCGTCCTGGCTGCGCACGGTCACGTCCATGGTCAGGTCGCCCCCCGCCATGCGGTTGGATACCTCCACGGCCTCCTGCAGCGGCAGCACCATGCTGCGCACCACCAGCGCCGCCATGAGCAGGATCAGCGCCATGACCAGCACGGTGGGGATGATGATGCTGAGCCGCAGGGACGAGACCTGGGCGGCCACGTCATCGACGTAGATGCCGCTGCCCACGATCCAACCCCACGGCTGGTACATCTTGACGTAGGAAATCTTGTCCACGGGCTTGTCGCTGCCGGGCTTGGGCCACATGTAGGGCACGAACCCCTCCCCGGCCCGCTTGCACAGGTCGGCCATCTCCACGAACAGACGCTTGCCGGTAGGGTCGGCGCTCGCGCTCACGTCCTGGCCGTTCAGCTTGGGATTGACCGGGTGCATGATCATCACCGGGCCGGTGTCGTTGATCCAGTAGTAGTTGTCGCCCATGTAGCGCATGGCCGCGACGTCCTCCTTGGCCCGCTCCTGGGCCTCCTCCTTGGTCAGCTTGCCTTCGGACGCCAGCCCGCCGTAGTGGGCCACCACCGAATAGGCGGTCTCCACGGAGCTCTTGGTCGCCAGCCGCTTCTCGGCCATGAGGGAATCGCCGACCACCGGAATGAAATATCCGAGCAACCCTGCCAGAAAGATGGTGATGGTCGCGAGAAAGAGACTCAACACCTTGGTACGCATCCCCCAGTCCCGAAATCGCTTCATGACACCCTCTCCTGTTGCAATGTTAGTCACCATGTCGATAGGTAGGAGACCTCTTTCTTATTGTTACACGAATTGCTTCAACCCGAGCTATGATAATTTCACTTTTTCGGAAAAAAGTTTGCCGGGGCGGCCCGGACCGGCGCAATTGCCCACCGGGGCAAGCTGTGCTATGACCGCCCCCTCACGAGCATAAACAGGGAGTGACCCGCCATGAGCGACTTGAAAAAAATGTATCATACGTTGCAGCAGGACCCGTTCCCCGCCGACATGAAGCTGACCCTGGGCGACCAGGAGCTGGTGTTCAGGAAGCGCACCTGGGAAATCGACGGCGAGACCAAGGGGCTGCGCTACGGCGAGAATCCCGACCAGCCCGCGGCCCTCTACGAGATGGTCCGGGGCCGACTCGAAGTGGGCGGCGTCAGGTTCATGGGCGCGGGCCAGGGGCTCGTCTCCGCCCTGACCGAGGAACACATGCTCCAGGCGGGCAAGCACCCGGGCAAGACCAACCTGACCGACGTGGACAACGCCCTGAATATCCTCCAGTACCTCTCCGCCAAACCGGCGGCCCTGATCCTCAAGCACAACAACCCCTGCGGCGCGGCATGGACCGAAGAAGGCGTGGCCGTGGCCCTGCGACGCGCCTTCGAGGCGGACCGCATCGCCGCCTTCGGCGGGGCCGTGGTCGTCAACCGCCCCCTGGACCTGGCCACGGCCGAGTTGGTCAACTCCGTGTATTTCGAGGTGGTGGCCGCCCCGGCCTTCGACGCCGACGCCCTGGCCGTACTCAGGCAGAAGAAGAACCTGCGCATCCTCCAGATTCCCGGCATCACCCGGCTCGGCGAACTGGTCCGGACCCCGTTTCTGGACATCAAGTCCCTGTCCGACGGCGGCATGGTCCTCCAGTTCTCCTTCCGCAACGCCATCCTCGCGGTGGACGACTTCCTCCCGGCCAGGGCCGAGAAGGACGGCAACGCCTATGTCGCCCGCACCCCCTCCAGGCAGGAGGCCGACGACCTGCTCTTCGCCTGGGCCGTGGAGGCGGGCGTGACCTCCAACTCCGTGCTCTTCGTGCGCGACGGCGTGACCACGGCCATCGGCACCGGCGAGCAGGACCGCGTCGGCTGCGTACTCCTGGCCGTGACCAAGGCCTACATCAAGTACGCCGACCTGCTCTCCTCCAAGGAGCTGGGCAAATCCCTGTTCGAGCTGAAGCTGGCGGCCATCAAGGACCCGGAAATGAAGGCGAGGCTCGAGGACATCGAGAAACGCACCCAGGAGGCGCGCGGCGGCCTGCCCGGCTCCGTGGTCGTTTCCGACGGTTTTTTCCCGTTCCGCGACGGCGTGGACCTGTGCATCGACCAGGGCGTCACGGCCATCGCCCAGCCCGGAGGCTCCATCCGCGACCACGAGGTGATCCAGGCCGTGAACGAAGCCACCCCGCAGGTCGCCATGGTCTTCACCGGCCAGCGCTCCTTCAAACACTAGGCGCAGGCTGGCGATAACGCACCGTCTGCTTCGTTGCCGCGCGCACGGCGGACTCTCGCGTATTAAGATACGCTTCGATCCCGCCGGTCGCTTGCGCCTCGCATCCGGCACGTTCTCACCAGCCTGCGCGGCCGGGGAGAACGGAAGGGATGAAGAGAAAAAGAAGGAAGAAAACGGCAAAAGCGGCTTCGTTGCCGCGCGCACGGCGGACTCTCGCGTATTAAGATACGCTTCGATCCCGCCGGTCGCTTGCGCCTCGCATCCGGCACGTTCTCACCAGCCTGCGCGGCCGGGGAGAACGGAAGGGATGAAGAGAAAAAGAAGGAAGAAAACGGCAAAAGCGGCTTCGTTGCCGCGCGCACGGCGGACTCTCGCGTATTAAGATACGCTTCGATCCCGCCGGTCGCTTGCGCCTCGCATCCGGCACGTTCTCACCAGCCTGCGCGGCCGGGGAGAACGGAAGGGATGAAGAGAAAAAGAAGGAAGAAAACGGCAAAAGCGGCTTCGTTGCCGCGCGCCCGGCGGACGCTCGCGTATTGGAATACTTTGGCGGAATGAGCGGTCAGGAAGGATCGTCCGGGCAGACGGACGCGGCGCGGCCGAAGCGGATCTTCATGACCAGTACGGCCAGGGCCAGGACCAGGGTCACCGCGTTGGCCAGGGTGACGGCCAGGGAATCGGCCAGCAGGCCATAGACCAGCCACAGGGCCACGCCGAAGCACAGCAGCCCGTACATGCCCAGCGAGATGTCGCCCACGGACCTGGTTTTCCAGGTGCGAAACACCTGGGGCGCGAAGGCGAGCGTGGTGCAGAATCCGGCCACGATGCCGATGGCTTCGATGAGCTCCCGTTCCATGGGCCACCCATACTCCGGCCCCCTTACGGTGGCAATCGTTTCGTGATAATATGCGTTACAACAGCGCGAAACTCTGGATAAAGCGACATTCATGGCCAACAAGAACCTGCTCAGTCCCTCGGTCCGCCCCGGCACGGTGGTGGAATTCATGCAAG
>JAZHDH010000211.1:0-6402 GCA_036584335.1 Pseudodesulfovibrio sp. | reverse complement strand
AAGAACCTGCTCAGTCCCTCGGTCCGCCCCGGCACGGTGGTGGAATTCATGCAAGGCGACCAGCCCCAGCTGGCCTGGGTCCTGGAGGATGTCTCGGGCAGACTCCGGCTGTGGACCATCAACCGGCGGGAGATGAAGATTCCGGCCGCCCGCATCCTGCCCTGGACCGGGCCTGCGGGCGATCCCGAAGCCAACCGCCAAGAAATCCAGGACATCCTCAACAAGCACCAGGAACAACGCGGCGAGATCCAGGCCGGGATCGACGTCATGGAGCTGTGGGATCTGGCCCAGGGCGAGATGGAAAACGCGCCCCTGTCCTGGTTCGCGGGCCTGCTCTGGGAAGACGCCGGGCCGGACGAGATGGCCGGGCTGGGCCGGGCCATGCTCGCCACCAAGACCCATTTCAAGTTCCGGCCGCCCGTGTTCGAAATATGGCCCGAGGAAAAGGTCGAGCAGCGGCTGCGCGAACAAACCGAGGAAAAGGAACGCGAGGCCATCACCGGCGCCGGGCAGACCCTGCTGGCCGAGCTCTGGAGCGCCCACGTCCAGGGCCGCAGCCCCAAGATCGTCGGGCTGGAGCCGGAGTCGGCCGAGAATCTGGCCCGCATCCTCCGGGGAGCCGTCGCCCAGCGGCTGGACGAAAACGACCGCAAGATATGGGCCGCCATCACCAAGGGACTGCCGGACGTGCCGTACCTTCCCCTGCTCCTGGCCCAGACCTGGGGCATCCTGCCGGTCCACCACAACCACTTCCTGGACGAGGCGGAATACGAATGGGGAAACGAGTGGACACAATCCTTTACCAATGAAATCGAAAGGATAAAAAGCGACTTTTCCAATCAGGCACAAAAGCCGGAGACCATGGAATTCGTCTCCATCGACGGCGAGACCACCCGCGACATCGACGACGCCTTCCACATCGAAAAGAACGGCGACGGCTACCGGCTGACCATCGGCCTGGCCCGGCCCGATACCCACTGGGAATTCGGTTCGCCCCTGGACAAGGCGGTGCTGGACCGCGCCACCTCTCTCTACCTGCCCGAAGGCACGGCCCACATGCTGCCCGAGGAGCTGAGCACCGGGCTCTACAGCCTGCTGGCCGACCAGCCGCGCCCGGCCCTGCTGGCCACTTTCGAGCTGGACGCGCGGGGCGAACTGCTTTCGGTCGCGCCGCGCGCGGCCTGGATCACGGTCCGGGCGAACATCACCTACGAAACCGCAGAGCGGGCCATCGAGTCCGGCTCGGACCCGGCCATGGTCCTGGCCCACCGGCTGGCCGGACTGCGCCTGGAGCGTCGGCTCGAATCCGGGGCGAGCGTCATCCGCAAGCCCGAACCCGTGGTCGTCCTGCACGGCGAGGGACGCGAGGCCCGGGTGGACGTCACCCTCAAGGCCCCCTGCCCGCGCTCGGAGCTGGTGGTCAGCGAGTTCATGATCCTGGCCAACGCAGGCCTGGCCCGCTGGGCGCAGGAGCACGACGTGCCCCTGCTCCACCGCACCCAGGACATCGCCCTGCCCCAGGAGTCCGCAGGCATCTTCACCGAGCCCGCCGAAATCCTGCGCGCGGTCAAGCTGCTGCTGCCCCCGATCCTGGAAACCGCGCCCCGGCGGCACGCGGCCCTCGGCGTTCCGGCCTACGCGCCCATCACCTCGCCCCTGCGCCGCTACACCGATTTCCTGAACATGGCCCAGGTCTGCACCTTCCTGGCCACGGGCGCGCCGCGCCTGACCCGCGACGAGTTGGACCGGCTGGCCACCCATCTGGATCTGCGCATCAAGGCCGTGAGCGCGGTGCAGCGCTACCGTCCGCGCTACTGGAAGCTGGTGTATCTGGCCCAGAACCGAAAGGCGCTCCAACCCGCAGTGCTGGTGGAGGAAAACGGCCCCATGGCCGCCCTTTCCATGCCCCATCTGCAGATCAACGTCCGGGTCCCCAAGAAGGTGCTCGGCGACAAGCTCTACCCGGGCCAGTCGTTCGCCATCAGCTTCACCCGCATCGATCCGCTGACCAACGAAATCAAGATCGGCGAAGCGCTCGAAGAATAGCCCGCCGCAGGAGGACGCCGTGACATCCCTGTTCATTTCCCTTTACATGAAGCTGTTCTTCCTGCTGACGCCGTTCTTCGTGCTCACGGCATTCCTCTCGCTGACCGAGGGCATGAGCGTGGCCGAGCAGCGCAAGCTGGCCCTGCGGACCATGATCGCGGTGCTGGTCGTGGCGCTGATCCTCTACTTCCTGGGCAATCCGATCTTTTCCACCCTGGGCATCACCCTGGACGGCTTCCGCATCGGCGCGGGCTCGCTGCTCTTCCTGTCGGCCGTGTCCCTGGTTTCGGGCAAGCGCCAGAAGCCCGAGCCGGGCGACGACCCGGACGTGGCCGTGGTCCCCCTGGCCGTGCCCATCACCGTAGGCCCGGCGACCATCGGCACCCTGCTGGTCCTGGGCGCGGAGCTCAAGGGACCGCAGCAGGCCGTGGGCGCGGGCGCCCTGGTGGCCGCCTGCGTGACCGTGGGCGCGCTCCTGCTCTCGGCCTCGGCCGCCAAAAAGGTCATCGGCCCGCTGGGGCTCTCCGTGCTGACCAAGATCACCGGCCTGGTCCTCTCGGCCATGGCCGCCCAGATCGTGTTCACCGGCGTGCGCAGCTTCCTGCGCTGATCCCGGGATCGGATTTTCTTTTGCGGACGGCGCATTGCAATCATGCGCCGCTCGCTCTATGATGCGGCCCATCCGGCAATTTCAACCGACGCAGGTGACCCCATGACCACCCTTTCGCGCAGACAAGCCCTGGCCATGATCGGAACGGCAGGCGCCGCCCTGGCCCTGGCCCCTTCCTTCACCCTCGCAGCCGACAATACCGTCATCTGCGGCTGGAACAGCGCGTTTGCGCCCTTTTCCATGGAGCGCGACGGCGGGATGACAGGCATCCTGGTGGAGTGCGTGGACGAACTGCTCGGCAGGCGCATGGGCATGGCCGTCCGCCACCGGGCCGCGCCCTGGGCCGCCGTCCAGGACATGGTCCGCACCGGCAAGGTGGACGCGCTGTGCACCAACCCCACCGAGCCCCGCTGCCGGTTCATGCTCTTCTGCAGGCAGCCGGTGCTGGAAAGCCTGCCCGCCATCTTCCGCGCCAAGGACAACCCGCGCGGCGTCGAGATCGACCACATCACCGGCCTGAAGGGGCTGCGCGACTTCCGCCAGGTGGACTACGCGGGCAACGGCTGGGCCAACGAAACCTTTCCGCCCGACCTGCACATCACCTGGGCAGACACTCTGGAGGAGGCCATGGCCATGGTCGCCGACGGCCGCGCCGACATCTTCGTGGGCAACACCCTGGCCGCCATGCACGCCATGGCCCAGGGCGGGCTCCGCGACAGGATCATGGTGCGCGAACTGGCCGTGGGCAACCCTTCCAGCTTCCATTTCGGCCTGCGCCTGGACTACCCGGACGCCAAGGGCGTGATCGAGCGGTTTTCCCAGGCCCTGGACGAGGCCGCAGCCGAAGACTCCCTTGACGACATCATCCAGAAATATCTCTAAATCCGTCCGCCCGTGCGGCTTCATCGCGACAAGGCACCCCATGAACGCCACCTCCCCGCTCATTTTTGAACACGCCTACGATATCCGCTCCTACGAGCCCCGGACCGACGGCCTGGTCACCCTCACCACGATCTGCAACCAACTCCAGGATGTGGCCTCGCGCCACGCCGACGCATTGGGCTTCGGCTTCAGCGACCTGCGCACCACCGGCCATTTCTGGATGCTGGTCCGCCTGCATCTGATCATGCACCGGCTGCCCGGGTTCGGAGAAACCTGCCGGGTCGGCACCTGGCCCTCGGGCAACGAGCGACTGGTGGCGGCCAGGGATTTCCTGATCCACGACAAAAACGGGCTCATCGGCCGGGCCACCAGCAACTGGGTGGCCGTGGACCTCGAGACCCGCAAGGCCTGCCCGCCGGACGAGGTTCTGGACGCGCGCTGCATCCCCGACGCCGAGCGCGCCCTGCTCATGCCGCCGGGCGCCATCCCCCGGCTGCGCGACCCGGAGTTCACAGCCACGGTCACGGCCCGCCGCGCGGACCAGGACATCAACAACCACGTCAACAGCGTGCGCTACGGGGAATTCTGCTTCGAGGCCGCCCCCGCCGAATGGACGGCGCGCAGCCGCTGCATGGCGCTCGACATCCAGTTCAAGAACGAATCCTTTGCCGGAGACGCCTACCTCTCGGCCTGCGCCGAAACCGAGCCGGAAAACGGCATGCGGACCCTGCTGCACGGCCTGCGCCGCCAGGGCGACGACAAGGAAATCGTGCGCATGCGCTCATGGTGGAGCGAAAGATAGCCGAAGCCCCCCGGAAACGACGGCCCCCATGTCCGGTTTGGATATGGAAGCCGTCGTTTTCTCCATCCGGAGAAAAGCGCGCGTCAGGCTGGTTCGGGCGCGGCGTCGGGGGCGGAGCCGTTTCCGGCCGCAACAGCTTCCGGCGCAGGTGCCTGGCTCAGATACTCGGCCACGCCCTTGGCCACCAGCACGGCCAGCAGCTTGGTCAGGGTCGGGTCGAACCGCTCGCCGTCCTTGAGCAGCATCAGGGCCGCCGCCTTGAAATCCTTGGCCTCGCGGTGGGGGCGGACGCTGACCAGGGCGCAGAAGGCGTCGGCCAGTCCGCACAACCGGGCGGGCAGGGGCAGCCCCTGCTTCATGATCCGCTTGGGATACCCGGACCCGTCCACGCGTTCGTGGTGCATGGTCACGCATTGCAGGACCAGCGGGTCGCGCAGCTTGAGCCGGGTGAGCTTGCTCAACCCCGCCTCGACGTGATTCTCCACCGACGCGCGGTCGCCATGGAGAAACTTCTGCGGCTTGTCCAGGATGAATCTGGGGACGTTGGACATGCCCATGTCGTGCAGGATCAGCCCCAGGGCGAGGCTGACCAGGGTGGCCCGTTCGTACTTGCCCCGCACGACCATGGTGAACAGGGCCAGGCCCACGAACATGGTGTTCACGCAGTGGGTGGCCAAATCGTACTCCGTATGCAGCGACCGGGTCAGGTGCTCCACGCGCACGGGATCAACCCAAAGGTATTCCACCAGGATGGCCAGATCCCTGACCAACAACCTGAGCGGCTCTTCGGTGGGCTGCTCCAGAAATTCGTTCATCCGGTCCTTGAGGGCGAGAAAGAAAATCTCGGCCACCTCCTGAGGGGTGAAATCGTCCTCGGTCAGGACCAGGCCGAGGTTGTTGCTCAGGTGGCGCGCATAGACGCGGTAGTCGTCGCGCAGCAAAAACAGTGTCCCCCCGTTGGCGAATTCCGCCACCAGTTCCTGCCCCTCCTTGCCCAGCCGGGCTTCGGCCTCATGGTACTTCTTGACCTGGGCCACTGCGGGGTCGAAGTGATACAGGGCAACGGGCGGCCTGAACTTAGGAAATGTTTCCAATATGTTGGGGCTGATCTGAAGATAGACTTCAGCCAGATCGCCGCTCTGCTTCTGTGCTGGCATACGGCATAGGCATACCCGTATTTCTCTATTTTGTGAAGGTATTCCTTAACAATACCGTGCAAAAAAGCGCACCGGCCTTCCAAACGGAAAGGCGGAGGCGATCGATCTGGAAGGACCGGCGCAAAGGGGTCACAAGACTTGCCCCTCCCGGTTGGGTGCGCTACACAGTGGAGGCGTTTTCAAAGGAGTGCAGCACGATGCAACAAAGCGACAATCCTGTGATTCAGGCCATGCTCGACCGGCGCTCCATCCGCAGGTACACGGACGAGCCGGTTCCCGACGAAGCCCTGACCGCCATCCTCGAAGCGGGCCGCTGGGCTCCCAGCGGGCTGAACAACCAGCCCTGGCGCTTTCTGGTCGTCCGAAAGGGCGACCCGCGCCGGGAAGGGCTGGCGGGATGCACCAAGTACGCCCGCATCGTGCGCGAGGCAGCCGCCTGCATAGCGGTGCTGCTCGAAAAAGAGGCCATGTACTCCGAAATGAAGGACCACCAGAGCGCCGGGGCGTGCATCCAGAACATGCTCCTGGCCGTCCACGCCCTCGGGCTGGGTGCGGTCTGGCTCGGCCAGATCGTCAACGACCAGACGGCCTCGCTGTCCGCCCTGGGCCTGAACCCAAACCTCTACGAACTGGAAGCCGTCATCGCCCTGGGCCACCCCGCCCAAAAGGGCTCCTCGGACCGCAAACCCCTTTCCGCCCTGCTGCTGGAGACGCTGTAATGGAAATCAAGACCTTTCACCTGGGGCCGCTCCAGACCAACTGCCACCTGCTGTGCGGCGACGGCCAGGCCGTGGCCGTGGACCCTGGCGGCGACCCGGCGGCGGTGCTCGGCCACCTGAAGCGCGCCGGGCTGACCCTGACCCACATCCTGAACACCCACCTGCACTTCGACCACACCTACGGCA
>JAZHDH010000210.1:0-3144 GCA_036584335.1 Pseudodesulfovibrio sp. | reverse complement strand
CGAAGCGTGCTTGGAACGATGAACGATATGAAGTTCAACATGGAGTACACATGGTTATCCGTAAGCCTTCGTGCGATGCACGAAGGCTTTTCTGTTTCGATTTTGTTTCGGCTACTTGATGCCCAGGTCGGCCCGGTGCCGGGGGATGCCGGGCCTGGTTTCGCGGTCCTTCTTCCTGTCGAGCAGGAAGACGCGGTCGGCCAGGGACGGGTCCTTGGCCAGGAGGTAGTCCTTGACAGCCCGGGCGCGGTCCACGGCCAGGGCGGCCAGGTCCTCGGGCGTGACCGTGATGCGGTCCATGAGGAACTTCTCCATGAAGGGTACGGGCTGGCGGTCGACCACGAACAGGCTGGTGGGCCGTTCGTCGTCCGGGTCGTCCTCGTCGCGGTAGGCGTCGAAGAGGTACTCCTCGTACTCGTCCGGTTCGATCACGGTCTCTTCCACGGTGGTCTTGGCCCGCTGGCGGCGCGAAAGGTCGTCGTACTTCTGTTGCTTCAGCTTGTGGTCGAAGATCGCCTTGACCAGGCCGGTCTTGTCGGCCACCGGGTCGATCACGCCGTCCACGTCCAGCTTGAGCTTCCTGCGTTCGGCCAGGGCCTTCGCCACGGTGTCCAGCTTGCCGCGCGCCGTGTCGGTGAGCGCGCTGCGGCCGGGGTCGAAGACCACGAAGTCCATGTTGGCGCCGGACCCGCCGCCGAAGATGGAGCCGATCAGCGAGAAGGGCGTGGCCAGGGCCTTGAACATCAGGTTGATGATGGCCTTGAACACGATGGAGCCGACGCGGAAGTCCGGGTCGTCCAGCCGCCCCCGGATGGGCAGGTTCAGGGTCAGGTTGCCGTTTCCGTCCTGGAGCAGGGAGAGGCCGAACTGCACCGGCACGTTGGGTGCGCCGGGCCGTTTGTCCTTGGGTCCCAGCACCAGTTGCTCGATGAAGAACTTGTTGTCTGCGGTCAGCACCCAGTTTTCGGTTTTGAACTTCACATCCGCGAAAAGCCGCCCCTTCTCGATGGGGTAGCCCAGGTTGCGGAGCGTGTACGGGGTGAGCGGCACCAGCTCCATGCCGGAGACCGACAGCGACAGGTCCGAGTAAGGCGGCGATGCGAGCGGGTTGAGTACGCCCAGAACGTGCAGCGGGGTCGGGCCTGCCTTGGCGGTGAAGTCGAACTTGGGCCGGGCGTCGGCCGCGCGTGAAATGCCGGTCAGGGTCAGCCCCATGTCGGTCATGGTCATGGTGTAGGTCGGCTTGACGCTGGCGTCGCGGAAGCGGAGCACGCCGCCCTCCAGGGACACCTTGCCGATGGTCACGGCCTCCAGGGCGTCGGGCTCCTGCTCGGGTGCCGGTGGCGCATCGGCCTGGTCCTTTGGCGTCGCCGCCTTGGCCGGCGTCTTCGCGGCGGCGGGTTCGTCCGTGGCCGGAGGTTCCGGCGCGGGCGGCGGCAGGCGCAGGGCGCGGCGCACGTTGGAGTTGCCGGTCTGGTCGATGTTCACCGAGGCGCGGGGGCCTTTGAGGTGGATGGCCGCCACGTCCATCCGGTAGGGCTCGCCGGTCAGGCGCAGGTCCGTGAGCCGCAGGGCGTCGAAGCCCGCCAGCTCGCCGTCGCCCTGGTTCTCCTTGAGCTGGACGTCGGTCACCGCGCCGTTGCCGGTCACCAAGACCTTGTCCTGCGTCCCGGCCTCGTAGGAAAAGAGCAGGTCCGCGCTGGCCGCGCCCGAGGCGAAGAGCAGCTCGGTGTGGGCGGCCAGGAGCCGGTCCAGCGGCCGCAGGGAGATGTCGCGCACGCTGAGCGCGCCTTCGGCCCTGAGCGGGGTGATGCCGATGGTTCCCTTGGCCTCCAGGCTGCCCCTGCGTCCGCCCCAGTCGGCGTCCAGGGCAAAGGGCATCTCGGCCCCTTCGCGCGTGGTCAGCCCGTCCAGGCTCAGGTTCAGGTCGCGCAGACCCAGGCGCACCGGGGTGTCGTCGTTCTGGTCGGTGAAGCGGGCCTCGCCGCCGACGATGCGCAGGGCGTCGATGCGGGCGGTCCAGGCCGGGGTGGGCGGCTCGTCTCCGCCGCCGTCGTCCGGGTCCCTTTCCGCCTTGTCGTCCGCATCCTTGTCTTCGTTCTTGGCTGTGAACAGCCGCACCAGATCGATCCGGCCGGATGGCTCGCGGACCACGCGGACGTCCGGCCCGGTCAGCCGGACCTGGCCCACGGCCAGGTCGCGTCCCTTGAGGTCCACGCGCACGCCGGTCACGGCCAGTTCGTCCAGGGCCAGGGACGGGTGCTTGGCCCCGGTCTTGGCCAGGGCCAGGTCGGTCAGGGTCAGGGAGCCGTCGACGACGTCGAGGTTCGTGCCGCCGCCGTCGGGCCGGAAGCCCACGGTGGCGGAAAAGCTCGCCTTGCCCCGCTCCAGGTTGAGCGGCAGGAATTCGGCGTAGTAGGGGTTGAGCGCGGCCAGGTCGATCTCGGCGCCGGTCAGGGTGGCGTTGCCCTCGGGCGCGGGGGCGATCATGGCTGCGCCCCTGAGCGCCAGGGTCTCCTCCTTGCCCAGGGAGGCGGAGAAGGTGCAGGTGGCGGCATCGCGGGTGGAGATGTTCGCGGCGTTCACGGCCAGATTGCGGAAGGCGCGCTTGAACCCGCCGGGCACGGCCCGGTCGTCCCATTGCAGCTCGCCGCCGCTGACGGCGATCTTGCGCAGGTCGAGGACGAAGGCCCCGCCGGTGGCCGGACCGGCGGTGGCGTTGCCCGCGTCCGGCTCGGCATGGAAATAGCCCGCCCAGTTGATGCCGCCGTCCTGTCGGCGGACCAGCTTGCAGAGCGGCCGGTCCAGGGTCACGTTCCTGAGCTCCAGCCGGTTGTCGCCCAGGGAGTACTTTTCCAGTTCAAAGGAAAGGTTGGGCAGGGAGAGGACCGTGCCCTCGGCCCTGTCGCGCAGCTTGAGGTCGGTCAGCCGGCCGCCGCCGCCCACCAGGAAGTTGATGCGATGGGCATCGGGCCGCTCGAAAAGCAGGGAGATTTCCGAGGTGAAGCGGCCGCTTTCGAGCTGGAGCGGAGTGTCGACGGGAAGGTAGCCCCAGTACTGGCCCAGGTCCACCTCGACCGCGCCGAGCCTGAACTCCGTGCGCAGGGTGTTGTCGAAGGGCAGGGTGCGGCCGGTGAGCTGCAC
>JAZHDH010000209.1:0-16386 GCA_036584335.1 Pseudodesulfovibrio sp. | reverse complement strand
CCGTCACCGTGCGCACCGCCCTGCTCTCGGGCGGGCTGGCGGCCATGGCGGGCGTATCCGAGCTGTGCGGGGTCAAGGGATACCTGACCCTCGACCTCTCGCCGGGGTTCGGCTACTCCGGCATCGTCGTCGCCATGCTCGCCGCGCTCCATCCCCTGGGCGTGGTCGCGGCCTCCATATTCGTGGCGGTCATCTACATCGGGGCCGACTCCATGAGCCGGGCGATCAACATTTCCAACTACATCGCCGACGTGACCACCGCCGTCTGCCTGCTCTCGGTCCTGGTCTCCATGTTCCTGGCGAACTACCGCATCCGCTGGAGGTAGCGTGGACGTCCTCAACTTCCTCCTGGAAACCGGCTTCTGGATGGCCACCATCCGCATGGCCACCCCGCTGCTCTTCGGCACGCTGGGCGAGCTGATCTGCGAACGCGCGGGCGTACTCAACCTCGGCATCGAGGGGATCATGGCCGCAGGCTGCATGGCGGGCTGGACCTGGGTCTACCTGGGCGGCACGCTGTGGACCGGCATCCTTTTCGCCGCCTTCGTCGGCGGCCTGTTCGGCCTGCTCCATTCGCTGTTCACCGTGCACCTCGGCCTGTCCCAACACGTCACCGGCCTGGGCATCACCATGCTCGCCTCGGCCCTTTCGTCCTTCGTCTTCCGCATGCTCCTGCCCAAGGCGACCACCCCGCCCAAGATCGCGCCCTTCATGCCCTTCGCCATCCCCGGCCTCTCGGACATCCCCTTTGTCGGCGAGATCCTGTTCAACCAGTCCGCCCTGACCTACCTCGCCTTCCTCATGGTCCTGGCCGTGGGCTACGTCCTGCACCGCACCCCCCTCGGCCTGGCCGTGCGCATGACCGGCGAGAACCCCATGGCCGTGGAGGCGCAGGGGCTCTCGGTCTTCGCCATCCGCACCGGCGCGGTGGTGGCCGGCTCGGCGCTGATGGCCGTGGGCGGCGCGTTCCTGACCATGTCCGCCTTCGACGCCTTCTACATCGGCATGGTCAACGGCCGGGGCTGGATCTGCATCGCCCTGGTGGTCTTCTCGTCGTGGAAACCGGGCAAGGCGCTGCTGGGCTGCCTGCTCTTCGCGGCCTTCGACGCGGTGCAGATGCGCGTGCAGCAGCAGTCGGGCATGGCCATCCCGTACCAGTTCTACCTGATGATGCCCTACGTCTTCTCGATCATCGCCCTGATCGTCATGTCGCGGCGCGCCGCCTATCCCAGGGCGCTGCTCATCCCGTTCCGCAAGGGCGAACGCTAGGAGCGACTCCGGCGGGGCGCGCTCAGAGCCCCGCGACGGCGGGGAAGGAGACCCGGAACACGGTCCCGACCTGCTCGTTGGAAACGAACTCGACCTTGCCGCAGAGGTAGTTCTCCGTGAGCAGCTTGATGGAATAGGTGCCCAGCCCGCGCCCCCTGCCCTTGGTGGAGAAGGAGCGCTTGAAGACCTGGAGCCGCGTCGCCCGCTCCATGACCTGGTCGTTGTGCACCTCGAAGACGACGTCCGCCCCGGCGCAATGGCAGCCGACCCCGACCCTGCCGCCGGGCGGCGTGGCCTCCAGCCCGTTCTTGATCATGTTGACCAGGACCCGGCGCAGCAGGGAGCGGTCCGCCCTGATCGCGCCGTCCGCCGACCCCGGAACGATCTCGATCATCCGTCCCTCGGCCAGCGGATGCTGCCGCATTTCCCGGGCCACGGCCTCCACCATCCCCAGGGACGGGACCGTGGTCTCGGAAAGGGGATAGTCTCCCTTTTCCGCCAGCAGCAGGTCCCGGTGGGTCAGCACCTCCTCCACCAGGCCGTTCAGGGCCATGCCGAGCAATTCCAGGCTCTCCTCGAGGTTGCAGCCCCCTCCCGTCCGAAGGATCTCGACCAGGTTCATGGCCCCGCCAGCCGTGTTCAGGATGTCGTGGAAAAACACCCGCTCCATCACCTCGCGCCGCTTCAGGTCGCTGATGTCCTGGATGGTGAGGACGTAGTACCGGGAGCCTTCTATGTCGAAGGGCGCCGTGTGGATGCGGCAGTCCAGGGCGCGGCACTCGCCGCCCTCCGACTGGAGAATCCGGCAGTCGTGGGCCGCAGCGGCATTGCGTTCCATGCTCTTGAGCACGGCCCTGGACACGCCGCATTCGCCACAGTACTTCGAGGTGCCGCACCCGCCGGGCTCCAGCCCCGAATAGACGCAGTGCATGGCTTCGCCGGGACGGCTGCCCACGAACCCCGCCGCGTCCCGGATGCCGAGCATCTCCAGGCAGGCCCGGTTGGAAAAGACGATCTGCCGGTGGCCGTTGAGGACGCACAGGGGCAGGGGGAAGTTGTCGAAATAGATCGAACAGACATTTTGCGAGATCGACTGGAAATCCTGCTCGACCTTCTCTCTGGGGCTGCGCTCGGCCGGAGCGAATCGTGTGGTCATCTTCACCTGACTTGGGATGATGTTGGTTACGGGACGCCGACAAGCGCCCGGTTGCTGCGGGCTTCCGGGGCGGGGCGTCACATCCGTTGCGCGTCCGTTATGGCCTCGGCCATGGCGTCCAGCAGCGCCGCCTTGCTCAGAGGCTTGGCCACATAGGCGTTCATGCCGGACTTGAGCAGCCGTTCGCGGTCGCCGGGCATGGCGTAGGCGGTCATGGCGACGATCGGAATGGCCACGCACCGCTCGCCCGCCTCGCCCCTGCGGATCGCCTCGGTGGCCTCGATACCGTTCATGTCGGGCATCTGGACATCCATGAGCACGACGTCGAAGGCGTGTTCCCCGAGAAGACGGATCGCCTCCCGGCCGCTGCCCGCCGTGTGCACCCGGAAGCCCGACTGTTCGAGCATGACGCGCACCGCATAGCAGTTGACGAAATCGTCCTCGGCGACCATGACGCGCAGCCCTATGGCCGGAGAGGCCTGGAACGGGCCTTCCCCGCCGCGCTCGGCCGCCGGTTCCGTCACCGGCGGCAGCGGCAGGCTGACGGCCACGGCCGTTCCCACGCCCGCCTCCGAGTCGATGGCGATGTTGCCGCCCATCAGGTTCACCAGGCGCTTGCAAATCGCCAGCCCCAGCCCCGCCCCCTCGAACTGCCGGGTATATCCGGCGGAAACCTGGGTGAAGGGGCTGAAGAGCGCAGCGATCTTTTCGTCGGGCACCCCGATGCCGGTGTCGGAGACGATGAAGAGAATCCGGAACTGTTCATGGTCGGGCGGCAACTGGCGCAGGACCTCGAGCCGCACCTCGCCCGAGCGGGTGAACTTCAGGGCGTTGCCGACCAGATTGTTGAGCACCTGCTGGATGCGCAGCTTGTCGCCCAGCAGGACTTCGGGAATGGAGGCGTCCATGCAGCAGGACATGCGCAGGTGGGCCTGCTCCGCCGTCAATTCGAAGAGCCGGCAGACCTCCACCACCACCTTCTTGAGATGGAAGGGCCTGGCGCTCATCATCATCTTCCCGGCCTCCACCCGCGAAAGGTCCAGGATGTCCGAAAGCAGGTGGGTCAGCCGTTCGCACGACTTCACGGCCGCCGACACGTATTCCCCCTGCTCCCGTCCCAGGGCCGTCGTCTCCAGCAGTTGCAGCATCCCCATGACGCCGTTGAGCGGCGTGCGTATCTCGTGGCTCATGTTGGCCAGGAACTCGGTCTTGGCCTTGTTGGCGGCCTGGGCCTCCTCCCGGCTCTCCAGCAGCCGCTCCTCGTTGCTCTTCTTGTCCGTGATGTCGAAGCCCGCCGCCAGATAGCGCCAAGCTTCGCCCCGCCCGTCGAACCGGCCCCTCAGGTTCCACTCGATCCAATGCGTCCGGCCGCCGATTTCCACCCGGGAAGTGCGCGTGGTCAAGGGGGCCTCCCGGCTCGTGGAAGCCAAGCCGTCGCGAATGGCCTCCAACTGCCGAACGCAAAAGCTCGCCTCGGGTTTTTCCCCGCCGAACCGCGCCATCGAAAACCCGAAGAAATCCGAAGCGGCCGTATTGGCATAGGAGACGGTGCCGTCGGGCAGCATCTCCACGATGATCACGGGCAGTTCCTCGACCAGCAGACGATACCGGTCCTCCTCCCCTGCCGACATCCCGCCGGACGCCCGCGCGCAAGGCGGCCCGGCGCTCTCGCGCCCCCGCGCCTCCGGCCGTGCGCTCCGCTCTTCGGCGTCCCGCAACCGATTCTTCAAACCGCTCCCGCTCATTGCTCGACCTCGTGCCATGTGAACAGCGGGGGCGGCGCTGGGATGCCGCCGCCCCCGGACAACGCAGGATCGTTCCCCCTTCCCCGGGGAAACCCCGGAAACCGCTCAGGCGGCCCTGCTTTCCACCGCGTCCATGCCGGCCGTCACCGGAATTTCGCCCGAAAAGACACGGTCCGCATCGACAATGATGATGAACCGGTCTCCCTGGCGGCCCATTGCGCTGATGCAGTCCGCCTCAAGGGGTGTCCCCATCCTCGGGGCGGGCTCCATGTCCTCCTGCGCCATCTCGAACACCTCGCGGACCGAATCCACCAGGGTGCCCAGGACGATGTCCTCGCCCCCCGAACGCACCTCCAGGATGACGATGCAGGTATCCACGGTCCACTCGATGGGGCTCATGCCAAGCTTGAGCCGCATGTCGATGACCGGGACGGCGTGCCCCCGGAGGCTGATGACGCCCTTCATGTGCTGCGGGGTGCGCGGTATCTCGGATATCGCGGTCAGCCCCAGCACCTCGCGCACCTTGACGATGTCCAGGGCGAAGATTTCCCCGCCCAGCGTGAACGTGAGGTACTGGCGGCGTGCAGAGAGAGGTTGCGCCATCGTTCCTCCTAGAGGTGTTCGAAGACCGGGTCCGAATCGTTGCCCAAGCCCTGCGCGTCGACGCCCCGGGGCAGGGGGCGGCCCCCATGCCCCCCCTTGGAGGAGGGCAGGGCAGGGGGCCGCCCGTGGGCGACGGTGACCTGTCCCCGGGCGTCGCCTTGCAGTCCGGCGTGCACCCTGAAGAAGGACATGGTCAGTTGAAGCTGCTGCCCCTGGCTGGACAGCTCTTCACTCGTCGAAGCCATTTCCTCGGAAGCGGAAGCGTTCTGCTGGATGACCGTATCCAGCTGGCCGATGGCCTTGTTGATCTGCTCCGCTCCGGCGTTCTGCTCGCTGCTGGCCGCCGCGATCTCCTGGACCAGGGCTGCGGTCTTTTCGATGTCGGGCACCAGGGAGTCGAGCATGCGGCCCGCCGTTTCGGCCACCGCCACGCTGGAGGAAGAAAGCTCGCTGATTTCCGCAGCGGCCGTGCCCGAACGCTCCGCCAGCTTCCGGACCTCGGCGGCCACCACGGCAAATCCCTTGCCGTGCTCGCCCGCCCGGGCCGCCTCGATGGCCGCGTTCAGGGCCAGCAGGTTGGTCTGCCGCGCGATTTCCTCGATGATGGATATCTTCTCGGCGATGCTCTTCATGGCGCTCACGGTCTGCGAAACCGCAGCGCCGCTCTCCCGGGCGTCGCCGGCGGCCTTGGTCGCCAGCGAATCGGTCTGCCGGGCGTTCTCGGCGTTCTGGTTGATGTTGCCCGCCATCTGCTCCATGGAGGCGGAAACCTCCTCGATGGACGCCGCCTGCTCGGTCGCGCCCTGGGACAGGGACTCGGAGGAAGCGGAAAGCTCCTCGCTCCCCGCCGCGATGTTGTCGGTCGCCGACTGGACGTCGGAGACGACCTCCGTCAGCTTGTCCTTCATGTTCCTGAGGGCCTCGGCCAGAATGCCGATCTCGTCCGACTGGTGGACGTCGACCGTCTGGGTCAGGTCCCCCTCGGACAGCTTCATGGCAAAACCCACGCCCTTCATGATCGGGCCGGTGATGGCCCTGGTCAGGAAGACCGCCAGGAGAATGCCCACGATGAGGGCGGCGGCCAGGCCGGCGATCATGATCACGGACGCGGCTTCCAGGTCGCGCACATCGCCGTTGGCCCGGGCCTGCGCGGCCTCGGCGCCCGCCAGGGCGGTCTGCTTGGCGGCTTCGATCACCTCGTTTCCGGCGGTCGCGCTCTCCTTGTTCAGTTCCTGCAAGGCGAGGAAGCGGTCCATGTACGCCTGCATCGCAGTGCCGTAGCCGCCGGACGCCTCGCGGATGCGCCCGATTTGGTCGAGGTTGTCCCTCCGCTTGGTGATCAGGGTCAATTCCGAAAGCAACGCTTCGATCTTCTTGAAATTCTCAAGACCGGAACGCATGGATTCCGGGTCCCCGTCCGCCTGTGCGATGAAGTTCTTGACGCGCGTGTCGTGGCCGAGGTCGAGGATGTCGGTGACCATGTGGATCTTCCTGAGCCGCTCGATCAGTATGCTCGCCGGAGCGCCGGAATCCATCTCGCGGTTCATGGCCTCGTGCTGCGTCTCCAGGAACGCCTTGCAATTGGAAATGTATGCCATGGCCGGGGGCACCATGTCCTCGCGGTCCTTTTCCAGCGCCTGGATCAGGTCGTGCGACTTGGCCGCCAGAACCGAATACGCGTCCACCCCGGCCGTGGCCCGGGTGATGCCGACCTTGAGCTGGACGAGTTCGGGAAACCGCTCGGAATGGACCCGGGCTTTCTCCAGGGACTCCTTCAGGGCGGCCAGGGAATCCTTGCCCTGCTGCCAGAACGCCTCCTCGCGGCTCATCGAATACCCGCGCATGGCGTACATGGTGAGCAGGGAGGAGCGCTCGATGGCCGTGGCGATGCCGACCTCCGGCACGTAGGCGTCGGCAAGACGCGTGGACCCCTCGCTGGCCTTGTTCATATTGAATACGGCCAATCCTCCCAGGACGCTCGCGATCAGGATAAGGCATCCGAATCCCAGTCCCAGCTTCAATCCGAGCTTCATGTTCTTGAGCATATCGTTCCCTCCGGTTCTCATCATCCATTCACAGGAGACACAATAAGTACCTATTCGTACTAGATGCTTTACACACTTTGCTTATGGCGTAAAGTGGGGTATAGACATTTATAAAACCATGCGACAACTAGGCACAGTCATACGACAAAAACGAGAAGAACTGCTCAAGAAAGACCGCAGGTACTCGCAATTGCAGGTCAGCAAGCGGATCGGCATCGAGCAGTCCTATCTGAGCAAGATCGAACGGGGCGCGACCACGCAGCTCTCCGAAGAGAAGATCGTGGCCCTTGCCGAAATCCTCGGCGAGGACCCGGACTTCCTGCTGGCCCTGGGCGGCAAGGTCTCCGGAGACGTCCTGGCCATCATCAAGCAGCGGCCCCTGCTTTTCTCCCGGCTGGTCCGGGACATGAAGAACATGTCCGAGGACGTGATCGAGGCGGATCACGATTTCAAGCGGCGGCAGTCGCGAATGGACCGCATCTACGATTTCGCCGCCATGGGCTTTTTCCACCTGGAGGAGCATCCCGAGTGTTCGATGTGGTCCTCCCATACGCCGGGCATCCTCGGCCTGTCGGCGCACGCCGACCCATGCCTTGAATCCGTTGCGGACGCGTTGTGCCCCGCCGACCGGGAACGGTTCCTCGCGGTGGAGCGGGAGTCGTTTCACGCCCGCAGGCCGTATACGTGCGAACTGCGCCTCAAAGGCGATCACGAGCAGCCCCGGCACGTGCGGATATGGGGAGATTACGACGCCCCGGCCGACGCGGACGGGGTGGTGCGCCTGGGCCTGATCCAGGACGTGACCAAGGAGGTGTCTTCGCGGGAGGAGCTGCGCCTGGCGCACCAGGCCCTGAGCGGGACCGTGGAGCAGCAGAGCAGGCAGGTCGCCCAGGGCATCGAGGAGCTCAAGCGGGAAATCGCCGCACGGAAGGAGCTGGAAGGCGAACTGCGGGCGATCAACGAGGATATCGCCCGGCAGAAGGACGTGCAGCGGGAATACCTGCGGCAGAGCGCCTACGAACTGCGCTCGCTGGTCAACAGGCTGGTGGTGGGAAAGGGAGCCCTGCGGGAAGAGACGCTGTCCGGCACTCTCAGCCTCATCTCGACGACCATCGACAGCATGAACGACTTTTTCGAAATACAATCGGGCATGTCCCCCCTGGCCGAGGCCTTCTCGCCCAAGGCCGCCGCCGAAAGCTGGATTGCGGACCTCGCCCATGCGCAGCGCAACCCGGACCTGGAACTGCGTCTGACGGTCTCCCCCGACATGCCCGACCGGATCGTGGGCGATCCGCAACGGTTGCAGCAGATCACGGTCTCGGTCGTACGCTTCCTGCTCAAGACCACCGCCTGGGGCACGATACAGGTCACTCTGGACTATCTGGCGGACAGGGAGCTCCTGGGCATGACGGCATCGAGTCCCTCCATAGCCGAACGCATCACCGGGGAAGACTTCGAGCCGCATTCCGGCAAGGGTTCAGGCACGTCTTCCTGGATGCTCTCGACGGTCGGCCCCATGGTCGAGGCCCTCGGCGGCGAACTGACCCTGGGCCAGCCGCCCGGCAACGGGGTGACCATCTCCATCCTGGTCCCCTCGCGCCCGACGCCGGAGCCCCCCCGCGAGGCCATGGACGCAGGCCTGCCCATCCTGGTCGTGGAGGATGACCAGTCCTGCCGATTCTTCGCCGAAAGCATCATCAAGAAGTCCGGGCATCCCGTCGAAACCGCCGCCCTGGGCCAGGAAGCCCTGGCCCGCCTCGGCCAACGGCGGTACGGCCTGGTGCTGCTGGACATCCAGCTTCCCGACATCGACGGGGTGACCATCGCCAGGGCCGTGCGCCAGGCGGGCTCCCCCAACGCCCAGACGCCGATCATCGCGGTCACGGCCCACGCCACCCCCGAGGACCGGCTGCGCTACGAGTCCGCCGGGATCGACCAGTTCATCGCGAAACCGTTCAAGATCGAAACGCTGACGAAGATGATCGGCGGCTACATCGGCCCGGGAACGCCCTCCGGGACCGCCCGCTGACCGACGACGCCGGGCTCATTCGCCGGGCAACCCGTCCAGCAGCTCCAGCAGCGCCTCCATGTCGACCGGCTTCGCAAAGCAGCCGTCCATCCCCTCTTCCAGAAACCGCCTTTCTTCGGCTGTCGGCGCATGGCCGATCAGCGCGATGATCGGCAGGGAGCGGTTGGCCTCTCCCGCTTCCCCGCCGCGTATCCGCCGGGCCGCTTCGATGCCGGTCATCACGGGCATCCCGATATTCACCAGCACGGCCCCGAAGGCGGCCTCCCCCAAGGCCCGCAACGCCTGCGTCCCGTCCCCGACCGACGTCACCTCGTATCCCTTCCGGGCCAGGAGCCTGGCCATGGCGAAGGCGCTCGCGGGCTCGTCCTCGGCCAGCAGGACCCGCCTGCCCCTTGCCTCGGCCGGGGCCGGGGCGGCGCCCTCCCGCGCGTCATCCCCGGTACCGGGCGGGTAAACCGGCGCAAGGGGCAGGGAGACGTAGAAGGCCGTCCCCTTCCCCGTCGCGCTGTCCACGCAGAGGGCGCCGCCCATCAGGTCCACGATGCGCTTGACGATGGGCAGCCCCAGCCCGGCCCCCTGGTGGGCCTTGGTCAGCCCCTGCGAAACCTGCCCGAACATCTCGAACGCGGTCGCCAACTGGCCGTCCTCCATGCCGGGTCCCGTGTCCGAGACGACGAAAAGCAGCCCGCCGCGCGAATTGCGCGTCGGCAGGGCATGGACATCGAGGGAAACCGCGCCGCTTTCGGTGAATTTCAGCCCGTTTCCGACCAGGTTGACGAGCACCTGGCGCAGGCGGGCCTCGTCCCCGGCAACGTATTTCGGCACGCCCGGGGCGACGGAAACGTCGAGCGCCAGCCGCTTCCGGCCGGTCGCGGCGTCCAGCAGGCCGGAGACGGAGTCCACCAGCCCGGCGACATCCACGGAGGCGGACGACAAGGCGAGCTTTCCCGCCTCGATGGCCGATATGTCCAGGATGTCCGTCAACAGCCGCGTCAGCCGTTCGCCCGAAAACAGCGCCATCTCGATGACCCGCGCCTGTTCCGGGGCGGGACCGGAGGCTTCGAGCAGTTGCAGCATCCCCATCAGGCCGTTCAGGGGCGTCCGGATCTCATGGCTCATGTTCGCCAGGAACTCGGACTTGGCCCGGCTCGCGGCCTCGGCCGCCTCCTTGGCCTGGATGAGCGCCTGTTCCGACTGCTTCCTGTCCGATATGTCCCGGAATTCGACGGCCCGGACCATCCGGCCCCGGTAGGGTATGTTCCGAACTTCAAGCCGCAGCGGATACTCCCTCCCGTCCTTGCGGACGCCGAAGACCTCGTAGGCCCCCTCGTACCCCGCCCGGACCTTCCCGAGGGTCTCGCTGCGGGAACGCTCGGCGATCAGCCGCCCGCCGTCCATTCCCACCAGCTCGTCCGCTCCGTAGCCGGTGATGTCGCTCAGCCCCTGATTGCAATCCAATACCCGCCCGTTGTCGTGGATGGCGATGCCACCGCAGGAGGCCTCGTGCAGGACCTTGTAGCGGATCTCGCTCTCGCGAAGCGCCTCGGACGCCTTTTTCAGGTCCGTGATGTCGACGACGGTGACGATCACCTGCTCCACCCGTCCGCTCCCGCACACGGGGAAGGCGTTGACCAGAATCCAGCACGCGCTGTCGGCCCCCGCCCGGCGGACGCCCATGACCACGCTGCGCTGCAGCTTCCCGGAGGCCAGCACCCGGCACAAGGGCAACTCCTCTTGCGGCATGTCGCTGCCGTCCTCGCGCAGGAACGTCCAGCCCGGCTGGTAGTCCACCTTCGTGCCGACCAGTTCCTCCGGCGTGCTTCCCACGATGGCGCTGGCGGTCGGATTGACGATCAGGACCGTGGTGTCGACGCCATAAACGACCACACCCGCATTCAGGCTGTCGAGAATCTTCTGATAGGTCTCGTCCTTCCTCTTCCGCTCCAGCTCCAGGTTCTTTCGCGCGGTGATATCCTGGAATGCGCCCCAAAGACCTATTATCCGGCCCGAATCGTCGAACTCGGCCTCGCCCCTGACCCACATCCAGCCGACAGCCCCGCCCGCCCTTTCCATCCGCAGTTCCAGTTCGTAGGGCTCCCCGGTGGCGATGGTGCGGGCCAGGGACTCCGACAGCCGCTCTCCGCAATCCGGCGCAAACAGCCCTCCAAGCTCGACAAGCGGCGGCGGGGAGGCCCCCGGGGTCAGGCCATACATCCTGCGGAGCTCATCGGTCCAGACCATGGCCCGGCTGGCGAGGTCGAGATGCCAGCTGCCGAGGCGGGCGATGTCCTGGGACTTCTTCAGGTCGCTCTCGCGCCGCCTGAGCCGGTCCTCGCTCTCCCTCAGCGCCAGGGTCCGGCGGGCAACCTCCTTGCGCAACGCCTCCACCCAGAAGCTGGCGAGCAGATACGCGCCGGCGAGCGCCAAAAACACCACGGCATAAAACCGCCAGTCCTGCCAGATGGACAGCGGCCCGCGTATGGAAATCCAGCGGCGGCGGATGACCTCGGCCTCGGCCGGGCTGATGCTCTGGAGCGCCTTGGAGATGATGCCGAACAGGACAGGGTCGCTTTTCTGCGTGGCGAAGGAAAGCCGCCACGAATGGCCCGGAAGCTCCCCGGCAACCCGGAGATTGCTGATGCCGAGCCTTTCGATGTTGTACGAGGCCGCCGCCAGGCTGGTGACGATCGCATCCACCTCTCCGATGGAGACCTTTCTCAGCCCGTCCGCGACACTATGAACCGGAACCACCGTGGCGTCGGGATAGCGCTCCTCCAAAAGGCGCACGGGCGTCACCACCCCCTTGACCATGGCCACCCGTGCGCCGTCGAGGCCGAACACCGCCTGACCGTCTCCGTGGGCCTGCACGATGACGACGTTGGGGATATCGATGTACGGCCGGGTAAAACGCAGGTAGCGTTTCCGCTCCCCGGTCTCCTGGATGTTGCCGATCAGGTCCACGCGCCCCGCCTCGGCCAGGGCCACGATCTGCGCGAACGACCGGGTATGGACCAATTCGAAATGGATGTTCAGCCGCTTTTCGAGCAGGGCGACGTAGTCCATGGTCAGGCCGACGAACCGGCCTCGGACATCCTTGAAGCAGATGGGCGCATAGGCCGTCGATGGAGCGAACCTGATATGGTCGCCATTCGTTTCAAGCCACTCGTATTCTTCATCGGTCAGTTGGATGAGTCCCTGGTCCTTGCATGACGCAGCACTGGACGCCATCATCAGCGCCATTGCAATCATGACGATGGATTGCACCATGCCGGTCCCGCCCAAAAGCATGCGCACTGCACGAAGTGTCATCGCTACTCCCCATTTCATTGAATGCAATCAATCGCGGAATTCCCTCAAAGAACCCCGGCACGAAGCCCGCCCGGCGACAGGAAAGGCCCTGCCCGGCATCCACCCCTTCTAATCGGCAACAGTGGGAATCGTATACCATGCGGTGGTCAATGATGCCACTCGGGGGTATGCTGTTCGATGACGCGAACCGGTAGCCCCGCGCCGCGCGCAGGGTCCGCTCCCCGTTTCGCCGGATGGCGGCAAACGGGGGCCGAATGCTGCTTCCCGTTGCATAGGACGATGAGGTATGGGAGAAAACCGGAGCGGATATTCGAGAGCGCCCGCGCTCGGCAGCGCCACAGCACTGCGGCTGGCCCCGGCAATGCAGACCGGCGGCCGCCGGAGCCGTCCGACAAGGAGCAACACAGCATGCTGGATTTATTGATAAGAAACGCCGTCGTCCACGACGGGGAACCCCCCGTGGACATCGCCTGCCGGGGCGGGAGGATCGTCGAGGTGGCTCCGGCCATCCGCGGCGAGGCCGCCGAGGTCGTCGACGCCGGGGGCAACCTGGCCACGCCGCCCTTCGTGGATTCCCATTTCCACATGGACGCCACCCTCTCCGTGGGCATGCCCCGGCGCAACGAGACCGGCACCCTGCTGGAGGGCATCCGCATCTGGGGCGAGCTCAAGCCCGCCCTCGATCCCGAGGGGATCAAGGCCCGCGCCCTCAAGCTCTGCACCTGGGCCATCGCCAAGGGCAACCTGGCCATCCGCACCCACGTGGACACCACGGACCCGAGCCTGATGGCCGTGGACGTGCTCCTCGAAGTGCGCGAGGAGATGAAACCGTACATCGACGTCCAACTGGTGGCCTTTCCCCAGGACGGGCTGTTGCGCTGCGAAAACGGGGTGAAACTGCTCGAACGCGCCCTGGACCGGGGCGTGGACGTGGTCGGCGGCATCCCCCATTTCGAGCGGACCATGGACGAAGGCCGCCGCTCGATCAAGATCCTGTGCGAGATCGCGGCCGAACGCGGCCTGATGGTGGACATGCACTGCGACGAGTCCGACGACCCGCAATCGCGCCACATCGAGGCCCTGGCCTTTCAGGCGCACCGCCTGGGGCTGCACGGCCGCGTCACCGGATCACACCTGACGAGCATGCATTCCATGGACAACTACTACGTGTCCAAACTCCTGCCGCTCATCGCCGAGGCAGGACTGAACTGCGTGTGCAACCCGCTGGTGAACATGAACCTCCAGGGCCGCCACGACGCCTATCCCAAGCGGCGCGGCCTGATGCGCGTGCCCGAACTGATGGCCATGGGCGTCAACGTCTGCCTGGGCCACGACGACGTCATGGACCCGTGGTATCCCATGGGCACCCACGACATGCTCGAAGTGGCGCACATGGGCGCCCACGCCCTGCACATGACCGGCGTGGCCCAGCAGCAGGCGCTGTTCGACGCCGTGACCGTGAACGGGGCCAAAACCCTCGGCCTGACCGGCTACGGCCTGGACCCCGGCGACAACGCGGACCTGGTGGTGCTCCAGGCGACCTCCCGGCTGGAGGCCCTGCGCCTGCACCCGGTCCGCCTCTTCGTCGTCCGCCGGGGCGCGGTCATCAGCCGCACTCCGGCCGTGGAAGCGGCGGTGACCATCGGCGGCGAAACGAAACCTGTGGACTTCCGCTAGGCCGCCCCCCGGCCGCGCACCAAAAACAGCGAGGAATCCCCATGAATATCGACATATCCATGCTGGCCAGCTTTGACCTGGGCGCCACGCCCGGAGTGGACGACTCGATCTTCGAGCCCCTGCGATCCGAGGAACAGGCCCGAAGCCTCGCCCGGCGCGGCATGGTTCCGGTGGAGCAGCCCATGCCCGAAGGCTTGAGCATGAACATCGGCGAAGGGGTGACCTACGACCTGACGGGCACGGGGCTGACCGAGACGCTGACGGCCGAAGCGCGGCGGATCATGGCGGACGAACGCAAGGGGGACGACCGCGTGGCGCCGCGATCGATCCGGGTCACCCTGTTCCCGCTTGGCGTGGCCTATCTGCAGGTGGACCTGCAGCCCCACGCCTATGCGGACCCCGGCACGGCCCTGGACGTGTATCAGGCCTATGAGTACGCCGCCTACGGCGACTTCTCGAACAAACTGCAATCGCTCATGATCGACCTGCTCGGCCAGATCAACCGCGACGACCGTCTCTGTCGGCTGACCGACAGGCACGACCTCGCCAAGGTAGCCCCCTTCGACCTGATCCCCGGCTTCACCGTATTGCTCGTCGCAAGCAGGGACCACCCGCGCCTGGATGCGTTCCTCGACGTCTTCAGCCGGTATGAGCGGCAATACCCCTATCGGGAAATGGAGTTGGACGACGGCCGGGTGTTTCTGGGCTGGGCCTCGACAGTCTTTGTTCCCAGGGCGGAGGAGCGGGACCGGCTGGAATGGCTGCTGAAGACCTGCCTGGTTTACCACGGCGTTTGCGCCGCCTTTGAAAAAGTCTTCCGAAACCACATGATCAAGGCCGCCCGCAGCCAGTTCACCCAGGGATCGGCGGCCTACGACATCCCCGCGCTGCACCGGCTCCAGATCCTGGCAAGCTCCATTCCGCTGCTGACCGATTTCCACTCGTCCACCAACAACATTTCCGACCTGTGCCTCTTCGACCACTTCAATTTCTTCGCCCGGATCGACAAGATGCACGAGCGCATACGCTCCTCGTCGGCCATCTTCTCCAAAACCCAGACAGGCCTGCTGCGCAAGGTCGAAGAGGACCGCGCCTCCAAGATCAACAACTTCATCTTCTTCCTGACCGGCTTCACCTTCATCAGCGTGGTGGCGGACATCATCAACACCACGACCAGCGCCAACCGGCTCCTGCCGGACCCGCTGGTCCGGCTCCTGCTCCTGACGGCGCCGCCGCTCCTGCTGATGTTCTTCATCTGGAAACGGTTCCTATCCCGGTAGCGGCCCCGTCATCCGCAAAGGGGGCCGAAGATGCCCCAATCGGCACCGACTGTTTAAACAATAATAACGGCAGGTTAATGGTAACGCGGCCCATTTCCCCGGCACAACCCCATCTTTTTTGAAAGAAATGTCTTTACTTTGTCGAAGGAATGAACGACAAGGACACAACTCAGCGTGACTGGACGCACGATTACTTCTTTGCCCGTCTCGGGCAACTGACGTTCAACTCAGTAGATAAAGATTTACTCCTCGTACCAGAGCCATACCAAATTTCCCCGGCAACCCCGGGAGCGACCGCTGTCGCGCGCCGTCGTCCACATTTTCTTATCACCCAAGGCTATTATGACCTTTACTTCCTTCTCTTTTGACCGCCGCATCTGCGACGGAATCAAGTCGTGTGGGTATGCAACCCCCACTCCCATCCAAAGCCGGGCCATCCCGCTGATCCTCGAAGGCCACGACGTCATGGGCCTGGCCCAGACGGGCACCGGCAAGACCGCCGCCTTCGCCCTGCCCATCCTGCAGCGCCACCTTTCCGAGCGGCCCGCGCAGGGTTCTCCCGACGTGCTCGTCCTGGCCCCGACCCGCGAACTGGCCCTCCAGATTCACGAAAGCTTCACCAGCCTGGGCAACCGCACCGGCATCCGCAGCGCCGTCGTCATCGGCGGCGTGGGCATGGCCCCGCAGATCAAGGCCTTCGCCACGGCGAAGATCATCGTCGCCTGCCCCGGACGCCTGGTCCGGCTCCTGCAGAACAGCTCCGTCACCCTGCGGGGCATCAACACGCTGGTCCTCGACGAGGCCGACCGCATGCTCGACATGGGCTTCATGCCGGACATCAAGCGGATCATCGCCAAGCTTCCGGCCAAACGGCAGAACCTGCTCTTCTCCGCGACCATGCCCGGCGACATCCGCAAGCTGGCCGAGACCATCCTCGTCAACCCCAAGACCGTCCGGGTGGACGACGAGGCCTCGCCCGCGAGCATCCGCCACGCCTTCTACCGTGCCGAGAACAACCAGAAGCTCGGCCTGCTGGAGCATCTCCTTTCCCGGTCCGAGCACCAAAGCATGCTGGTCTTCACCCGCACCAAGCACAAGGCCAAGGACGTGGCGCGCAAGCTGGCCAACCGGGGCCACAACGTCACCTTCCTCCAGGGCAACATGAGCCAGGGCCAGCGCCAGCGCGCCCTGGACGGCTTCCGCGACGGCCACTTCAGCATCATGGTCGCCACCGACATCGCGGCGCGCGGCATCGACTGCGACCGCATCACCC
>JAZHDH010000208.1:0-16425 GCA_036584335.1 Pseudodesulfovibrio sp. | reverse complement strand
GACGACGCGGCCGAGGTGGCCCCCGAGGACCTGGTGGTCCAGCAGGGCTACCTGGAGCAGGGCAACGTCGAGGTCGTCACCGAGATGGTGGAGATGCTCGAAACCCAGCGGGCCTTCGAGATGTACGCCAAGATGCTCCAGAACACCGATTCGATCGACAAGCAAGTGATCTCCCGCGTGGGCAGATCGAGCTAAACAGGAGGATAGAACGCCATGATGCGCTCCCTTTGGACTGCCGCGACCGGCATGGTCGCCATGCAGACCCACATCGACACCCTCTCGAACAACCTGGCCAACGTGAACACCACCGGGTTCAAGAAAAGCCGCGCGGAGTTCGAAGATCTCATGTACCAGACGCTCCAGATCGCCGGCACGCAGACCCAGAACGGCGGACGGCTGCCCGTGGGCATGCAGATCGGCATGGGCGTCCGGCCGGTGACGGTGCACAAGTTCTTCACCCAGGGCGACTTCAAGAACACCGGCAACCCGCTCGACCTGGCCATCGAGGGCGATGGGTTCTTCAAGGTCCAGATGAACGGCGACGACGTGTACACCCGCGCCGGGGCCTTCAAGCTGGACAACGACGGCCGCGTGGTCACTGCGGGCGGCCATGTGCTCCAGCCCGAATTCACCGTCCCGGCCGAGACGTCGAGCATTGTGGTCACCGAGACCGGACAGATGACCGCCCTGGACAAGGATGGCGCCACCCTGGCTTCGACCGACCTGGAAATCTACCGCTTCCAGAACCCGGCGGGCCTCAACGCCATCGGCCGCAACTTCTACCGCCAGACCGACGCCTCGGGCGACGCCGTGGCGGGCACCCCGGGCGACGAGAACTTCGGCACCCTGGCCCAGGGGTACCTCGAAGGCTCCAACGTGGAGATGGTGGACGAGATGGTCGGGCTGATCGTGGGCCAACGCGCTTACGAGATCAACTCCAAGGCCATCACCACGTCCGACGGCATGCTCCAGACGGCCATCAACATCAAGCGCTAGCGGACAACGTGATACCCACCGCAGCGGCCGAAACGGCCGACGCAAGGAAAGGACAGGCTCATGTCGGGCACGGAAAGCAGAGATAAGAGAAAGGGCGGAGTGATCGCCATGGCCGTGATGCTGGCCTGCCTGCTCGTCCTGGCGACCGCCGGTTCCATCAGCGCGGCCTCCGGCAAGGACTGGCGGCTCGTTGTCAGGACCGTGGCCTGCGTCAAGGGTCCCATGGTCCTGCTCGGCGAGATAGCCGACCCGGTGGACGACCTGGATGCGCGCACCTGGCAGTCCCTGGCGCAGGTGCCGCTGTGGCAGGCGTCGGACAAGCCGGGCCGCCCCGTGACCATCGACCGCGACAGGCTGGACAAGGTGCTGCGCCATTACCTGGGCGACAAGGTCTCCAACCTGGTGCTGCCCATGCAGTTCACGGTGCAGACCGGCGGCAAGGTCCTCGACGCCAATCAACTCCGCAGCCAGGTCGTCGCGTTTTTGACGCCCCGGGCCAAGGACCTGGGCGGCGAGGTCGACCTCAAGGAACTGGACCTTCCGGACTACTACTTTTTCGACAGCGTCACCGACAGCTTCGTCATCGAACTGAACGGCGACATCCGCCCCGGCCGCAACCAGATCCGGCTGCGCACCGTGAACGGCGACGGCAAGGTCGTCGCGGGCAAGGCGGGCACCGTGTTCATCAACGTATGGAAGGCCGTGCCCGTGGCCGCCACGCCCCTGAACCGGGGCGAGCGCGTGACCCGGGACAAGGTCGGGTTCAAGCGCGTGAACCTGGCCTACCGGATCGATCTGTGGGACGGCACGGGCGGCCCGTGGCGCATGGTCCGCACCCTGGGGCGCGGCCAGCCGTTCACCCTGTCGCACCTGGAATCCGTGCCGCTGATCGAGAAGGGCGAGCGCGTGAACCTGGTCTACCGGGGCAGCCGCATCCAGCTCACCGTGAAGGTGGAGGCCCTGGACGACGCCGTGCTGGGCCAGCAGGTGCCGGTATTGAATCTGCAAAGCAAGAAGACGGTCCTGGCCACGGTTGTCGGCGACAACACGGTCATGGTCCGGTAACGTGAGGAGGCCTGTCATGAGGCGCTATTTTCTGATCGCGGCGACGGCCATCATCCTGCTGGCGGGGTGCGCTCCCAGGTACAAGGAGGAGCCCATGCCCATTCTGACCGAGCCGGTCTTCGAGGAGCAGAATCCGGCCAGCAACCCCGGATCGCTCTATGACGTGAACCGGTCCGAATTCCTGTACGACGACAACCGCGCCGCACGCGTGGGCGACATCGTGCTCGTCGTGGTGGCGGAATCCGCAAGCACCAAGCTCAAGTCCGAGACCACGGCCAAGAAGGAAAACACCATCGACAACAGCGTCACGGCCATGCCCACCACCGGCATCGTCGGCAACATCCCCTTTGCCGCCTCGCTCGGCGCCAAGGTCGGGGCCAACATCGGCGCGGCCCAGTCCACGGACTTCAAGGGCAACGGCGAGACCAAGCAGGAAAACACCTTCGACGCCACCGTGGCCACGCGCATCGTGCGCAGGCTGCCCGGCAACCTGCTCCAGGTGGAAGGCGCGCGCCGCATCCGGGTCAATCACGAGACCCAGTTTCTGGTGGTGCGCGGCCTGATCCGCCAGCGCGATATCGAGTCCGACAACACCATCTCCTCGACCAAGCTGGCCGAGGCGCAGATCGAAATCTACGGCCAGGGCGTGGTCTCCGACAAGCAGCGGCCCGGCTGGCTGTCCCGCATCCTGGACAACATCTATCCCTTCTAGCCTGCGGCGGAAGGACGGTTTTCACAAGGGTAGAGGAGTGAACGCAATGCGACTCAATCAATACACCCCCCCCGTCGATGCCGGTGAAGCGGCCCGGACCTTGATCCTGGCCCTCCTGCTCGGCGTGATGCTCGCCTTCGGCGCGGCGCTCCTGTCTCCGGACGAGGCCCGGGCCGCCCGGCTCAAGGACATCTCCAGCTTCAGCGGCGTGCGCACCAACGAACTGGTGGGCTACGGCCTGGTGGTGGGGCTTGCGGGCACGGGTGACGGCACCTCGTCCACCTTCACCCTGCGCTCCATGTCCAACATGCTGGAAAAGATGGGCGTGGAGGCCAATCCCGACGATCTCAAGCCCAAGAACGTGGCTGCGGTCATGGTCACGGCCAAGCTGCCCGTTTCGGCCAAGCCCGGCGCGCAGATCGACGTCACCGTGTCCTCGCTGGGCGACGCCAAGAGCCTGCTCGGCGGCATCCTGCTGATCACGCCGCTCAAGGGGCTGGACGGCCGGGTCTACGCCGTGTCCCAGGGGTCCCTGACCATCGGCGGCTTCACCGTGGCGGGCGACGCCACGTCCGCCCAGAAGAACATCCCCACCGTGGGCCGCATTCCCAACGGCGCGGTGGTGGAGCGGGGCGTGCCCTTCGAGTTCAACAACCAGGAGAAGATGACCCTCAACCTGACCGTGCGCGATTTCGGCACGACCATGCAGGTGGTCAACAAGATCAACGCGGCCCTGGGCGGCGAGTTCGCCGAGGCCCGGGATATTTCCACCGTCGAACTGAACCTGCCCGAGAAGTTCCGGGGCAACATGGTTCCGCTGATGGCCTCCCTGGAGAACCTGAACATCACGCCCGACGGCAAGGCCCGGGTCGTGGTCGACGAAAAGACCGGCACCGTGGTCCTCGGGCAGGACGTGCGCCTGAGCAAGGTGGCCGTGGCCCACGGCAACCTCCAGATCGTCATTGCCGAATCCCAGAACGTGAGCCAGCCCGGCCCGTTTTCGGACGGCTCCACCGTGGTCACCCCGCAGACGGACATCCAGGTGGTGGAGCAGAACAAGCAGCTGATGCTCATGGAGGGCGCAACCCTGCAGGAGCTGGTGGACGGCCTGAATTCCATCGGCGCGGCCCCGCGCGACCTCATTTCCATCATCCGCGCCCTGAAGGCGGCGGGCTCGCTGCACGCCGAAGTGGAGGTGATCTAGCATGTTGGATTCCGGAATCGACGTCCAGTTGGCCGCCCGCCAGGCGGACACCAGCGATCTCGTCCGCTTCAAGCAGGAGATGGACGGCCTCAAGGAGCGGCTGGCCGGTCCCGACGCCAAGGACAAGACCAAGAAGCTCCGCGACGCCTGCCAGAAGTTCGAGGCCGTGTTCATCGGCAAGCTCTGGAAGGAGATGCGCAGCACGGTCAAGAAGGAGGGCTACCTGCACTCCAGGCAGGAGGACCAGTACCTCTCCATGTTCGACAGGGATTTCGCCGAGAAGATGGCCGCCAGCGGCGGCATCGGCCTGGCCGACCTGATCTACGACCAGCTCAGCGAGAAGCTCAAGACCACCAGCCGCGACACGCTGGAGGGCGGGGTGAAGATCAAGCCGCTTGGCGCCGAGCCCATCGCCCTGGACAAGGGGGCGGAGCCCATCGCCCTGTCCGGCGTCAGGCCCATGACCCTGGAGCAGTGGGGCGGGCGTGTCGACGATGTCGGGGAGACGCAGGCCGCCGCGGCGACCGCCGCTTCCACCCGGCCCCTGACTGACGTGGAGGTCAAGGCGCGGCTGGAGACCCTGGCCCGCCAGCTCGAGTCCGAGCGCATCAAGGGCGAGTTGATGGACGGCGGCAATGCGGCCCGCCAGTATGGCCGCAACGGGAAAACGGCAACGGGCGACAACATTGGCCGGGAAATTGCAAAAAACGGGTGAACCTAAAGAAGTCTCAATGCGCAGATTTGGGGTTTAGATTGTAATTTCAATGAACTAATCGATGAGGCAACCATGAGTTACCGACTGATCGAGGAAAATTTGGTTCGGCAGAACAAGGCGATGATCCTGCTTTCCGTCCTGTTGGAGGAAGAATTTTCCCGTCTGAAGCAGGGCGCTCCGCAGCAGGTCTCCCTGATCGAGCTCTCCATACAGGAACTGATGCGCCAGATCGCGGCCGAGCGGTATTCCCTGCGTCGGCTGGTGGGGGCCGCGCAGCAGGGCGCGCAGAAGGTGCGGGAGCTGTTCGCCTCCATGGAGGAGGGAGCCCGGAGCAGTTTCGAGCAGATGCTCGCCGTCATGGACAAGAGCGAACAGCGGTGCGCCGTGCAGGCATCCAAGAACAACGCCCTGGCCATGGCCCTCTTCGACCAGAGCAAGAAGCTGCTCAATTTCATGCACAACCAGATCAAGCCCAAGAACACCGACGCCTACGCCGCCACCGGGCGGTTCGCACGCGCCCGCTCCGACGCCCGCATCCTGACCGGGAGACTCTAGATGTCCTTTGGGGCCAACTCCATCCTCGATATGGGCCGTTGGGCCATGTTCGCTTCGCAGGTGCAGTTGCAGGTCACCGGCGAGAACATAGCCAACGTCAATACCGATGGGTATTCCCGCCGCTCCGTCATCCTGGAGGAAGGCATCTCCATCAACTACTCGCCGGGGCAGATGGGCACCGGCGTCGTTGCCAAGGAGGTGGTCCGCCATTTTGACGAACTGGTCGAGGGATTGTATCTGGAGCAGTCGTCCCTGAAGGAGAAGTGGGGCACCCTGTATGAGCAGCTGCGCAACGTGGAGACCCTGCTCAACGAATCGAGCGGCTATGGCGTGTCCACCACGCTGTCCAAGTATTTCGAGTCCTGGAACAAGGCGGCCGAGTATCCGGACGACTACGGCGCGCGCAGCACCGTGATCGACAACACCTCCACCCTCATATCGATCTTGAATCAGGTGGAATCCGACATGGCCACCATGCAGAGCCGGATCAACAACACCGTCCGCTCGCAGGTGAACGACGTCAACACCCTGCTCGACGAGATCGCCTCGCTCAACAACGAGATTCAGGTTAACGACATTCCGGGCAAGAACAACACCAACTCGCTCTACGACGAGCGGGCGCGCAAGGTCCGCGAACTGGGCGAGCTGATCGACATCACCACCATCGACAACGGCGGCGGCGACTTCACCATCCTGACCAAGGCGGGCCAGAACCTGGTGGACGGCGCCAACCACTTCGCCCTGGAGTTCAGCGTCACATCCAAGACCAAGGACATTTCCGGCGACACGACCTTTGCGGGCGACATCTATTACGAGGGCAGCGACGACTTCGAGTACACCATCGAATTCCTGGCCTCGGGCTCCGGTGCCTCGGCGGGCATGGTCACCAGCGGGGCGACCTCGGCCCAGTTCCGGGTTTCCCTGGACGGCGGCAAGACCTGGCTCAAGAACGAGGACGGCTCCGAGCGGCATTATTCGGCCCGCGACTACGACGGGCGCGTCACCGTGGAAGGGCTGGACATCTGGTTCGGCTCGGCCTCGGACTCCATGGGCGCTCCCACCGGGGAGTTCCAGGCGGGCGACCGCTTCATCATCAGCCCGCATCCGTCCATCTTCTGGGTCGAGAACACCTCGCACAAGGAAAACATCACCCCGCAACTCTCCATGAGCGGCGAGGAGAACTCCAGGCGGCTGACCGGCGGCAGCATCGCGGGACTGCTGGCCTTTCGCGACAGTTATGTGGGCAAGTATCGCGAGAAGCTGGAGAAGTTCACCGAAAGCCTGATCTGGGAGACCAACCGCCGCCACAGCCAAGGCACGGGTCTTCAGGCCTTCACCTCGGTCAGCGGCACCTATTCGGTCAACGACAAGACCAAGGCTCTGGGCAGCGATTCCACCGGCCTGGCCTTTGGCGACCGCCTCCAGTCCGGCAGCTCCCTCGTCTACGTCTACAACGCCAACACCGGGCTGCTGGCCTCGTCCGCCGCCTTGGATTTCGGCAGCGGCTCGACCTTCAATCCGGACCAGCACTCGCTTCAGGACGTGGCCGATGCGTACAACCGCACCTTCGCCGGCGCCATTTCGGCCAGCGTGATCAACAACAAGATTCAGATCAGCGCGGAAAACGGCTACTCCTTTGCCTTCGGCACGGACACCGCAGGGCTGAACGCGGCCCTGGGCGTCAATACGTTTTTCACCGGCTCGGGCGCGGACGACATCGGCCTGAACTCGACCATCACCGGCGATCCCGATTTTCTGGCCGTGGGCCACGTCAACGGCGCGGGCGAGATGAACCCGGGCGACAACACCACGGCCCTGTCCATGTACGCCCTGCGGGAAGCGGAAGTGACCATCACTTCCGCCACCGAGGGCACCACCACGACCTCGTTGCTCGACTACTACAACAGTATCGTGGGCAACGTGGGCGCGGACACCAGTACCGCGAAATTCAACAGCAGCTATTACACCACGCTTTCCAGCGAGCTCAACGAACGGCAGCAGGAGGTCTCTGGCGTCAACCTCGACGAGGAGATGACGGACCTGATCAAGTATCAGGCCTCGTACACGGCGGCGGCCAAGCTCATCGCCACCGCCGACGAGATGCTGCAAACCATCTTGTCGCTCAAGGCATAAGGACAGGGGGCACCAAATGCGCGTTACGCAGCAGATGCTTTTCGACCGCTACGTAGGCAACATGAACAAGTCGCTGACCTCGCTGATCGATCTGAACACCAAGGCGCAGACCCAGAAGAAGATCAACCGGCCCAGCGACGACCCCACGGGCATGACCCGCATCCTGAGCCATCGCGACACCCTCCGGTCCATCGAGCAGTACAAGGAGAACATCAGCACGGCCAAGGGCTGGCTGAACAGCCAGAGCGAGGCGATGACGCAGGTTTCGACCCTGCTTACCCGCGCCAAGGAGCTGGCCACCCAGATTTCCACCGGCAGTGTGGACGGGGACAACCGGGAGCAGGTCAGCTACGAGCTGCGCAGCATCTTCGACCAGATGATCGGCCTGGCCAATACCGAGTTCGAGAACAACTCGATCTTCGGCGGCCACAAGGTGGGGGAGGACGCCTACGAGAAGATCA
Organism: Pseudodesulfovibrio sp.; assembly: GCA_036584335.1. Classification (GTDB taxonomy): domain Bacteria; phylum Desulfobacterota; class Desulfovibrionia; order Desulfovibrionales; family Desulfovibrionaceae; genus Pseudodesulfovibrio. The sequence continues at coordinate 8,584 of JAZHDH010000208.1, read as the reverse complement.
TGTGGCTGACCACCAACGACGACCGGTTCAGCAAGTCGGTTGACTTCACGGTGAACGGTTCGGCTGGCTCCACGGTGCTGGTGCAGTTCTACGATTCCACGGGCAACACGGACGTGGGCGGCGACATGCAGCTCTCCGACAACAACCTGCGGGCGCGCTTCAGCACGGACGGCGGCGATACCTGGACCGACGGCACCCTGGCGCCCAGCGGATCGGGCTATGTCCTGGACATGCCCGGCTCCGGCACCAGCGTCACCTTTCACAGCGACGCCACGGTCAAGGTCAACGATCCCACGGACAAGAACGTGGCCGACGGCACCTGGCTGTGGGTGCGCCCCTCGGCCCGCTATATCGGCGACGACAGCGACATGAAGCCTCAGGTGGACTCCTTCGGACCCGGCTCGAAGTTGATTTCGGCCTCGGCCTCGGGGGCCTTTCTCAACGCCAACGTCACCATCCGCATCGACAACGAGACCGATGTGGGCATGGACGAGGACATCCAGTACTCCTACAGCCTGGACGGCGGCATCAACTGGGTGACGGGCAACGTGGCCCAGGCCGACACCACCAGCAATTCGGCCATCCTGAGCGTGGCCAACGGCGGCATCCTGACCCTGGCCTCCAACGGCAGCAACCGGCTCGAGCCCGGCCAGCAGTTCGTGGTCCGGCCGCGCTCGGCCGACATCAACCTGGACATTTCCGCCAACTCCCAGGTCACCATCAACAACGTGGGCAAGGATATCTTCGGCGGCATCTACCAGGACCCCGACAACGTGCTCGCCTCCAACGGCTCCATCGTTTCCCTGAGCAGCCAGAGCGCAAGCCGGGTGTTCCAGTCCAACGGTGCGGGCAGCATGTACGTGACCACCCAAGGCCAGGACGAGTTCTCCAAGAACATCTTCGAGGTTCTGGGCAACCTGGTGGCCTTCGCCGAGACCAACAACCAGACCGGCGTGCAGCAGTGCCTGGCCAATCTCGAGTCGGCCCATGAGCACCTGATGAACAACGTGGCCGACGTGGGCGGCCGCCTGAACCGGCTGACCATCGGTTCGTCCATCCTCGACGGCCTGAAGCTCAACGAGGACACGCTGCTCAGCTCCATAGAGGACGCCGACGTCAGCGAGCTGATGACCGATCTCACCCAGCAGCAGATCGTGTACGAGGCCGTGCTCCGGTCCACGTCGGCCATTATGCAGCTCAACCTGAGCAAGTTCATCTAATTTACCGAGACTGCTGGACTTGCGCACGCCGGTGATGTAGTCGGCGTTCATAGGCTGCGGAAGCGGGATCCGCGTCGAAACCGAATTTGGTGGCACCATGCTGATATTGACCCGGAGACCGGGAGAAAGCCTCTACCTGGGCGATACCATCAAGCTGAAGATCCTGAGCGTCCAGGGCAAGCAGATAAAGATCGGCCTGGATGTGCCCGAGGACATGACCGTCTATCGGGAAGAGGTCTACTTGAAGGTCAAGGAACAGAACAAGCAGGCGCTGGAGACAAGCCAGCAGGACCTGCTCGCGGCAGCTGCGCTATGGGAAAAGATAGAACGAAAAAAATAATGACGAGACTGGGCGAACGGGCGATCAACCTGGACAGCACGGTGTATTTCCCCCGGGGCCTCATCGGCCTGGAGGACAAGCGTGAATTCGTTCTGCTCAGCGTCAAGGACGACAATTCGCCCTTCCTGCTCTTGCAGTGCGTCACCGACCCGGGCCTGGGCCTGCTGGTGGCCGATCCCTATTCCTTTCTGGAAAAGTATGACGTGAAGCTGGAAAACCTGGACCGCAAGACGCTCAAGATCGAGAACGTCAAGCAGTTGGCCATCCTGGTGACGGTGACCATACCGCAAAACAAGCCGGAAGACACCACTCTCAATCTCCAGGGGCCGATTGTCATCAACACCCAGGCGAGAATAGGTCTTCAGGTGCCTCAGGCGGAAGCGGGGTATCCCACGCACTTCCGCCTGACCCAGTCGTGACGCTTCGCCGGTTCTACTGCTCCTGCGCTACGCAAGAAGGCTGAGGTCGTCGCGGATCAGATTCGCGGCGGCCTTTTTCAGGTCGGGCTGGTACGTGCCGTTCTTCACCTGCTCCTTGAGCCGGTCCACCTTTTCGCGGCGGACATCCGGGGCCTCGTTGGCCGTCTGCAAGGCGGCACCGCGAAGCCGGGCTTCGGAAGAGAGGACAACCCTGTCGGCCTGCTCGCCGGAAGTCTTGGTGCCTTCCTGGGCGCGCTGCTGCATCTCGGTCGTCCGTTGTCCTCCGACCTTCTTGTTGGCGTAGGGGTTCATTTCCCCTGCAATATTCTTGATAACCATGTCATTCCTCCCGAATGTTCGGGCCTATCAAAGCATGGTGTCGTCCACCTTTGACAGGGTTATCTCCCACAACCGTCGCATGACCTTGTCGCGTTCGGGGGATTCGACAATCATAGGTCCGCGATCGGTTTCCCGCAATATTTGAACGTCGCTCCCATCCACCGGATACTCGAAGAGGTATTGCTTCCCGAACTCCCGCTCCAACTGATCCAGTATGGCGGCGACCACGGGCGAGTGGGTGGTGTTGACGATCAAGTTTTCAATGACCTCGTGCGCAATCCGCTGCACCAGTTCGCGGCGCCGGGCCTGCCGGTCCAGGTCGTCCATGGGGGCATTGGCGCCCATGGCCTGGCGAAAGCGGGCCAATCGCTTGGCGCTCGTCAGCTGCTTCCCGTAGGTGCGCAGCATGGTTCGAACGGCGGTTGATTGCGAATTCACGGTTTTACTCCTTCCTTGATTGATAGAATCGACTGCCGCAAAAAAAACTTTAGGGGGAAACCGGAAAAAAATCTAGAGAAGCCTCCGAAGCGGGTTTCCGCCAGGATGGATGAACCGGAAAAAGGTTGAATGTTCCTGAAATTTTAAATACCAATTTTGTGTAAACGCGGACAAAAATTCAGTCACCTGGGCCGTGGAGGGAAGGCGGACCCGCGGCCGTGTCGGTCCACAGCCCCGGCCGACGGCGGGCGGCGGCCCTTCCGGACCGGCGGAGCAGGATGGAGATGCTTGAATGAGCTTTGACAGAAATTTCAATTCGGTCCTGGACATCACCTACGGCAAGGACGTTTCCCTGGACGCGCTCCTGCTGCACCTCATGACCGAGAACCACCTCGAATACACCATCGATCCCGACAAGAACGGCTCGCGCGAGCAGCTCAAGTTCATGCTGGATCTGGGCGAGAAGGAGTTCTACGCCCCGTGTTCGGACTGGATGTTCCTCATGCTGCTCAAGGAGGGGCTGCCCCGCCTGCTGCTCGACGAATACCTCATCCAGTGGAAGACCTTCGTCCACCTGACCCGCAACTTCTGCTCGGACCGCAAGCAGGCGAGCCGGTTCCTCCAGCTGGCGCGGCACAAGTTCCGCATGGTGCTGGCTTCGCCCATCGTCATCCCCTCGCGCCTGCTCAAGCGGCTGGTGACCATCTTCATGACCCAGAGCGGCATCGACGATCCCTACCGCGGCATCCGCAAGGCCCTGAACCGGCGGGCCGCGTCCATCGTCAAGGGCAAGACCTTCGACGTGGTGGTCAACACCTGCCTGGACGGCCTGGCGCCGTGCGCGCGCATCGACGACCTGCGTTTTCGCCTGGACATGATAGAGATCGAGCGGCTGATGCGCATCTCGACCCTGACCGACAACTGGTCGCCGGAATCCTTCGACGAGGAGTCGCTGGTCAAGGCGGACGTCGATTCGGAGATCCGGGCCAACCCGGACCAGTTCGAGCCCATGCGCCGGTTTCTGGGCGAAGATGGCGGCGAGCCCAAGCGCATCCTCTACATCCCCAACCGGGCGGGCGGACTGATCTTCGACCTCCAGGTGGTCAGGGCGCTGCTCAAGCTGGGCCACCGGGTGGTCATGGCCCTCAAGGAAGGCTTCTTCTTCGAGGAACCGACCTTCTGGGACCGCGACAACGAGCCCGAACTGACCGAGGCTTTCAACGGCGCGCATTTCGTGCCCGAGGACCGGCTGTCCAAGAACGCCCTGCTCGACGTCATGGCCAAGCACCAGTTCGTGGTCATCTCCGACGGCACGCGGGAGAAGTTCAATCCGTACCGCTGTTCCGTGACCTTCGCCCGGGCGTGGAAGGAATGCGACATCATCCTGGCCAAGGGCGAGGGGCTGCACAACCGGCTCGTGCAGATCAGCCACAACTTCACCCGCGACATCATCAACTTCTTTCGCGACGGGGCCAGCCACTTCCACCTGCACCACAAGCCCAAGCCGCCGACCGTGCGCAAGTTCAGCGAGCGCTACATAGCGGGCAAGGCGGACGAGATCGTCGCCCGGATGCGCGAGGCGCGGGAGCAGGGCAGGACGGTCATCTTCTATTCGGGCATCATCGGCAGCGTGCCCGGCCAGACCAAGGCGGCCATCGAGGTCATCTCCACCTTTGTCGAGCATCTGCGCGCCCAGCTCGACGACGTGTTCGTCATCAATCCCGGCGAGCACTTCGAGGAGGGCATGGACGCGGACGACCTGATGTTCATGTGGGAGAAGGTGCAGCGCAGCGGGTATATCAACGTCTGGCGTTTTCAGACGTATTTCGATATTGAGAAGAGCTTCGAGCTGCTGGGTCGCAAGGTGCCCCCCGTGTGGGCGGGCAAGGACGCCACCTATTCCACCGGCTGCACCAAGGAGATGCACATCGCGCTCGACGTGCAGCGCCTCCATCCGGAGCTTCAGATCATCGGGCCGAACCCCGAGAAGTTCTTCCGGCGGCGGGAATACGGCGTGGGCAAGTTCTGCGACGTGGCCATCGATTCGTGCAGTTCGTGATGCGGAATCAAGGGAACATGGGAACGGATCGTCATTTGGGAAGGGGGCGAACCCCGTTGCGCCTGCTGCTGCTCGGCCTGTGCCTGGCGGCCCTTTTTGCGTGCATGAAGGAGGGCTCGGTGTTTCGGGGCGAGGCCCAGGCTCCGTCCGAGCCTGAGCGGGGCGACCGCGTGGTCGGCCTGTGTCGGCCGGGCGTACCCAAGGGCGTGACCCTGCTGCCCCAGCGGGAGCCCGAGACCCTGCCCGTCTGCGATCTCTTCTTTCCCCTTTCCTCCAGCGAAGGGCTTGAAAGCACGGCCCGTATCGACATCAAGAGCCAGGGGCTGCCATCCTGGACCGCCCTGGAGGGGCCGGTGCAGCGCAGCCTGGAATACGCCCTGAACATGCCCCGGGACGAACGGGCCTTGGCCCGGCCGGGCATGGCCCTGACCTGGGCTCAGGTGGTGCGCAGCCTGGAGGAGTTCCTCGACTTGCTGCCCCACCTCGACCAGCACCCGGAACTGCTCGCCCGCCGCTTCGTCTGGTACGGCATGCGCCAGAGGCCGTTGATGACCGGTTATTACACGGCCGAGATCGAGGCCAGCCTGACCCGCCGCCCGGGCTACGATTTTCCCATCTACGGCGTGCCGCCGGACCTGCGCTACGGCACGGTCCGCGGCCAGAAGCGGTTCTATCGCGTGGACGGCCGAGGCCGGGTGAGGCCCTATTTCGAGCGGCGCGACGTGGACGTGCAGGGCGTACTCACCGGCAAGGGGCTGGAGATCGCCTGGGCGCGCGATCCGGTGGACGTCTTTTACATGCAGGTGGAAGGGTGCGGGCGGCTCCGGCTGCCCGACGGCACCACGCGCAACGCGCTCTACGGCGCCAAGAACGGCCACGGATTCCGCAGCCTGGGCCGCATCCTCCATGCCAGGGGGCTCCTGCCGCGCGGCCAGCTTTCCAAGGAGCACGTGCGGCGCTATTTCGCCGGGCATCCCGAAAAGATGTTCGAGCTCATGGCCGAGAACCGGAGCTACGTGTTCTTTCGCCTTGAGGACGCGCCGCCCGAAGGCGCCATCGGAAAGCCGTTGACGCCGATGGTTTCACTGGCTACAGACCGTAGGCTCCTCCCGCTCGGGAGCCTGCTCGCCTTCGAGGCGGAGATTCCCCGGGCGGAGAACGGGCGGGCCGTGGGCGTGCGCAAGGTGACCGGCATCGGACTGGCCCAGGACACGGGCACGGCCATCGAAGGGTCCCGGCTCGACTATTACATAGGTGAAGGCAACGAGGTGGAGCCCGTCGCGAGCAACATCATGACCGAGGCCACCGTCTATCTCCTCATAAGCAAAGAAGCATTGATCAATGGCTGACATGAACTACGATACCATCAAGGCAATCATTCGCGACGCCGTGGCCCACCAGAGGCGTTCCGTCATGGACTGGCACTACGGCGAACCCGTGTACGACGGGGAGCCCGGGATTCTCCGGGGCGAACAGGGCTTCCGCGAGTTGGTGGCCCGCCAGCACTGGACCAATTTCCGCCTGTGGCACGTGGAGGACCGCGCCCGCCGCAAGGATGTCGAGGCGGCGGTCATCGCGGACTGCAAGTACGCCATCGACAAGCTCAATCAGCAGCGCAACGACCTGATCGAGCGGGTGGACGAATGCCTGATCGACCTGCTCGGGCCGTTGCTCCCGGCCGACGCGGCCGGACGCTACAACACCGAGACCGTGGGCGCGGCCCTGGACCGGCTGTCCATCCAGGCGCTCAAGATCTACCACATGGAAGAGCAGTGCCGCCGTCGGGACGTGGACGAGGCGCACAAGGCCACCTGCGGCTCCAAGGTCCTGACCTTGACCCAGCAGCACCTGGACCTCGAAAAGGCCGTGCTGGAACTCATCGACGAATACGCGGCCGGGACCAAGCGGCCCAAGGTCTATTTCCAGTTCAAGATGTACAACGATCCCGCCTTGAACCCGGAACTGTATCAAAACAAGTAGAAAGCCCGCGGAGGGAGCCATGGCCAGCTATGAAACCGTCATCGGGCTGGAAGTTCACGCCCAGCTCAAGACAGAGAGCAAGATTTTCTGTTCCTGCTCCACCCGGTTCGGCAATGAGCCGAACGAGAACGTCTGCGCCGTGTGTTCCGGCATGCCCGGCGTACTGCCCGTACTCAACGAAAAGGTGGCCGAATACGCCGCCAAGATGGGGCTGGCCACCGACTGCGCGATCAACCGCACCTCCGTTTTCGCGCGCAAGAACTACTTTTATCCCGACCTGCCCAAGGGATACCAGATTTCCCAGTTCGAGCTGCCGATCTGCGAGCGCGGCCATGTGGACATCGTGGTGGACGGCGTGCCCAAGCGTGTCGGCCTGACCCGGATCCACATGGAGGAGGACGCGGGCAAGAATATCCATTCCGCCACGGACAACGCCAGCTTCGTGGACCTGAACCGCACCGGCGTGCCGCTCATCGAGATCGTCTCCGAGCCGGACATGCGCTCCGCCGAGGAGGCCGTGGCCTACCTCAAGGAACTGCGCTCCATCCTGCTCTACCTCGGCATCTGCGACGGCAACATGGAGGAGGGCAGCTTCCGCTGCGACGCCAACGTTTCGGTCCGGCCCTTTGGCCAAAAGGAGTACGGCACCCGCGCCGAGTTGAAGAACCTCAATTCCTTCAAGCACATCCAGAAGGCCATCGAGTACGAGGTCGGCCGCCAGATCGACCTGATCGAGGACGGCGAGGCCGTGATCCAGGAGACCCGGCTGTACAACGTGGACAAGGGCACCACCCACTCCATGCGCGGCAAGGAGGAGGCCCACGACTACCGCTATTTCCCGGACCCGGACCTGGTGCCGCTGGTGCTGGAGGAGGCGTGGGTCGAGCGCTGGCGCTCCGAACTGCCCGAACTGCCCCGCGCCAAGCGCGACCGGTTCATGCAGGCCTACGGCCTGGCCGACTACGACGCGGCCCTGATCACCGGCGAGATGGCCGTGGCCGACTATTACGAGGCCGCCGCCAAGGCGTATGCGGGCGAGGCGAAGAAGGTCGCCAACTGGGTGGTGGGCGACCTGCTGCCGTACTGCAACGAAACCGGCGTGTCCGCCGACGCGTGCAAGCTCGCCCCGGACAAGTTGGCCGCACTGCTCAAGCTGGTGGACGACGGCACCATCTCGGTGAAGATCGGCAAGGACGCATTCCGCGACCTGTGCGAGTCCGGCGACGACCCGGCGGCCTATGTCCAAGCCAAGGGGCTGGTCCAGGTTTCCGACACCGGCGAGCTGGAAGTCCTGGTCGACAGGGTGCTGGCCGACAACCCGTCCGAGGTCGAGGCCTACAAGGGCGGCAAGACCAAGCTCATGGGCTTCTTCATGGGCCAGGTCATGCGCCTTTCCAAGGGGCAGGCCAACCCGGGCGTCGTCACCCGGCTGATTCAGGATAAATTGGCGTAGAGCGAAGGGAGCCACTTGCCGTGGCGTCCGTTGCTATTCACCTGATAATAATAATTAATCCAATACGTATTGCGCCGCCGGGGGCGTCCTTCGGTTGCCGCTTGGTCGGCGGGGCGGACAGGTGTGGGGCCGGGGCGGAGAGGGAGATTTTGCCATGACCGATCACATTCAGTATTCTGCGGAGAAAGACGCGCTCATCCTGCTCGACCAGCGGTTCCTGCCCAACAGGGAGGACTGGTTCGAGTGCAAGACCACGGACGACATCTGCTTCGCCCTGGTGGTGATGGTCGTGCGCGGCGCGCCCGCCATCGGCGTGACGGCGGCCTACGGCTGCTA
>JAZHDH010000207.1:0-16486 GCA_036584335.1 Pseudodesulfovibrio sp. | reverse complement strand
CGAAGAAGTAGCCTGTGCGCAGAAGGCGCGAAGCGGAATAGAAAGTTTTGGAGATTCTTACGTCGTGAGTTTGAGCCATGATTTCAAGTGGCAAGGCGGAGGGTGGAAATGGGCCGAAGGCGTAGCCAAAGCTACGTCGAGGATCATTTTCACCAGACAACGCAGCCAGTTGGAATCAGGGCCAAACGAAACAGATGGGATTTTGTAAACAGGGCCTAAGAACCTTTTCCAAAAGGTCCTTGAGCCCCGGAGGGCTGCGGAGGCGATTGGCGGGCAGGCCTCGAAAAAAAGTTCTTCGAGGCTATATGCTATGTCGGGTGACGCTGGTAGAGGGCTGGCGAGAGTGGTGCAGATGCTAGGCGACGGGCACAAATCGACCGGAGGCGTAGCAGCGCTACGGCGAGGATCGATTTGCGGCCCGGCAACGACGCAGATGCGCCGCTATCGACAGGCCGACCGCTAGAAGGTCAGCGACCGCCCGAAGGAAATGACGAGCAGCCCGAGGACCATGGCCACCAGGCCGATGAAGCGGAGAAATTTCGGCGGCTGTTCGGCGAGCTTGACGAGCATGAGCGGCATGTGCTCGGCGAAGAGGAAGTAGGGGACGCCCTCGAAGACGAGGGCGAGGCCCACCGCCACGATGAGAAGGGACCAGTCGACGTTCATTGTCCGGTGATAGCCGGGAACGCGGCGGGTGTCCACCCGAAGAGACAACGGAGACAGGTTGTAAGGACATGAGCATGATTACGTTCGATACGTTGAAGAGCAAGGCCGACGCCCTGGCGATTGTCGGTCTGGGTTACGTGGGGTTGCCGCTGGCCGTGGCCCTGGGACGTCATTTCCGGGTGCTGGGCGTGGATGTTTCGCAGCGGCGCGTGGACGAGCTGAAGAACCGGCACGACCGCACGGGCGAGGTCGATTTCGCCACCGTCGGGGCCGATGTGGACCTGACCTTCACGGCGGACCTGGCCGAGCTGGCCAAGGCCCGGCTGATCCTGGTGGCCGTGCCCACGCCCATCGACGAGTACCGTTCCCCGGACCTGACGCCGGTGATCAGGGCCAGCGAGTCCGTGGGCAGGAACATGGTCAAGGGCAGCGTGGTCGTCTACGAGTCCACGGTCTACCCCGGCCTGACCGAGGAGATCTGCGTGCCCATCCTGGAGCGCGAGTCCGGGCTCAAGTGCGGCCGTGATTTCTGCGTGGGCTATTCGCCCGAGCGCATCAACCCGGGCGACAAGGTCCATCGGCTGGAGACCATCACCAAGGTCGTGGCCGGGCAGGACGAGGCCACGGGCAAGCTTTTGCAGGCGGTCTACGGCACCGTGGTCGAGGCCGGGACGCACCTGGCCCCGAACATCCGCACGGCCGAGGCGGCCAAGGTCATCGAGAACACCCAGCGCGACCTGAACATCGCCCTGATGAACGAGCTGGCCATGATCTTCGACCGCATGGACATCGACACCCTGGACGTGCTCGAAGCCTCGGGCACCAAGTGGAACTTCCTGCCGTTCAGGCCCGGCCTGGTGGGCGGCCACTGCATCGGCGTGGACCCGTACTACCTGACCTTCAAGGCCGAGGCCATGGGCTTCCATCCCCAGGTCATCCTGGCGGGCCGCCAGACCAACGACTCCATGGGCAAGCACATCGCCGAAACCACGGTCAAGCGGCTGATCCGGCTCGACCGCAAGATCAAGGGCGCGCGCGTGGGCGTGCTGGGCCTGACCTTCAAGGAGAACGTGCCCGACCTGCGCAACACGCGGGTGGTGGACATCATCGAGGAGCTGCTCGACTTCGGCGTGGACGTGCTGGTGCACGACGCCATGGCCGACGCCGAGGAGGCCCGCGAGGAACTGGGCATCGAGCTGTGCGCCCTGGACGACATGGAGGAGCTGGACGCCCTGGTCCTGGCCGTGTCTCACGACGAGTACCGCAAGCTGACCCCCGAGGTCATCCTGCCCTGGTTCGCCGACCCGGAAACCGCCCTGGTCATCGACGTGAAGGGGTTTTTCGACCGCGCGGCGCTTACCCGGGCGGGCATCGCCTGGTGGCGGCTGTAGGAGCGGGCGCATGCTGATCATCGCCGCCGCAACGGAAAAGGAGATGCACGCCGCCCTCGGCTTCGCCGGGGACGTGGAGGTGCGCCAGGGCCTGGACGCCGAGATCACGGTGGCCGGGCGCAGGCTGCTGCTGTGCGTGACCGGCGTGGGCCTGGTCAACGCGGCCCTGGCCGCCGGGCGGCTGCTGGAGCGGCCCGGCGTGGAGGGGCTGATCGCCGTGGGCATCGCCGGGGCCTACAACATCGCGGAACTTCCCCTGGCCTCCACCTGCTTCGCCTGGCGCGAGATCTGGCCCGAATACGGGCTGCTGGACGAGGACGGTGGGGTGGACGCCAAGGGCATCGGCTTTCCCCAGGATGAGATCGGGGGCAAGCCGGTGTGGAACGCCGTGCCCCTGAATCCGACCAACGACGCGGCCCGGATGGGGCTGGCCCTGGATGAGCGGTGGGGCCGGGCATCGGCCATTTCCGTGGCCTCGGTCACGGGCACGGACGAGCGGGCGGGCTGGCTCCAGGCCGCCTACACCGCCGACATCGAGAACATGGAGGGCTTCGCCCTGGCCCTGGGGGCGGCGCGCGCGGGCGTGCCCTTCCTGGAGCTGCGGACCATCTCCAACGCCGTGGGATCGCGTGACGCCGAGAGCTGGGACGTCAAGGGCGCGCTCAAGAGCCTCGGGCGCAGCGTCCGCCACCTGCTCGGGGCGTAGGGCGGGCGCGCGAACCTTTACTTCCGAAGGGCAAACAGCCATACTGAATGGATATGAACGACCTGCTGCGCTATTTTGAACGGGAACTCCCCGGCATCAACGCCTTCCTCGACGCCGAGACCGACCAGCTCAACGGGCTGGTCCGGAACGTGGCCAAGCACATCATCGGCTCGGGGGGCAAGCGCATCCGGCCCCTGCTGACCCTGCTGTTCGCCCGCGCCATGGGCTATCGGGCCGACGATTTTCACGCTATCGCCTGCTCGCTCGAACTGCTCCATTCCGCCACCCTGCTCCACGACGACTACCTGGACGACGCCGAGATGCGGCGGGGCAAGGTGGCCGCCCACATCGAGTTCGGCCGCACCGAGACCATCCTGGCGGGCGACGCGCTGCTCGCCCTGGCCAACGAGATGGGCGCGCGCTACGGCAATGCCCGTCTTTCCTGGCTCCTGGCCAAGGGGATCATGGAGACGGCCGTGGGCGAGATCGAGGAGATCGAGTTTTCCCGCAACCCCAGCCTGGACCGCCTGGCCTACATGGACATCATCATCGGCAAGACGGCGCGGCTCATCGAGTGCGCCTGCCGCTGCGGCGCGGCCCTGGCCGGGGGCAGTCCCGAACTGGAGGACGCCGCCGGGGAGTACGGCCTGAACCTGGGCATCGCCTTCCAGTTGGTGGACGACGCCCTGGACTACGCCTCGCCCACGTCCGAGACCGGCAAGCCCGAGGGCGGCGACCTGCGCGAGGGCAAGGTCACCCTGCCGCTCATCCTGCTGATGGAGGAGGGCGACGAGGCCGGGCGCGAAGCCCTGCTCGACGCCCTGCGCAACCGTTCGCTTTCCGAGAACCGGTGCGCCGCCATGCTGGCCCTGGTGCGCGAAGGGGATTTCGCCGGGAAGACGAGGGCCGAGGCCGCCGTCTTCGTCGGGAAGGCCAAGCAGGCGCTGACGCCCTTCGGGGAGGGCGAGGCCGTGACCGTACTCCGGCAGGCTGCGGATTTCGTATTGACCAGAACCAAGTGATCCGAGGCCGGTTCCTGCGGGGACCGGCCTTTTTGCCGTGTATTCGAAGGAGAGAGACCATGCTGTGTCGTGTCGTCATCGGCCTGAAGGAGAACGTGCGGGACGTGCTGGGCGAGAAGGTCGCCCGCAAGATCCGCAGCGAACTGGGCGTGGGCGTGGACGGTGTCCGCATCGTCAACGTCTACACCCTGGAAGGGCTCAGCCCGGAGCAGGTGGACCTGGCCATCGGGCGGGCCGCGCTGCACGACCCGGTGCTGCATGAGATTTCGCTTTCGCCGCTGGCGCGGGATTTCGACTGGATCATCGAGGTCGGCTTCCGCCCCGGCGTCACCGACAACGAGGGCCGCACCGCGCGCGAGACGCTCGGCGTGGTCCTGGGGCTGGGCAAGCGGGCGTTGGAGGGGATCAAGGTCTACACCTCCCGCCAGTATCTGATCACCGCGCCGCTGGACGAGGAGGCCGTCCGGCACATCGCCCGCGACCTGCTGGCCAACGAGCTGATCCAGCGCTACGAGTACAAGTCCGCCGCCACCTGGGCCGAGGACCCCGGGTTCGAGGCCAAGGCCGCCCGGGTCACGGGCCAGGCCAGCGACGCCGTGGCGATCATCCCGCTCTCGACCATGAGCGACGCCGAGATGGCGGACTTCTCCCGGGCCAACACCCTGGCCCTGTCGCTGACGGAGATGCACGTCATCCGCGACTGGTACGCCGACCCGGCGGTCAGGGCCGATCGCGCCGCCCTGGGGCTGGCCGCCGATCCCACCGACGCCGAGATAGAGGTCCTGGCCCAGACCTGGTCGGAGCACTGCAAGCACAAGATATTCTCGGCCCGGATCAACTACGACAACCGCGAGACCGGCACGCGCGCGCAGTTCTCCAGCCTGTACAAGACCTTCATCCAGGGCTCGACCCGGCAGATCCGCGAGCGCAACGCCGCCGAGCGCCCGGGGGGCGATTACTGCCTCTCCGTGTTCAAGGACAACGCGGGCGTCATCGCCTTTTCCGAGACCCTGAACGTCTGCGTCAAGATGGAGACCCACAACTCGCCCTCGGCGCTCGACCCCTACGGCGGAGCCCTGACCGGCATCGTCGGCGTCAACCGCGACCCCATGGGCACGGGCATCGGCGCCAACCTGCTGTGCAATACCGACGTGTTCTGCTTCGCCTCCCCGTTTCACGAGGGCGAGCTCCCCCCCAGGCTGCTCCACCCGCGCCGGGTGTTCGAGGGCGTGCGTGAAGGCGTGGAACACGGCGGCAACAAGTCCGGCATCCCCACGGTCAACGGGTCCATCGTCTTCGACGAGCGCTATCTGGGCAAGCCCCTGGTCTACTGCGGCACCATCGGCACCATGCCGGTGACCGTGGCGGGCCGCCCGTCGCACGTCAAGCGGGCCATGCCCGGCGACGCCATCGTCATGTCCGGCGGCCGCATCGGCGCGGACGGCATCCACGGCGCGACCTTCTCGTCCGAGGAACTGCACGAGGGCAGCCCGGCCACGGCGGTCCAGATCGGCGACCCGATCACCCAGCGCAAGATGTACGATTTTCTGATGCGGGCGCGCGACCGCGGCCTGTACAACGCCATCACCGACAACGGCGCGGGCGGCCTGTCGTCCTCCGTGGGCGAGATGGCCGAGGACAGCGGCGGGTTCGAGATGGACCTGGCCAAGGCCCCGCTCAAGTACGACGGCCTGCGCCCCTGGGAAATCCTCATTTCCGAGGCCCAGGAGCGCATGACCACGGCCGTGCCGAAGGACAAGCTGGCCGAGTTCCTGGCCCTGTCCGCCGAGATGGACGTGGAGTCCACGGTACTCGGCGCCTTCACCGATTCCGGCCGCTACCTGGTCAAGTACGGCGACACGGTCGTCACCTGCCTCGACATGGAGTTCCTGCACAACGGCGTGCCCCAGATGGAGCTCGACGCGGTGTGGGAGCGCCCGGCCGTGGCCGACGAGCCCGTGCCCGCCGTGGCCGACCAGGGCGGGCTGCTCCGGGCCATGCTCGGGCGGCTGAACATCTGCTCCAAGGAATACGTGGTGCGCCAGTACGACCACGAGGTGCAGGGCAAGAGCGCGGTCAAGCCCATGGTCGGCGTCAAGGCCGACGGCCCGTCGGACGCGGGCGTGATCCGGCCCGAGCTGGGCGGCGAGCGCGGCCTGGTGGTGGCCCACGGCATCTGCCCGCAGTTCTCCGACCTCGACACCTACTGGATGATGGCCAACGCCATCGACGAGGGCATCCGCAACGCGGTGGCCGTGGGCGGCGACGTGGACTTCATGGCGGGCGTGGACAACTTCTGCTGGTGCGACCCGGTCCAGTCCGAGTCCACGCCGGACGGCCGCTACAAGCTGGCCCAGCTGGTGCGCGCCAACCTGGCCCTTTCCCATTTCTGCCTCGGGTTCGGCGTGCCCTGCGTGTCGGGCAAGGACTCGATGAAGAACGACTACAAGGGCGGAGGGCGCAAGATTTCCATTCCGCCCACGGTCCTGTTCTCGGTCATCGGCGTCATCCCGGACGTGAACAAGTGCGTGACCTCGGACTTCAAGAAGTCCGGCGACCTGATCTACCTGCTTGGCTCCACCTGGCCCGAGTTCGGCGGCAGCGAGGTGGCGGCCCAGCTCGGTTTTTCCGGCGGCCGGGTGCCGCAGGTGGACCTGCTGGCGGCCAAGGCCCGCTACCGCAGCGTGTTCCGGGCCGTGCAGGCCGGGCTGATCACCGCCTGCCACGACTGCTCGGACGGCGGCCTGGGCGTGGCCCTGGCCGAAATGTGCATCGGCGGCCGCCTGGGCGCGGCGGTGGACCTGGACCGCGTGCCCGTGGTCGGCGCCCTGGACGTCGCCGGCATCCTCTACTCGGAATCGGCCAGCCGGTTGCTGGTTTCCGTGGCTCCGGAGGACCGCGCCGCCTTCGAGGACGTTTTTGCCGGACAGGTGTTCGCCTGCCTGGGCGAGGTGGCCGATGCGCCCGCGCTCACGGTGCGTGCGGGCGGCAGGGCCGTGCTGGAGGAACCCGTGGAAGGGCTGGCGGAAGCCTTCAAGGCTCCTTTGAACTGGTAGCGGGCATGCTCCCGGGCAGACCGGCTTTACCTGGTTGGAAAAACAAGCTATGAGGGAAAGAGTTGGAGGGGGGCGGCATCTTGTTTTGGCAATGATTCAATTAATTTGAAACGTGTGCTGGGGGTGGTGCATGTTGGAGTCCATCTGGTCCAGGGCGTGCCTGGCCGTATTTTTGGCCGCCTTTCTCGTCGGGGCCGTCATGGCGTCGTCGGGCACGACGAATTCGGGGCAGTACGTGGGCAGCGAAGCCTGCAGCGAATGTCACGACAAGGAATACGACAACTACAAGAAATTTTCCAAGAAGGCGCATTCCGGCGACTCGGTCCGGCTCATGTCGGGCGACCTGACCAAGGAAGAGCTGG
Source organism: Pseudodesulfovibrio sp. (assembly GCA_036584335.1). Taxonomy (GTDB): domain Bacteria; phylum Desulfobacterota; class Desulfovibrionia; order Desulfovibrionales; family Desulfovibrionaceae; genus Pseudodesulfovibrio. Next base: position 9,283 of record JAZHDH010000207.1, on the reverse strand, counting down.
AAGAGTGCTATCACTGTCACGTCACCGGATTCGGCAAGCCGGGCGGCTTCGTCAGCTTCGACGAGACGCCCGCCATGGCCGACGCCGGGTGCGAGACCTGCCACGGCCCGGGGTTCGACCATGTCGAGTCCGGCGGCGACACCGACCTGATCAAGGGAAAGCTGGAACTCTCGGACTGCGAGACCTGCCACAATCCCGAACGCGTGGCCGCGTTTGACTTCAAGCCGCTGATGTTCGGCGGGGCGCACTAGGAGGCTGCCATGCAATTCATTCGACAGTCTCTGGGCGTCAAGGTCATCCTGCTCTCCTCGCTGCTGACCATCATCGCCTTCACCGGCCTGTTCATCTTCAATTCCTACTCGACCTACCACAACACGCTCGAAGACGTGCACCAGGCTTCCGAGCAGGTGTCCGACCTCCTGTATATGGCCATCGAGGACCCGATGAGCGTGGGCGACAACGCCGGCACCGGCCTCAAGTTCCGGAAGATGGCCGAGCGCTACAAGCACATCGGCGCCTACCTCACCGACTACAAGGGCGAGATCACCTACTCCACGGATGATACGGTCGTGCGCAAGAACGTGCTGGCCGTGCGCGAGGAGGACGGGCTGCCCGATATGATCCGGCAGAGCTACAAGGAGCAGATCGCCGAAGGGCGGTTGATGGAGATCGACGGCAAGCTCCAGTTCGCCGAGGTCAAGTCCATCCCGAACAGCCCGGCCTGTCACCACTGCCACGGCGGCAGCCGCAAGATCCTGGGAACCATGGTCCTGACCGTGGACGTCAGCCCGCAGTTCGACGCGCTGAAGACCAACCAGATCCGGTCCGCCGCCATCTCCGTGGTCGGCGTGGTCGCCCTGCTGGCCGCGCTCATCCTGTTCATGCGCCGCAACGTGGTCAACCGCATCACCTCCATCGCCGCCACGGCCGAGGAAGTGAGCAAGGGACATCTCGACGCCCGCTTCTCGGTGACCGGCTCGGACGAGCTGGGTTCGCTGTCGCGCTACCTGACCGAGATGGTGGACCAGATCAAGGACCAGCTCCAGTACAACAAAAGCGTGCTCGACGGCATCGTGGTCCCGCTCTTCGTCACCGACGCCGAGCAGCGGCTCCAGTTCGTGAACCCGCCGCTCCAGGAGATCATGGGCCTGCCCGAGAACGAGGTGAAGGGCCGCACCGTGGACAATCTCTTCGAGTGCGAGACCGGCGACGACACCTGCGACGCCGCCCAGGTCATCGCCAGCGGCGTGTCCATTTCCGGCAACTTCCACTTCACCCGTCCCGACGGCACGGTCTTCCCGTTGCACTTCGAGGCTTCGCCCCTGCAGGACGCCGAGGGCCGGACCGTGGGCGCCATCTGCGTGCTCATCGACCTGACCCGCGAGGAACAGGATCGCAAGAACATCGAAAAGCAGCGCCAGGACCTGCTGGTGGTCGCCACCGAGGTCACCGAGGTCGCCAACAAGCTCAACGAGGCGTCGGACGTCCTGGCCGAGCAGATGAGGCACCTGGCGAGAGGCGTGGACACCACCGCCGACCAGACCGGCCAGGTGGCCACGGCCATGGAGGAGATGAACGCCACGGTGCTTGAGGTGGCCAAGAACGCCGCCGAAACATCGGACGCCTCGGCCCAGGCCAACAAGGTGGCCGCCGACGGCGGCGCGGTGGTGGGGCGGACCGTGGCCGAGATCAACTCGGTGGCCGAAATCACCGAGAACCTGGCGGTGGCCCTGGCTTCCCTGTCCACCCGGGCGGAGAACATCGGCCAGGTCATGGCCGTGATCAACGACATCGCGGACCAGACCAACCTGCTGGCGCTGAACGCCGCCATCGAGGCCGCCCGCGCGGGCGAGGCGGGCCGGGGGTTCGCCGTGGTCGCCGACGAGGTGCGCAAGCTGGCCGAAAAGACCATGACCGCCACCAAGGAGGTCGAGGGGGCCATCCGGCTCATCCAGCAGTCCACCACCGACGTCGTCCGCGAGATGGACACGGTCAAGGAGCGCGTGGTCAACACCTCGGGCATGGCCCAGAAGGCGGGCGGCGTCCTCGACGAGATCGTGGGGCACTCCAACGCCATCGCCGACATGGTGCGCGGCATCGCCACGGCGGCCGAGCAGCAGTCCTCCACCTCGGACGAGATCAACACCTCCGTCACCCACATCAACGAACTCTCCCAGGAGGTGCTCAGCGGCATCCGCGAGTCCAACGAGAGCATCCAGGAAGTGTCGCGGCTGGCCCAGAACCTCATGGGATTGGTCGCCAAGTTCCGCAACTAGACCGCAGACAGAGCGAAAACGAGGCGGCCCGGCGTGTCCGGGCCGCTTTTTTTGCGGCCCTGAAACTTTTGCACTGCCGAACCTATCGGTAAAATTAGCATTTGCGATAAGGGAAAAACTACGCTAGGAGAAGGAATTTCCAAGGCCGGGAAGGTCGCTTGACTTTTCCGAAAACAAAGAATAATAATGGTTATTATTTTTCAATAATGGAGGTTGTCCCATGACTTCCGATATGGGCTTCAGGCTGTCCAAGCAGCGCAAGGTGATTTTGGAAGAGTTGAGAAAGGTCAAGACCCATCCCACGGCGGACGAGGTCTACGACATGGTGCGCAGGATCATCCCCCGCATCAGCCTGGGAACGGTCTACCGCAACCTGGAATTTCTCTGCAACCAGGGGTTGGTTCTCAAGCTCGGCGCGCCCGGCGCACAGAAACGGTTCGACGGCACGCCCGAGCCGCATCCGCACATCCGCTGCTCCGTCTGCACGGCCGTGGCCGACGTGGAGTGCGAGATCGAGATGCCCGTCCTGCCGTCCAACTGCACGGGCGGCTACACCATCCATTCCACCAATGTGGAGTTCGTGGGCATCTGCCCCCGTTGCCAGAAAAGCCAGCAGTAGCGGCCGCCTTTCGACTGCCAGCCCAAGACATGAACAGGGCCGGACGCCCCCGTGGCGTCCGGCCCTTCGTCGTTCTTTCATCCGTGCGGTTTACGGCTTGCCGAATATCTGCTCCGGGCGCGTGGTGTCGCCCGTGGCGTTCGGGAAGTCGGGGTAGCGGTACGCCTTCTGCCCGGTCTCGATCAGGTGGCGCGCCTCTTCCATGAACTTGTTGTAGCGGTGCTTGCACTCGTAGAACCCGTGCCACCAGGCGTAGTCCGGGGCCATCATCATCGCGCCCATGCGCGCCCTGCGGCCTTCGTGGTGCCAGAGTTCGTAGAATTCCACTTCCAATCCTTCGTCAAAGTACTTGGCGGAGTCCAGCGCCCCCTTCTCGTAGAGCTGGTCCAGCATCGCCTTGGCGGGCTTGTAGTAGACTTCATTGTACTCGTTCACCGCCTTGTCGAAGTCCACATAGAAGCCTTCGACCCAGGCCTTGCCGTGGCACTGGTAGCAGATCTGCTGCATCTTCGCCCGCTCGGCCTTCCAGTCGGTCTTGGCCGGAAAGGCCGCGAAATCCTGGGGCCGGACCGTCAGCGGGGCCTGGGTTTCCCAGGAGAGGCGCTCGGTGACGTCGTGGGTGGTCGTCACCCCGCCCGAGCCGGACATGTGGCAGGCCGCGCAGGTGGGCGAGCGGTAGTCCACGCCCGGGGTCCAGGTGCCGGGGGCGGCCTTCCAGTTGTATTCCTGGCCGAAGGCCTGGTAGATGTCGCCGTGCTTGGACTCGAAGTAGATCTCGATCTGCGGGTGGTCCGGGCCGAGGTGGCACTGGCCGCAGGTTTCGGGCTTGCGCGCCTCCATCACCGAGAAGCGGTGCCGTGTGTGGCAGCTGGTACAGCTGCCCAGGCTGCCGTCCAGGTTCAGCCGTCCCACGCCCACGTTGGGCCAGGTGGCCGGGTCGAGCTTGCCGTCCTCGATCTTGAGCACGGTGCCGTGGCAGTAGAAGCAGCCGGTCTCGCGCTCGGTGGCCGAGTTCATGCCCTTGTTCAGCCACGGGTCGATCTTCCACATGATCTCGATGGTGTTGGCGTGCTTGCTCCCCGCGTACTGCTGGGCCTCGTCCGGGTGGCAGCGCGAGCAGTCCTTGGGCGTGACCACGGCCGAGACCGGGATCAGATACTGCTTCTGGCCCATGGGCAGGTCGCCGCGCGAATAGTACTGCTCGTGGCCCGTGGCGATGTCCTTGTCGGTCGGCAGGGCCTGGTGACAGTCGAGGCAGGTGATGTTGGCCGCGGCGTGGCGGCTCATGGCCCAGTCGGCGAAGATGCCCGGCGTGGTCTGCTGGTGGCAGACGATGCAGGCCTTGGCCTGTTCCGGCATGCCCCTTTCCATGCGGAACTCGCGCTGTTTGGGAAAATTGTCCGCCCAGGCGGCCGTGGCGGCCAGTCCGAGCAGCGCCGCTGCGGCGATGGCGATGATTCTTGTCCTCATGCAACTCCTCCCGATGAAACGGTTACAGGCCCGGCGCCCGGTAGGGCGCGGACATTTGCTTGTACTTGTAGAAGGTCACGTCGACGTGCACCAGGTTGGAATGACAGTCCGTGCAGCGGTAGGTGCGGCCCTGCGAGGGGTAGAGCACCTGGCGGTGGGCGAGCATGGCCCCGCGCCGCTGCGGCAGGTACAGGATGTTGCGGTGGCACTTCTGGCACTGGCTGTTGTCCAGGGTGGCGTAGACGCGCTGGCGCATGACCGCGCGGTCATAGCGCTCGTCGCCGCCGGTGAAGTGGGAGACCACGTCCTTGATGCCGTGCAGGGTCTTCGAGTAGAAGAAATCCACGGTGTTCTGCGGCGCGGGCAGGTGGCAGTCCATGCAGTCGGCGACCACGCCCTGGGCGTTGTTGGTGTGGGTCGAGGTGCGCCAGGCGTTGAACGCGGGCTCGATCTCGTGGCAGGACGAGCAGAACTCCGGGGTCGAGGTCCGGACCATGGTGTAGTAGGTCATGCTGAAGATAGGAAATGCCAGCACAATGCCGATGCCCACGAGCAGCACGGACTTGACGCCCCGTTTCATGCTTCCTCCCTTGTTGTCGTTCCGCACATCCCCGGTGCGGGAACTGGACCCTGCCTGTGTATGTACATGAATTGGGCAAAAATGGTAAGCATGAAAACGAAGAAAATAACATTTTCGTCAGCGGCGCTGCCTTTGCTTCGTTCCGGCCACCGGAATCCGGCGCCGGGCGAGGGTGAACGCAGCGATGGCGAATTTTGCGGACCCGGGGGGGGGATTTGGCCTTGACAAGGGGTGTCTCGTTGATTAGTAATTATTACTACATTGCTCATAACTCATGAAATTTGTTAATTTGACTTTTGAGCGTCGGATAATAATGTAAAAGCAACCGTCGCCTGATGTACATTCCGCTGGTATTTGGTATGGAAGCGAAAGGGCGGCAATAAACGGATCGTTATCGAATCATCAGGAGGATTCCCCATGTCTTTGAAAGGTACGCAAACCGAGAAAAACCTTCTTTACGCCTTCATTGGCGAATCCCAGGCCCGCAACAAATACACCTACTGGGCGGCCGTGGCGAAAAAGGAAGGCTACGTCCAGATTTCCAAGATTTTCGAGGAAACCGCAGGCCACGAGAAAGAGCATGCCAAGCGGCTGTTCAAGTTCATGCCCGGCGGCACGGCCGAGGTCGTGGGCACCTTCCCCGTGGGCGTGATCGGCACCACGCTCGAGAACCTCAAGGCCGCGGCCGAGGGTGAGCACGAGGAGTACACCGAGATGTACCCGGGCTTCGCCAAGATCGCCCGCGCCGAGGGCTTCAACGAGATCGCCGCCGTCATGGAGAACATCGCCGTGGCCGAGAAGTACCACGAGGAGCGCTACAAATCCCTGATCGCGAACATCGAGAACGACCGCGTCTTCAAGAAGGACGAGGAGATCGTCTGGCGCTGCCAGAACTGCGGCTACAACCACAAGGGGACCACCGCTCCGGTCAAGTGTCCGGCGTGCGACCATCCCCAGGCCCATTTCGAAATCAAGGACACCAACTGGTAAACTTGCAACCCGGAGGAGTTACGCCATGGCCATCAAATTGGGTGAAGTGTACAAATGTGAAGTGTGCGGCAATATCGTTCTCGCCATCCACGAAGGCGCGGGCGACCTGGTCTGCTGCGGCCAGGACATGAAGCTGATCACCGAAAACACCGTGGACGCCGCCAAGGAAAAGCACGTCCCGGTCATCGAGAAGGACGGCGACAAGGTCACCGTCAAGGTCGGCTCCGTGCCCCATCCCATGGAGGAGAAGCACTACATCGAGTGGATCGAACTCCAGGTGGGCGACATCGTCCTGACCAAGATGCTCAAGCCGGGCGACAAGCCCGAGGCGACCTTCTGCGTCTGCGGCCTCTCCGGCCCGCTGAAGGCCCGCGAGTACTGCAACATTCACGGTCTGTGGGCGGCCAAGGCCTAGGCCCGGCCGGCATACGACCCGGAACGGGGGCGGGCGGATGCCCGCCCCTTTTTTCCCCGAGGGAGACGCCATGGCCAGACCCGAAGACATGTGGCAATGCCAGACCGTGAACTGCGGCTATATCTACAACCCGGACAAGGGCGACCGGAAGGGCAAGATCCCCAAGGGCGTCAAGTTCGAGGACCTGCCCGACGACTGGCGTTGCCCCATCTGCGGCGGCACCAGGAAATGTTTCCGGCCCCTGGTCGGACCCGGTTCCGTCAAGGCGGACTGCGAACTGCCGGTGGAAACGGACCCGGTCAAGTTGACACGCGCGGCCGAGGCTGCGACAGTAAATGAAAAGGAGATACATCCCATGCAGAAATACGTGTGTGATATTTGCGGCTATGTCTACGATCCCGCCCTGGGCGATCCCGACAGTGGCGTCGCCCCCGGCACCAAGTGGGAAGACGTGCCCGACGACTGGGCCTGTCCCATCTGCGGCGCGTCCAAGGACAGCTTCTCCCCCGAGGAATAACCGAAACCGGCCGGACCGGACCGAGGCGCGAGGAAATCGCGCCTCCTTTTTTCTCCGTCCCCCGGCCGCCATGCGGAGATCTTGAATGAAACCCTGCGCTATCAAAGACGGCATCTGGTGGGTGGGTGCGGTGGACTGGAACCGCCGCAACTTCCACGGATACTCCCTGTCCCACAAGGGCACCACGTACAACAACTACCTGATCAAGGACGAGAAGATCGCCCTGGTCGATACCGTGGCCAAGGAGTTCTGGAGCACGCTCAAGTGCAACATCGCCCATGTGCTCAAGCCGGGCGAGAAGATCGACTATTTCGTCATCAACCACCTGGAGCCCGACCACGCCGGCTGCCTGGCCCTGGCCGTGGAGAAGTACCAGCCCGAGAAAATCTATGTCTCGCCCATGGGCCAGAAGGCCATGGAGACCCACTTCCACTACAAGGGCTGGCCGGTCGAGGTCGTGCCCACCGGCACGGAAATCTCCCTGGGCAAGCGCACGCTGAAGTTCATCGAGGCGCGCATGCTCCACTGGCCGGACTCCATGCTGACCTACTGCCCCGAGGACAAAATCGTCTTCACCAACGACGCCTTCGGCCAGAACTGGGCCACCAGCGAGCGTTTCGTCGACCAGGTGGACCGCCCGACGCTGGAGCGGCTCATGGCCGAGTACTATGCCAATATCGTGCTGCCGTACTCGCCCGTGGTTCTCAAGCTGCTCGACACCCTGGCCGAAATGAAGCTCGACGTGGACACGGTCTGCCCGGACCACGGCCTGATCTTCCGGGGTGACGACTGCGCCTGGGCCATGGAGAAGTACCGGGCGTACGCCGTGCAGAAGCCTTTGAACAAGGCGGTCATCGTCTACGACACCATGTGGCACTCCACCGAGAAGATGGCCCTGGCCGTGGCTTCGGGCCTGGCCGATGCGGGGGTGTCCGTGCGCGTGATGTGCATGAAGAACAACCACCACTCCGAGGTCATGAGCGAGATCTTCGACGCCGCCGCCGTGATCGTGGGCTCGCCCACGCACAACAACGGCATCCTGCCGCTGATGGCCGACATGCTGACCTACATCAAGGGGCTGCGGCCGCAGAACAAGATCGGCGCGGCCATCGGCTCCTTCGGCTGGTCCGGCGAGTGCGTCAAGATCCTCAACCAGTGGCTCGAGGACTGCGGCATGGAGGTCATGGAGGCCGTCAAGGTCAAGCACGTGCCCGATCACGAGATCCTGGGCAAGTGCTACGAGCAGGGCAAGGCCATCGCCGCCGCCATACAGGGAAAGCTCGGCTAGTTCCCGGCAACATCGTCTGTCGAGGTCCGGCTTTCCCTCATGGGGAGGCCGGGCCTTTTGCCGAGAAGGCGGCGGGTGGGGCATGCGGCGTTTATCGGGGAGGATGGAAGGGATGCGCATGGCGACCCCCGGAGGAGAGATGCGGAGCCGTTTCGGCCTGGCGGCCGCCGGTGTGCTGGCGGCCTGGCTCTGCCTGTGCCTGCCGTGGACCGGCATGGCGCAGCCCGGCGCAGTCGTCGCCGAAGCGCATCGGCCGGTCCTGCTCTTCTCCACCTTCGAGTCGCGGGGCATGGGGCGGCTGTTCCGGCGCATCCTGGAGGAGGCCTATGCCCGCATCGGCTATGTGGCCGTGTTTGCCGAGGTGCCCGCCGAGCGATCCCTGGTCATGTCCAACGACGGTGCCGTGGACGGCGAGGCGGGCCGCGTTCCGGTCATCGAGCCGCGCTGCCCGAATCTCATCCGCGTACCCACGCCGATCTATACCAACCGCACCGTGGTCTTCACTCGCCAGGACGGCATCTCCCCCGACGCCTCCTGGGAGGACCTCACTCCCTACCGGGTGGGCGTGCTTCTGGGCTATCGCTACATCGAGAAGCGGACCGCGCTGATGCACCGGGTGGTCGCGACCAGTTACGCCCACCTTTTCAACCTGCTGCTACAGGGCCGGGTGGACCTGGCGGTGGTCGAATACTTCGACGTGCTGCCCGCCCTGCGCTCGTTGGACCTGAAGACGGTACGGATGCTCCAGCCGCCCCTGGCCTTCAACCCCATGCATCACTACCTGCACAGGCGGCACGCCGACCTGGTGCCCCGGATAGACAAGGTGCTGCGCGACATGGCCGCCGAGGGCCGGATGCTGGCCATCCAGCGGGAGATGGAGGCGGAACTGGGCGGACTGGAGTGCCCGTTTATCTGCCCCGTGCGCCGGGACCCGGACGGGCTGGAGCGCCCGCTTGGCCCCGTGCGCGAGGGGTCGGCCGGGCAGTAATCCGGGCGGAGACAAAAAAGGTTCATCCGCTCAAGCGTGCTTTTTGGGACTCAAATCCATGAGAGCGCGTGTGGTGGGGCTGCCGGGGCCAAACGATGGGCCGCGCGGGCAGGCTCTGTGCGGGCGCGCGGAGTCCAAAC
>JAZHDH010000206.1:0-3190 GCA_036584335.1 Pseudodesulfovibrio sp. | reverse complement strand
TTGCTCATTCTGTACAAGCGATGGTTGTGTGTAAAAAATGCGCACGCTTCTTGACCGAGGCCTGCCTCATGTGTACGATATACACATGGACAGCAGGTTTATCATCAAATTGATCGAGGCCGACGGATGGGTTCACGTTCGGACGACCGAAGACCACTTCCACTACAGGCATCCGGCAAAGCCGGGGCTGGTGACGGTTCCGCACTCCAGAAAGGACATTCCTGTGGGTACGCTGAAGTCCATCGAGAGGCAGTCCGGCATCCGGCTTCGGTGAGAAACGGGACGGCACGGGCAAGTGAGCGCATGCGTTGCATTCACTATTTGGAATGATGGGTCAAGGCCTGTTCCAGGCATGGTCGGAAAAACCCTTTCCACAGACAGGGGAAAACAAGGAGGCGATGGAATGGCAACCTATTTTGCTGTAATTCACAGGGACGAAGGTTCCGATTACGGGGTGTCGTTCCCTGACCTGCCCGGTTGCGTCAGCGCCGGGTCCACACTCGCGGAAGTGGAGAGCATGGCGCGCGAGGCCCTTGCCGGGCATCTCGAAGTCATGCGCGATGAGGGAATGGATATCCCCGCCCCCGGCGACTACGGATCAATCCATGCCGAGTACGCGGACGACGAGGGCTTTGTGGCCATTCTGCTGGTGAGCGTTCCTGAAAAGGTCAAAAGGGTCAGGGTGAATTTGAGTTTTTCGGAATTGGATTTGGATATCATCGACAAGGCGGCGGAAGCCCGTCAATTGGACCGGTCCGCGTACCTCGCCATGGCCGGCAAGAGTCTGGCGCAGGGGAAGTGCGCGGTCTGACGCTCACGCTCCCCCCTCGTCAACAAAAAGCCCGGCAGCGTCTGCTCTGTCGGGCTTTTTGTTGACGGTCGGATTGGCGGAACACCAGGAGCCGCAAGAGATTCCACAGGTTCTGTCCAGGAATCGCGCGGTTCGGCGCCACCCCCAAAAAGCACCGGCCCGCCGGGAGGTAATCGGCGGGCCGGGCTTGTTTCACGGCCGATGGCAGAGCCGTGAGGGGGGTGGGTTGGAGATTACTTTTCCCGGGCGCACTCGGCTTCGAGGCCGACGAAGCGGTCGTCGCTTTTGACCGTGGACGCGTTGCCGGACTTGCCCTCGAACCAGCCGACGCGGCGCGCGGGCCAGACGTCGAAATCGGGAACGTAGGGCTTGATGTCGATGACCGGCGTGCCGTCGAGCACGTCCACGTTGTCGAGCATCAGGGTGTCGCCCTGCACGTCCAGCAGCCGCAGGACCGAGAGGCCCACGGGGTTCGGGCGCTTGGGCGAACGGGTGGCGAAGATGCCGTGGGGGTTCTTGTCCAGAAACGGGGTCACGGTCAGGTCATAGCCGCAGATCTCGTGCAGGTGGTAGAGAACGATCAGGTAGGAGAAGCCATCGATGTCCCGGAGCCCCTCGCGGAACTCGGGCAGCACGGTGATGGAGCCGTGCACCCCGGACGCGCCCGGCGGCTGGATCGGCATGCCCCGGACGTCGGTATGGGGCGTGTTGAAGTAGCCGATGGGCGTGTAGCTGATTTCCATGAAGGCCTCCTGTGATGGTGTGCTGGAGTGGACTAGGGCACAAAGCGTGCCAATGAAATTTGGGGTATGGTATCAGCGTGTTGCGGTTTTGAGAGCGCCTGTCGGTATGTGTTCTCCGACAATAATGTATTTATGTGCATACAAAAATGTACACACCAACAGGCCGCGCGAGTTGAGGGGGTTGGCCGGGTAGGCGTATGCATCTTCTGTGGTGTCGTGGCAATAAAATAATGAAAAGCAAATAAAAGCGGGCACCCGGAGGGTACTCGCAGCAATCAATGACGACAGGGCGGGTCAGCGGCACTCCCTGAGGTACTGCTCCAGCCGGTTCATGGCTTCCTCGATGTTCTCCAGGGAGTTGGCGTAGGAGAAGCGGATGTAGCCCTCCGCGCCAGGGCCGAAGTCGATGCCCGGGGTGACGCCGATGCGCGCCTTCTCCAGGATGTCGTAGGCCAGCTTCAGCGACGAGCCGCCGAACTTGCGGGCCAGGTGGCGCATGTTCACCAGCACGTAGAACGCGCCCGTGGGGTCGTGCTTGATGGCGAAGCCCATGCCCTTGAGCCGGGCGAGGATGTACCGGCGGCGTTCGTCGTAGATCGCCTTCATCCGGGCCACGTCCGCGTCCGCCTCCGTGAGCGCGGCCAGGCCGCCCCACTGGGCCATGGAGTTGGGCGAGATGAAGAAGTTCTGGCACATGGTCTGGAGCGTGCGCATGAACGGGGGCGGGGCGATGACGTAGCCCAGCCGCCAGCCGGTCATGGCGTAGAGCTTGGAGAATCCGTTCAGGACAAAGGCGCGGTCCGTGTATTCGAGGATGGAGTGTTCCTCGCCCTCGTAGACCAGGCCGTGGTAGATTTCGTCCGAGACCACCCACAGCCCGCGCTCCTCGGCCAGGTCGGCGATGGCGCGCATGCGCTCGGCCGAGAGCAGGGTGCCGGTGGGGTTGGCCGGGGAGTTGATCAGGATCGCCTTGACCCGGTCGTGACTGTCCAGCGCCTTGCGGATGCCCGCCACGCGGAACTGGAACGAGTCGGCCTCGTCCACCGCGACCTTGACCGGCTCGCCCCCGGCGAAGGTGATGAAATTGTCGTAGCAGGCGTAGCACGGGTCCGAGGTGATGACCCGGTCCCCCTGCTCCAGGATGGCCGAGAACAGGGCGAGCATGGCCGGGCTGGTGCCCTGGGTTACGGCGATGTTGGCCGGGTCCACGGTCACGCCGTAGCGCTTCCCGTAATCCTCGGCGATGGCCTGGCGCAGCTCCAGGATGCCCAGCGAGTGGGTGTAGTGGGTCCGTCCCTGGTCCAGCGCCTTGCAGGAGGCGCGCTTGACGCACTCGGGCGTGTCGAAGTCCGGCTCGCCCACCTCCAGGTGGATGACCGAATGCCCGGCCCGCTCCATGGCCTGGGCCGCCTCCAGAATCTCCATGACCAGGAACGGGGTCATGCCCGTGCACCGTTTGGATATGCTCATGGTCCGCCTCCCCCAAAGGGAACCCCCGCCCCTGCCGGTCAAAGCATGGGCGGGGGAGTGTCTGTATTTAATCAATAAGCAGCTATCTAAGCTACTTCCACTACCTCGATTTCAAAGACAAGCGTTTCGCCAGCCAGGGGGTGGTTGCCGTCCAGGGTGACCATTT
>JAZHDH010000205.1:0-3201 GCA_036584335.1 Pseudodesulfovibrio sp. | reverse complement strand
TCCTGGGCGAGGGCGGCCTGACCCCGCAGCAGGAGCAGTACGTCAAGCGCATCCGTTCCGCCGGATACCGGATGCTGGACATGATCCGCACCCAGCTCGACATCTTCAAGATGGAAAAAGGGTTCTACGTCCTCAAGAAGCAACCCGTGGACCTGGTCGAGATCCTGTGCGGGCTGGAGGAGGAGCTGGGGCCGCAGTTGCGCTCCGGCGATGTGAGCATCGCCATGGAACTCGACGGCCGCGAGGTGGAGGGGCACGAGAGCTTCGTGGTCCTGGGCGAACATCAGCTCCTGCGCGCCCTGTTCCGCAACCTGGTGCTCAACGCCGTCGAGGCGTCCCGGCCCGGCGACCATGTGTTCGTGTCCCTGGACAGCGCCGACCGCAAGCGCGTGGCCGTGGCCAACAGCGTCCCGGTGCCCGCCGAGATCCGGTCGCGCTTCTTCGCCAAGTACGTGACCAAGGGCAAGGAGAACGGCACCGGCCTGGGCACCTATTTCGCCGCGCTCATCGCCCGCACCCACGGCGCGGACATCGCCATGCACACCGGCGAGACCAGCGGCACCGTGGTTACGGTGGTGTTCCGGTAGCAGGCTCCCCGACGCGCCGCCGGTGCGTGGAGGCCGGGAGCGGATGTCCCGGATGAGCCCTACACCGAGCAGCGCAGGTCGGGCATGCCCATGGCCAGCCCGGGCAGGTGCGGCGAGGCGAACAGGGGCGAGCGCGCCATGTCGATGGTCACCGGCGGGAGGTCCGGATTGGTGCGGATGCGGGCGACGCCGCCGCCGAACTCCACGGTCATGGGCACGACCTCGTGTTCGGTGTCGCCGCAGAGGCTTTCGCGGGTTTCGGGTTCGAAGAGGGTGACGGCCCCGTCCGGGGCCGCGGCCTTGATCCGGGTCAGGGTGGTGATCACGCGGGCCACGGTGCCGTCGTCGTGGAAGAGCAGGGAGTTGACGTCGCCGTTGACGCCCACGGCGTCGGGGTCGAAGGCGGTGATGGTCCCGGCCGGGGTGGGCACGGCCACGGGCTCGGCCGGTTCCACGGAGCGCAGGCGGCCCCGGAGGGAGAAGCTGATGCCGATGCGGGTTTTCAGGGGGCCGACGGGCGTGACGACCGTGGTCGTTTCGCCGGGCCACAGGGTGATGCTGCGCAACGCGCCGTCGGGGTAGAAGCCCGCGCTGATGACTTTGGCGGTGACCGGCCCGGCGGGCGTGGTCAGGGTCACGGGCGTGGACAGCCCCATCTCGTCTTCCTGGCTCCAGTAGCCGGAGAGTTTGCCGTTGAGCGGAAACACGCGGTTGATCGCGCCGTCCGGGTGGAAGGTGACCAGTTCGGCCGGGATGGTCCCGGCAGGGGTGGTGATGGCGGTCTGGTGTTCCAGGGGCAGGGATTTGAGCGTGCCGTCCGGGTGAAATGCCACGGGCGGAACCTCGCGCTTGCGCAGGTCGTCGGTGGTGAATTGGGGGACGAGCGCGCCCAGGGGGGTGTGGATGGGGCTGGGCTGGATGCAGGTGCAGCTCAGGACGGCGCCCTGGGCCGAAAGCTCCAGGTGCCGGGTGCAGTGCAGGACGCCGTAAGGGGTGGTTACATCGGGCATGGCGCTACCTTGCGGCCCGGATTCCGGGCGGGGTTGCGGGTTGGGAAACGGAGGGCGCGGTCACGGCTTGGGCCGTTCCGGCCGGGATGCAGAGCCAAAGGAATGCGAAGACGGGTTTCTTGATCAGCACGGCAGGTCCTTTTCCGCCGTTTCGGCCAGCCGGGCGAATTCGTCGGCGGTCAGCGGGCGGCGGAGGCGCTGGGCCTGTTCCCTCACGGCGTGGAGAAGGGCCGGAATGTCGTGGTCCCGATGCGCAAGGCCGGTCCTGCCCAGGGCGTCGGCGATGGCGGCCCGGCCGCTCTTGCCGCCCACGGCGACGGTGCGGTCCGCGCCGATCCGGTCCGGGGCATAGGGCTCGAACAGGGCGGGCGATTTGGTGAGCGCGTGGGCGTGGATGCCCGACTCGCAGCAAAAGATGTCCTTGCCCGCAACGGCCTTGGTCCGGGGAATCGGTATCCCGGCAGCCCGGGAAACGGTGCCGCAGAGGTCGCGAATGGCCGTGGTGCGGTACGCATGGATTGCCTCCTGCCGGAAGGTGAGATGGGCGGCCATTTCCTCGGTGGCCGCGATGCCGGACCGTTCGCCTATGCCCAGCACCGAGCCGTCGGCGAAATCCGCGCCCGAGGCCAGGGCGGTGATGGCGTTGGCCGTGGCCATGCCGAAGTCGTCGTGGCAGTGCACGGCCAGGTCGATGTCCAGGGCGGCCCGGAACCGGCGGACCGTTTCGGCGGTCTCCAGCGGGGTGAGCGCGCCCAGGGAGTCGGCCAGCCGGACGCGGGACGCGCCCATGTCGCGGGCCAGGACGGCCGCCTCCAGGGCGAAGGCGCGGTCGGCGCGGCTGACGTCTTCCAATCCCACGGAAATGTAGGAAATGCCCAGGAGCCCGGCCGCGAGTACGGTGGACGCGAGCTTTTCCTTGAGCCCGTCGCGGTCCAGCCCGAGGCGCTGGGCGATGTGCCGGTCCGAGACGGGGACGCCGATGTTGACCCGGTCCACGCCCAGGGCGGCGGCGGTCCGGATGTCCCTTTCGCGGCAGGGGGTCCAGACGCTGAGCGTGGTCCGGCCGACCCGGGGCCGGATGGCCCGGATGAACGGCTCGATCCCCTCCTGGCCCACCCAGCCGATCTCCAACTCGTCCACGCCGAGGGCGAGGAGTCCGTCGACGATGGCCTCCCTGGCCTCCCGGGTGAAATAGGCTCCGAAGAGCTGCGCTCCTTCCCTGAGTGTCGTGTCGATCAGCATGTTCATCGCTCCGTTCGCGGGTTGTCTCCCTTCCACCTGAAGCATTAACAGTGCCATAGAGTAATTGATTTTCCATTACGCTGATATTGTTGGCTTTGTATCTGTCTGCGGCACGAAGGCATTCTCCATGCGTTTTTGTAGGAAGCTACACTGTTGTCGCCTGGCGCTGTGTTTCCCTACACTTTTCGTCTGTAATTCCCGGAAAGGATGTAAAGGTGTAACTTCTTTAAAATCAAATGGTTGATGCCTAATTCTGAGAATGGCACGTCCTTTGCCTTGGGGGGATATCCGCGCAAGCAAACCCCATAGGAGGAGTTATCATGAGGAAAGTAGCCATTTACGGGAAGGGCGGCATCGGCAAG
>JAZHDH010000204.1:0-3202 GCA_036584335.1 Pseudodesulfovibrio sp. | reverse complement strand
CTCCTGGAGCACGCGCAGCAGCTTGGCCTGGAGGCCCAGGTCCATCTCGGAAATCTCGTCCAGGAGGATGGTTCCCCCGGTGGCCAGCTCGAACTTGCCGAGCTTGCGGTTGATGGCCCCGGTGAACGCGCCCTTTTCGTGGCCGAAGAGTTCGCTCTCCAGCAGGTGTTCGGGCAGGGCGGCGCAGTTGATGGCGACAAAGGGCTTGTCCGCCCTGTCGGAGTGGTGGTGCAGGTAGCGGGCGAACAGCTCCTTGCCGGTGCCGGACTCGCCGGAGATGAGGACGGCGGCCTTGGACCGGGCCACGCGCTTGGCCAGGGCGAGCACGCGCAGCACGGCCTCGTGGCGGCCGATGATCTGGAACCGGCCCAGGGGCGCGGGCATGGCGGGCCGGGGGGCGTGGCGGTCCGGCGCGGGCGCGGGCGCGTCCTCGTCCCCGTCGGCCTCTTCGGGCAGGATGACGCGGATCTTGTCCCAGACCAGGGGCTCGATCCAGAAATCGCGCGCGCCGAGCTGAAGGAACCGGGTGGCTTCCTCGGCGCTGCCATGAGCCGCGAACACGACCACGGGCGGGAAGCCCTCCACCGTGCGCGCCTGCTCCAGCAAGGCGGCGGCGTCGAACCCCTGGAGTCTTGGGCGGCAGAACACGAGACAGGGGTGGGACTTGCGGACGAACCCGAGGGCTCCGGCCAGGTTGTCGGCCAGCCCGGCCTGCAACCCCGCCTCCTTGAGCGTGGGGAAGATCGCGGTCACCGACTGCGGCTCGGCGATGAAAAGGACAGTTCTGGCCGTCATGCCTCACCCTATTAACGGTAAGTCGGATTGTTTACAAGTGGTTCGCCGCAGAACCGGACCGCCTCCGGCCCGAATGAAAAAAGCGCCCCCATCCTGCGATGGCGGCGCTTTCGATTGCCGTACGATTTCGCCTAGGCGACCTGGGAGGCGGCACCGCCGCCCTTCTCGCCGCGCTTGAGGGTGATGCCGCTGTGCTCCAGGGCGGCGCGCATGCTCCGCTTCTTCTGCTCGGAGATCAGGCCGAGATGGAAGGCGCGCTCTATGCCGTCCTCGGACAGGGTGATGACCGGCCGGGTCAGAAACAGGCCGGAGTCCTCCATCTCCTTCATCGCGCCCGGACCGTAGGTGCGCGGGGAGAAGCGCTCCATGCCGCCCTTGATGAACTTGGAGATGCACTCGTCTACCAGGGAAATACTCTTCATGCGGTCCTACCTCGGAGCGGAGCTCGTTTGCCCAATTCATTTACTAGAAAGAGTCCAGACAATCAACCGCAGAGAGCGAAAAAACGGGAAATTCTCCCGCATTCGGCCGCCAGGCCACGCCCCCCAAGGGTTTTGGCTTACCCAACCGTTTCGGGACGTTATTCGGAATCCGCGCCCAAGCCCGGCGCGCTGCGGGCGGGACGGCGCCGCCCCGCCCGCCCGCCGTCTTGCCCTGCCCTGCGCCATCTGATACTCCCTGATTGCGAGCGCGCACGAGAAGGTCATGATCCGAACATCCATACCCGTTTTCTGCTACCACAACGTCAGCGAGATCGACGGCCACACGCCCGCGCTCTTCGCCGAACACCTGGACGCCATGGCCGACGCCGGATGGCGCACCATTTCCGCGCTCGAACTCCTGGACGTTGTCCGGGGGGAGGCCAAGGCCCCGCCCAGGTCCCTGGTCCTGACCTTCGACGACGGCCACCTCTCCAACTGGCTGACCGTGACGCCCGAGCTGGAGCGCCGCTCCATGACCGGCGCGTTCTTCGCCCTGACCGACTTCATCCTGCCCGGCCAGGCCCGCACCCGCGACTCCGCACCGGCCATGAAGACCATGCCCGAGGCCTTCAAGCACGCGCTGCAGGGCGGCGACTGCTCCCAGTTCCTCAACGAAGGCGAGGTCCGGGCCATGCTCGGCAAGGGCATGGAGGTCTTCTCCCACGGCTGCCGCCACCAGGGCGTGTTCCGCTCCCTGCGCCCCCTGGCGGCCATGGGCGACGCCCACGCCCGCTGGCCCGCCTGGTCCGTCTACCCGGGCTTCAACCCGGACTGGCCCACCTTCGACGACGCCAGCGCCTACGTCTACGACGGATTCCGCCCGGTACTCGACGGCGCGGGCATGCCCCGGTTCGTCCTGCGCACGCCGCAGGAGCGCCTGGAGCTCTGCCGCCGCGACTTCGCCCGCTCCTACCGCCGCATCCGCGAACTCAACGGCTCGCCCGTGCAGCTCTTCTGCTGGCCCTGGGGCCAGTTCCGCCCCGACGCCCAGGCCGAGCTGAAGGAAGCGGGCTACGCGGGGGCCTTCACCCTGGAGCGCTGGGTCAACGCGCGCGGCACCGACCCGTTCCGCCTGAACCGCATCGGCGTGGGACGGCCCAAGACCGGCAAATGGGTCCAGTCGCGGCTGCGCATGTACGGATCGGACCCGGCGGCCCGCGTCTTCTTCAAGCTCCAGACGCTCAGGCCCGAAGTGAAGCGCGTGCTTTACGCCACGGACTCCCTGCGTCTCTCGGGCGGCAGCCGCCAGTTGCTGAACAACATCAAGGCCATGCGCGCCATGGGGGTGGAGGTGCACGCCGTGCTCCATCCCGATTCCCCCCTGGTCGGCGCGGCCCGGGACCTCGGCGCGTCGGTGGCGGTCTTCGACGGATTCTCCAGCTACCTGCGCGCGGGCGCGTTCCTCAAGCGGATCGTCCGCGAGCACGCCGTCGACGTGGTCCACACCTTCCACAACCGGGCCTACAAGATGGGCGTCATCGCCCGGATGCTGGGCGCGAAGTTCCGGCTGTTCATCAACCGGGGGGTCATCTCCCGGCCCAACGACATCTTTTTCCTGTGGACCGCCGCGGCAAGCGGCGTGATCTGCAACTCCCGCTGCTGCGCCGACGTGCTGGCCCGGTACCGCGTGGCCCGCAAGCGGCTCAGCGTGGTCTACAACGCCTACGACGGCCCGGACCACGGCGACCCGCCCCTGCGCAAGAAGCGGGGCACGCGATTCGCCTACGTGGGCAACGGCGCGGAGATCAAGGGGCTGGACGTGTTCCTGGCTGCGGCCTCGCGCTTCTGCGCGGCGGGCTGCCGCGACGTGGAGTTCCTGGTCATCGGCCTGCGCACGGACGACGCGCCGCGCTACGACGCGCTGATCGCGCCCGAGCTGCGCCAGCGCCTGACCTTTGCGGGCGAGCTGCCGCACGAGGAGGTCA
>JAZHDH010000203.1:0-3203 GCA_036584335.1 Pseudodesulfovibrio sp. | reverse complement strand
TGGACCCTTGCCGTGACCAACGGAAGGCCCGAGCCGCAGCCGCTCAGCCTGACGGACGGCTACCGGGGCGAGTGGCAGGTGGTCAACGCCGACCATGCCCATACCCGGCCGGACGCGGGCAGCCTGCGTTTCGACGTGGTCGTGCCGCCCACCTTGGACGGCAGGCCCATGCTGATCAACTACACCGTGCAGGTGACCTACTGACCAAGGAAGGCGGATGGCGGAAGCGATACAACGACGCAAGCTTGAGACACTGAAGGATTTCTACGGCCTGATGGCCCGGACGCGCGCGGTGCGGTTTTCCGCCGTCGCCGACGCCCTTGACGGCCGCCCGGCCGCCCCCGAAACGCTCCGGTCCCTGCGCAACGCCCTGGCCTGCCTGGAGGACGTGCCCGTGTTCGGGGAGCGCCGCGTCCTGGCCCTGGACGATTCCCGGTCCATCGAACTGGACATGGACTACGAGATGGGCGAGACGCGCAAGGACCTCTTCTACCTGGAGGAGGGCGAATCCGCCTTTCTTGACTTCCTGGCCGACCTGCACCCAGGATTCGACGGCTTTCTGGCCGCCGGACGGGAACTGCTGGCCGGGCTGGACCTGGGCTGCCTGGTCACGGACCGGGACGGCACGGTCAACAACTACTGCGCCCGCTACCTGACGTCCATCCAGTCCGTGTACAACGCGGTCTTCCTGACCCGGTTCGCCCGCCGCCGCGTCCGGCGGCCGGTGGTCCTGACCTCGGCTCCGCTGGACGGGCTGGTGCGCATCAGCGTCGCGCCCGAGGGGGTCTTCTACTACGCCGCGTCCAAGGGGCGCGAATGCCTGGACCGGGAGGGCCGCGTGCGCCGCCTGCCCATCGAACCGGACAAGCAGCGGGCGCTGGATGGGCTGAACGGCCGTCTGGCCGAGCTCGTGGCCCGGCCCGGGTACGAGAAGTTCGCGCTCATCGGGTCCGGGTTGCAGTTCAAATTCGGGCAATCCACCGTGGCCCGGCAGGACATCGGCGGGTCCGTGCCCGAGGCCGAGTCGCTGGCCTTCCTGAAGGTGCTGGAGGGGATCGTGGCCGAAGCCGACCCCGCCGGGCGGCTGCTGCGCATCGAGGACACCGGCCTGGACGTGGAGATCATCCTGACCGTGGAGAGCGAGGGCGGCGGGGCCAGGGATTTCGACAAGGGGGACGGCGTCCGTTTTCTGAACACCGAACTCGATCTGGGGATGTTCCGGGGCGCGCACCTGGTGTGCGGCGATACCGGCAGCGACGTCCCCATGCTCGAAGCAGCCATGGAGATGGCCCCGAAGACGCGGGCCATCTTCGTCACCCGAAAGGAGGAACTGGCCAGGCGCGTGACCGGCATCACGGACAACGCGCTCATCGTGCCCGAGCCGGACATGCTGGTCGCCGTCATGGGGACCCTGTAGACGGGCATCCAATCTCAGCGTCAAGGAGCATCCATGTCAGCCGTCACCCTCAAAGGCGTCGTCTTCGATCTGGACGGGGTCATCACCCGCACCGCCCGGGTCCACGCCCAGGCGTGGGAAACCGCGTTCAACGAATTCCTGAAGCACCGGGCCGAGGAAAAGAACGTGCCGTTCGCGCCGTTCGACCGCACCGGCGACTACCAGAACTACGTGGACGGCAAGCCCCGCTTCGAGGGCGTGCTGAGCTTCCTGAAATCGCGCAACATCCAGCTGCCCGCCGGTGATCCGGAAGACGAGCCGGGCCTTGGCACCATCTGCGCCATCGGCAACCGCAAGAACCAGCTCTACCAGGACATCCTGCGCGCCGAGGGGCCGGAGGTCTTCGAGACCTCGGTGGCCCTGGTGCGCGAACTCAAGGAGCAGGGCGTGCTGGTGGGCGTGGCCACGTCGAGCCGCAACTGCCGCCTGGTGTTGCAACTGGCCGGGCTGGAGGACGTCTTCGACACCGTGGTCGACGGCGTGGCTGCGGCCGAGCAGGATCTGAAGGGCAAGCCCGACCCGGACATCTTCATCACCGCCGCGCGCAATATGGGCGCCAACCCGGGCGAGTGCGTGGTGGTGGAGGACGCCATCTCGGGCGTGCAGGCCGGGCGCGCCGGGAACTTCGGCATGACGCTGGGCGTCGCGCGCAACGTGCGCGGCGAGATGCTGCTCCGGTTCGGCGCGGACAAGGTCGTCTCGGACCTGGCCGAGATCACCGTGGACGACCTGGTGGAGTGGTTTGAAACCGGCATGGCCACGGACGAGTGGTACCTGACCTACAGCGGGTTCGACCCCGGCGACGAGAAGCTGCGCGAGACCCTGACCTGCGTGGGCAACGGCTACCTGGGCACGCGCGGGGCCTACGAGTGCGAGTGCGCTTCCTACTATTTCTATCCCGGCACCTACATCTCCGGCGTGTTCAACAGGACGCCGAGCATGATCCAGGGGCGCGAGATATGGAACAACGACCTGGTCAACTGCCCCAACTGGCTGCCCGTGGAGTTCAAGGTCGGGGCCGGGGAGTTCGCCAGTCCGCTTTCCATGGAAATCCTGAGCTACTGCCACCGGCTGAACATGCGCGAGGGGTGGATGGAGCGCAACCTGGTGGTCAAGGACCAGGTCGGGCGCATCACCCGCATATCTTCCCGGCGCGTGGCATCCATGGCCGACCCGCACTTGTGCGCGCTCAAGTTCGACTTCACCCCGCTCAACTATTCGGGCCACATCACCCTGCGCTCGTCCATCGACGGCAACGTGGACAACGGCGGAGTGGCCCGCTACGCCTCGCTCAACACCCGCCACCTGTGCCGCGTGGCCGGGGGCAGGGCCGGGGACGGCATCTTCCTGCACATGGAGACCACCCACTCGCGCTACCAGATCGTCATGGCCGCCAAGAGCGCGGTCCTGGAGGACGGCAAGCCGTTGGCGCCGACCCGGACCGTGTCCCAGGATAGGGCCAAGGTGGCCGAGGAAATGCGCATCAAGATGGAGGAGAACCATCGCTACACCCTGGAGAAGTTCGTCTACGTGCGCACTTCGCTCGACTCCACGCCCGGCGATCTGAAGGACCTGTGCCTGGACGGCCTGCGGGGCGTGCGCACCTTTGCGGGCGTGTTCGGCCCGCACGCCAAGAGCTGGAAGGGGCTGTGGCGCAAGGCGGACATGCGCGTCACCGGCGACCGTTTTGTGCAGCGCGTGCTGCGGCTGCACATCTACCACCTGCTGGTCACGGCCAGCCCGCACA
>JAZHDH010000202.1:0-16610 GCA_036584335.1 Pseudodesulfovibrio sp. | reverse complement strand
GGCATGGCGTCCAGGGTGAAGCGGGCGGCGACTTCGGCGATACGCGTGGTGCCGCTGACGATGACTGATTTGTTGAGGATGAACAGGATCATGAAAATGACGATGCCAATGACGTAGTTGCCGCCGACAACGAACTCGCCGAAGCTCTGAATGACCGAACCCGCCGCCGCTGTTCCCTCGTCACCGTGGAGCAGGATGGCGCGGGTGGTGGCCACGTTGAGCGCCAACCGCAGCAGGGTGGTGACCAGCAGCAGCGACGGAAAGATGGAGAATTCGAGGGGGGACGACATGAACATGGAGGTGATCAGGATGACCAATCCCAGGGAGATGGATACCGTGAGCATGAAATCGATGAACGGCGTGGGCAGCGGGATGAGCATGACGAAGAGGATCGTCACCACGCCGAGCGCCAGCATGATGTCGCCCTGTTTGGCGAACTTCTCGTAATTGACGTTGCGGAGCCCGGATTTGCTGCTGGTTTGAGCCATGATTTTGACACCTCACGGTCGGTCTTGGGGGGCGGCCGAGAGGAGTGCAGCTTGGCGTAATTACCTGCGATTCCTGAATTTATCCAGTTTCGCCAGGATCGCCGCCACCGCTTGGAACAGCTCCTCAGGGATGGATTCCCCGATTTCCACCTGTTTATACAAAGCGCGTGCCAAGGGGGCGTTCTGTTCTATGGGGACGTTGTTTTCGCGGGCAAGTTCCTTGATTCGTTCGGCAATCCGGTTGACTCCCTTGGCCAGTACCCGGGGGGCCGGAGCGACCATGACATCGTATTGCAGGGCGACGGCGTAATGCGTGGGGTTGGTGATGACCACGTCCGCCTTGGGAACGTCCTGAAACATCCATTTCGTCATCATTTCCATCATCTTGCGCTTCTGGCGCGCCTTGATCTGGGGATCGCCCTCGGCCTGCCGCCGCTCATCCTTGACTTCGTCCTTGGACATCTTGATTTTTTCTTCGTAATTCCAGCGGTTGTACCAGAGTTCGATGGCCGCGATGATCATCATCGGCACCAGGGCATAGCAGACCATCTTGTACCCCACCCCGAGGATGTAGGCCATGATCGACTGGGTGTTGGCGTGGAAGAGAGGGAGCAGGTTGCTCATTTCCTGTTTGATGACGATGTAGGGGGCGATGCTCACGGCCAGGGCCTGGAGCAGGCTCTTGCCGAAATTGACGGCCGCCTGGGGGCTGACCATCAATCGTTTGAGACCGGCCATGATGTTGAAGAGTTTGCCGAATTTCGGTTTCATCGGCTTGGTTGTCCAGAGTTGCCCCACCTGGAGCCGCTGGGTGAGATAGGACATCGCGAGCAGGACGAGCAGGAAGGGGAGCACCAGGATGGTCATCTTCGTGATGCCCCAGATGAACAGTCCGTAGGCGGTGCCCTTGTCGATATTCATCGTGGTGGCGTCGGTGAGAGCCCAACGGTATATCTCGACGAACTGGTCGTGGTAAAAGCCGATCATGAAGCGCAAGGCGAGGGCACCTGACAGCAGGACCATCACCTTGGTGACCTCGTTGCTCTTCGCGACGCTGCCGTTGTCGCGTTGCATCTTGCGGCGTTTTGATGTGGCTTTTTCTGTTTTGCTTGGATCTTCCTGCGGCATGGCGAGGCCCCCTTAGGGCGTCTGCGGCGAGGCCGCCCTGAGTATGGTCGTGTAAATCGGCCCCAATTCGCGTATGAAGTCCGTTACGTAAAGGGACATGATGGTGAAGAGGACGCCGAGGAAAAAGAAGCCGACGGAGATCTTAACCGGGAAACCGAGCACCAGGACGTGCATCTGGGGAGCGGCTCTGGAGATGAGGGCCAGGGCCAGATCCACCAGGAACAGGGCGGCCATGACCGGGGCCGCGATGCGGATGGCCAGGGTGAACATCATGGTCGAATACTCGAAGATGTGCGTCGCTAGCTTGGGCGTGACCAGAACGCTGCCGGGAGGGATGTACTCGAAACTCATGGCCATGGCCTTGAGCAGTTGCAGATGGCCGTTGAGCACCAGGAAGGTGAGCATGGTGCACATGTAGAGGAAGTGGCCCGTGGCCGCGTTGCTGACGCCGGTGATGGGATCGACCACGTTGACCATCGCGAATCCCATCTGGAAGCCGATGATCTGGCCGCCGAACTGGATGGCTCCGAAGAGGAACTGGACGATCAGGGCCAGGATCAGGCCCAGGATCAGTTCGCCGAGGATCATGATGATGAGCCCCAGAGGATGGGCGGGCATCAGGGCGCCGGGAAACGAGAGTTGCGGCCACACGGCCATGGCCACGACCAGGGAGAGGGCGCCCTTGATCAGGTTCGGGATGGAAGTGCTTCCGAAGAACGGCATCAGAAAGAGGACCACGCTGACCCTGAACAGGGTCAGCAGGAAGCTCAGCATGTCGCCGGGGTTGAATCCAAAAATATCCATCACGTTCCTTTTGCAAAAGCCGAACCAGCCTGCTCGGGGGCGGAACCGTGCCGTGTGGTCGGCGGGCGGCACGTGCAAGCCGCCGGGGAAAAGACGCCCCTCTTGGAAAATGCGATTCCAAGAGGGGCGAAACGTGTCATGCGTTCAAATCGCGTTAGTTCAGGATGTAGCGTTTCGGGTTGACTGGAACACCGTTGAGGCGGACCTCGTAATGGAGGTGCGGGCCGGTGCTGCGGCCGGTGTTGCCGACATAGCCGATGAGTTCGCCACGGGATACGACCTGGTCGGGCTTGACGGCGATGCGGTGCAGGTGGGCGAACCGGGTGGACAGGCTGGCGTTGTGCTTGAGCCGGATGCTCAGACCGTAGGAACTGTCCCGTCCCGTGAAGGTGATGGTGCCGCGGGCCGGGGCGTAGACCGGGGTGCCGCGCGGGGCGGAGATGTCGATTCCCTTGTGGAATTCACGTTTCCCGGTAAACGGGGAGGTGCGCCAGGCGAAGCCGGAGGTGACCCAGCCGGAGGTGGGCCAGATGGAGGGCGTGGCCTCCAGGATGTTCTGGTTGCTGCGCAGGGTGTGCAGTATTTCCTGCTGTCGGACTTCTTCGAGTCGGGCCTCCACGTTCAGTTGGCGGAGGAAGTCGTGCATCTTGCGGGCCAGGAGTTCCTGGCGGTAGAGGGGCAGGTAGCCCTTGGAGAAATTCTCGTTGGTCGGGCCGCCCTTGGGCGCGGTGGCCTGGCTGGCGTCCTGGTCGAGGTTGATCATGACACGCAATTTGGAGTCGAAATCGCGGATGCGGTCGAGATTTTTTTGGAGTGCGGAAATTTTCTGGGTAAGGCTGAGAAGTTGGGATTTTTGTTCCTGGACCGTCTTTTCTGCGAGGTTCAGGCCTTGTTCGATGCGAAAATTGTGGACGTATTTTTTCCAGAGGACCACATTGCCTGCCGCAAGGCCGACCACGATGAGGAAAAGCGAGGCAAGAACCCATCCCCTGAGCTGGAATTTCTTGCACGAACCCTGTTTGTCCTTGAAGACAACGATGTGGTATTTTCTGAAAAGCATACTCTTTCCAGTCGGTTGCATGTTCAACATTGTGCTGTGAGCGCAGGCAAAATATTCATTAGTCTAGACTTTTTTACTTGTCAAGTCAACCTGTTGGCGGAGGATTGCATTGAAGACATTATTCTTGATTCTACGGTCGTTTTTCCAGGCCTGACGCAGCCATTCGTGAATCGAGTCCCGCTTGGTGGCCCCGTTGGAGGGGCAAATGTTTTCCCAGATCGGCAACTCCCACTGGCGGGCCGCCCGAATGACGGTTTCCTTTTCCAGCACCATGGTCGGCCGGATCACATGCAGGTTGCCGCCGAAGAAGGGTTCGTTGGCCGAAAGCCCTTCGGCGCGACCGTTTTGCAGGACGTTCATGAAGAAGGTGATTACGTTGTCGTCGGCGTTGTGGCCGAAGGCGAGGTGGGTCAGGTTGTAGTCGCGGCAGAGTTCAAAGAGGCGTTTGCGTCTGAGCATGCTGCAAAAGAAGCAGGGGGAATTGCGCCGGTTTTCTTTGGAGTGGGCTCTCGGGCCGTAGTCCGTGAGTTCGGCGTGCAGGGAGAGTCCGTGGTCGGCGCACCAGTCGGCGAGCGCGACGTGTGCGCCGGGATCGAATCCGGGGTTGACGTGCAGGACCATCAGTTCAACCGGGAAAGGCATGATCGCCTGGCGGATGGTCAGAACCTTGAGCATGAGAAAGCTGTCCACGCCGCCGGACGCGGCCACACCGATGCGCGCGCCGTCATGGACCATGCCGGTCCGCTGCATCAGTTTGCCGGTGGCCGAGACGCACTGCTTCTGCGCATAGGTCAGTTTTCCCCATGAGGCCATCGCCTGTCTCCTGTTGTTTGCACGGTCCGGGCCAGAATGGTTGATAGACGATTATTCCTTGACTTGCAAGTAGGGCTTGGGCAGAATAATTCGCTTGCGCGCCAGGGTGTGCGGCTTTGCCGCCACACGAAAAGACCATCGGGTACCCTTTGGAGGGTTGCTTTTTGAAACGCTGCATATATGTACTGACAACCGTTCTCCTGATGTTGGCCGCAGCGGCCGCATACTGGTACGCCTTGCCCGAGGAGAGCGTGGTTGAGGAACCGCGCTGGTTGTCCCGCTCCTTCGACAATGTGGTTTCACTCCACATGCAGGGAGAGCAGGGGACCTACGTGCTGGCCCCCGGGGACGGGCAGTGGGAAGCGCAGATCCCCGGCGTTTCCTGGAACGTCGTGGCTCGAGTGGTCCCGGACAAGGTGACCGATTTTCTCTCGCGGCTCAAGGCCCTGGATCCGCAACGGGCCATCGGCGGGTTCGACAGGGGCGGTTTCGAGCAGTACGGCCTGGACAATCCCAAGCTCAAGATCATCGTCAATTTCGGCGACAAGGAAAAGGCGTCCCTCGCGGTCAAGCTTACCAGCGACGAATCCGGCGCTGTTTACGGCTGGAACTCGGACAGCCAGGGCCTGGTATACGAGTTCGACAAGGAAGTGCTCAAGCAGCTCGGACTTCCCGCACGGTATTTTCTTGACGCCCATGTTTTTCAGTTCGACGAGAATGGCGTTCGCAAGGTTCAACTCATGCAGCCCTTCGGATCGAGTTGGCTGGTCGAGAAGCGCAAGGAAGGCTTTTTCTTCACGTTGCCCGGCTACTTGAAGGACAAGCCCGCCTCGGACTCCGAACTCAAGCTCTACATCCACTCGCTGGCCCTGCTCACGGCCAACCGCCTGATGCTGGAGCCGGTGGAGATCGAAAGCAAGATGCCGGCCCTGACCATCAAGATTTGGGCGGACAAGACGGAGGAGCCCGCAAGCGTGGATTTCTTCACGGTCAAGGAGGACCCCTCCATCTATTTCGGCCGCTCCTCCTGGCTTACGGTTCCGTTCGTGCTCGATGCCCAGAGCGTGGCTCAACTGGTCAAGAGCGCGTTCGACGTGCAGGGCCGTACCGTGGTCAAGCTCGACATCGGCATAGTGGCCCGCTTTTTCATCCACAATGGCGGCACGCAGTATCTGGTCGAACGCAGCGAGTCCGGATGGCGCGTCAAGGGGGAGAAAAATGACATCCCCGGCATTGACATGTCGCTGTGGAGATTTACAGAATTACAGTTTGAAGCGCTGCCGCTCAACAGCCTGCCGGACTCGGCGGTCCCGCTGTTGTATTGCCGACTGGAGAACGTCGGCGGCGAGAAGTTGACGGAGCTGACGTTTTACGCCGACCCACGCCTTCCCCAAGGGCAGTGCTGGATGAAGAACGGCGGCGGCATGTACTATCCGGTCTCAAGCCGACTTGTGAAGGATTTGCAGGGAATGTTTCCGGCGCAGGCATCCGGGGTCGCCCCGGCCGCTGCGCAATAAGGTTCACTCTAAGGAGTAAGACAATGGCACGTATCACCGTTGAGGATTGCCTGGAAAAAGTCAGCAATCGTTTTCTCATCACCCAGATGGGGATCAAACGCGTCAAGCAGTACCGCGAGGGCTACGAGCCCCTGGTGGACACCAAGAACAAGGAAGTGGTGAACGCCCTGCGTGAAATCGCCGCCGGCAAGATCCTTCCGGATCAGCCGATTCCGGATGTGGAAATCGACCTCGCCCAGTCCGGAGACGCCGACAGATAGTCATGGCCAAGCGCGATTATTACGAGGTCCTCGGCGTTTCCAAGAGCGCGGCTCAGGACGAGATCAAGACCGCCTACCGCAAGCTGGCCTTCAAGTTCCATCCGGACCGCAACCAGGATGATCCCGACGCAGAGTCCAAGTTCAAGGAAGCTGCCGAGGCCTACGAGGTTCTGGGCAATCCCGAAAAACGGCAGACCTACGACCGCTTCGGGCACGAAGGAGTGAATGGGCAGGGCTTTTCCGGATTTTCTAACAGCGAGGACATCTTCGGCGCGTTCAGTGACATTTTCGGGGAAGTCTTCGGATTCTCTTCGGCGGGGCGGGGCGGGGCCAACCGGCCGCGTCCCGGCGCGGACCTGCGCTACAATCTCGAAATCTCCTTCCGCGATGCGGCCAAGGGGGCCGAAGTCGAGATCACCATCCCCGTGGAGCAGCCGTGCCCCGAATGCAAGGGCACTGGAGCCGCGCCCGGCGCCTCGCCCCAGATATGCCCCCAGTGCGGCGGCAGCGGCACCATGCAGCAGTCGCAGGGCTTTTTCCGCATTTCCGTTACCTGCCCCCATTGCCGGGGAGCGGGGCGGATCATCACCGATCCCTGTCCCGAGTGCATGGGCCGGACCACCGTCATCCAGGACAAGGACCTCAAGGTCCGCATCCCGGCGGGCGTGGACAACAATTCCCGCCTGCGGCTGCGAGGCGAAGGCGAACCCGGCCTCAACGGCGGGCCTCCCGGCGATCTCTACGTGGTCCTCCATGTGGCTCCGGACGACGTGTTCGAGCGCCAGGGGCAGAGCCTGATCATCAGGCGCGAGATATCCTTCGTCGAAGCGGCGCTGGGGCATCGGCTCGAAGTGCCGACCCTGGACGAGCCGGTGAATCTGGATGTGCCCAAGGGCACCCAGAACGGTGAGGTCTTCCGGCTGCGCAATCTCGGGCTGCCGCATCTGGGCTCCGCCCACAAGGGGGACCTGCTGGTGGAAGTGACGGTCAAGACCCCGACGCATCTGAACAAGCGCCAGGAAGAACTGCTGCGCGAGTTCGCCGAGATCGAGTCGAAAAAACTGACCACCAAGGCCCGGGACTTCTTCAAGAAGGCCAAGGACAAGGTGATGGGAGAGTAGCATGGGTGAATTCTCGCACATGGACAAAGACGGCAACGCCCGTATGGTGGACGTTTCGGCAAAGGGCGACACCCAGCGTACGGCCATTGTCCGGGGGACGGTGCGCCTTGCTCCGGCGACCCTGGCCTTGCTCAAGCAGAACGCCCTGCCCAAGGGCGACGTGCTGACCACGGCCAAGATCGCGGGCATCCAGGCCGCCAAGCGTACCGCCGACCTCATCCCCATGTGCCACCCGCTGCCCATCAGCTACGTGGACATCCGGTTCACCGTCATCGACGAGACGTCGTGCATCGATCTGGAGTGCGAGGTGCGCACGACCTACAAGACCGGCGTCGAGATGGAGGCCCTGGTGGGCGTGCAGATCGCTGCGGCCACCATCTACGACATGTGCAAGGCGGTCCAGAAGGACGTGATCATCGACAACTGCCGCCTGGTTTACAAGAGCGGCGGCAAGAGCGGCACCTTCCAGGCCGAATAGCCGGACATATTCGCAAGAAAAAGCCACCGTCCTTCGGGCGGTGGCTTTTTGTTCGGCTGATGTTCCGGGGCTACCAGACGGTGCGCATCTGGACTCCCGCGTTCTTCATGTACTCTTTGAGCTGGGGGATGGTGTATTCCCCGTAGTGGACGATGGAGGCGATGAGCGCGGCGGTCGCCCGGCCCTTGGTCACGGCATCGACCATGTGCTGGGGGGTGCCCGCGCCGCCGGAGGCGATGACCGGGATGGTCACGGATTCGGCCACCAGCCTGGTCAGTTCCAGGTCGTAGCCGTCCTTGGTCCCGTCGGCGTCGATGGAGTTGAGGCAGATTTCGCCCGCGCCCAGGGCCTCGCCGGTCTTGGCCCACTCGATGGCGTCCATGCCCATGTACTTGCGGCCGCCGTGAATGACGATCTCGAAGCCGGAAGGGATGTCTTCGGACTTCTCCACGCGCTTCACGTCCATGCCGAGCACGATGCACTGGGAGCCGAACCGGGCCGCGCCCTCGCTGATGATGTCCGGGTTCTTGACCGCGCCGGAGTTGACCGACACCTTCTCCGCGCCCGCCATGAGTACGTCGCGCATGTCGCTGACGGTGTTGATGCCGCCGCCGACGGAGAAGGGAATGAATATCTGCGAGGCGACCTTCTCGACCACGTCGAGGAAGATGCCTCGCGCCTCGTGCGAGGCGGTGATGTCGTAGAAGACAATCTCGTCCGCGCCCTGCTCGTAGTACAGGCGGGCGGTCTCGACCGGGTCGCCGATGTCCACGTTGCCCTCGAACTTGATGCCCTTGGTCAGACGCCCGTTGCGGACGTCGAGGCAGGGGATGACTCGTTTACTGAGCATCGGCCACCTCCATGCAGTACTCGTAGTAGTTCTTGAGCATTTTCAGGCCGGGCCTGCCGCTTTTCTCGGGGTGAAACTGCACGGCCCAGAGGCCTTCGCGGCCGTGGACCGAGCAGAAGTCGATGCCATAGGTGGTGGTGGCGATGACGAACTCGTCCTTGGGCGCGGGGTAGTAGCTGTGCACGAAGTAGAATGCCGCGTCGGCCTCGATGCCCTTGAACAGCTTGCACTGCTTCTTCAGGTTGACCTGGTTCCAGCCCATGTGCGGCACCCTGATGGGGATGTTCTCGTAATCCACCCAGGAAGGGTTGAACAAGCGGCACTCGCCGGGGATGATCTTGAGGGCCTTGGTGTCGTTCTCCTCGCTGTAGTCCAGGAGGATCTGGCAGCCGACGCAGATGCCGAGCACCGGCTTGTTGCGGGCGATGAGTCCCTTGATCACGTCGTCCAGCCCGGCGGAATGGAGCTCGTCCATGGCCTGGCCGGCGGCGCCCACGCCGGGGAAGATGATGCCGGCGGCGTTGTCCAGTTTTTCCGGTGAATTGGTTATTTCGTTGGGGATTCCGAGGTGTTCCAGAGCGCGATGGACACTGGTCTGGTTTCCCGCCTTGTAGTCGAATATGGCGAGCATGCTTCCCTCCGCTCAACTATTGATTTCCTACAGCGACTAGTAAAATTCGGTGGGGAAAACAAGGGGTTTTTTGGAATTGGCAAATTTGTCGATCAAGAAAATGATATGACATTATTGTCGTGTTTGAAGTACGAAAATGAATCAAAATCAGGGCTGATCTGCCGGTTTGTCGCCTGTTCCCGTCATTGGCACAGCCCTTGATAAGGGATTCTGCAAACAACGGAGGCACCATGTTGTACGAAACCCTGTCGATTGCGCTGTGGTTGTTTGCGGCGAATGTGGTCGTGGTAGTGTTTTTCTGCAATGTGGAATGGGCGCCCGTGGTGGTGCGGCGAATGGCGCGCGAGGTGCGGTTTGCCGGACCGGAGAGGAAGGAGAAGCTGGTCCGTTTCTGGTAGTCCGGCGAAGGGCCGGAATCTCGGAGCCCGCTACCGGGCGTATATCTTGAGGATCAGGTCGCCGGTCAGGGGGCCGAGCTTGCGTCCCAGCCCCTTGAGGCGGATGGGGCGGCCGACCACGAAATCCCTGGGCAGGGTCACTTCCACGGTCTTGGGACCGTTGCTGAAGGATTGCTCCACGGAGATGCGGATCTTGCGGCCGGGCATGAGCAGGCTGGCCGGGAAATAGACCGTCTGCTCGTGGTCCATCTGCCCCTTGAACCAGGACTTGATGGAGCCGGTCAGCCCCTTGCCGAAGCTGAGGTTCAGGGTGCGGTCGCCCCAGTGCAGCTTGAGTTTGCGCCGTTTGAGCTCCAGGGGGCCCTTGTAGCCGGGCTGCTCCTTGCGGATCTGGCTGTAGATGTCCTCGAAAACCTTGCGCGCGAAGGGGTCGTTGAGGATGTCCTTCAGGACTTCTTCTTCCTTGTAGTACATGCCCTGGTGCCGGGTCCGGGCCGATTCGCGGTGGGTGAAGTGCTGGGCGGCGTGCTTTTTCTGCTGGCGGGCGTAGGCGTCGGCGCCGTCGCGCTGGCTGGCCGAGGGTTTCTGGTCCCGCGCGGTCTGGCCGCCGTTGCCGCCCGCATCGGCGCTGGCGGAGGAGCCGTTGCCCCTGAGCAGGTCCTTGGCCGTGACATACGCTTCGTTGATCTCGCGGAAGCGGGCGGCGGCCGAAGGGTCGGCGTTGAGGTCCGGGTGAAATTTGAAGGCGAGCTGGCGGAACGCCGTCTTGACCTGGTCGGGCCCTGCGCCCGTGGGCAGGTTGAGTATGCGCAGACATTCCTGGAGCGTCATGGCGTTGCCTTGGCCCTGGGCGGTTGAGTTCAGTCGTCGGCGATCAGCGCGTTGGGCGATGTTGCGGGATCATAGCGCAAAAGGCCTTCCTCGCGCAAATACCGCCTGCCCTGGCACACGAACTCGGCGTGGCCCACCTCGGGGTTTACGCCCGGGCAGTATTCCTGGATCATCTCCCAGCTCGTCTCGTCCACCAGGTTGCCGCGGAAGAAGGGCCAGGCCCGACAGATGTCCGGCCTGCCCGGATGCACGCCGCAGCCCTCGGAGTAGAACACACAGTAACCGTCCTCGCCGCAGGTCAGGTGCAGCTTGCCGCCTTTCTCGCGGGTGTACTTCGCCACCAGTTCGGCCACGGCGATGCCCAGGTGGGCGGCCAGCCGTTCCTGGTCCTTGGCGGTCATGACGATGCCGCCCTCGCCCTGGCAGCAGTGGCCGCACATCTTGCAGGTGAAGGCGGGCGCGGTCATCGTCCCACTCCCAGGCGGCGCAGTTCGAGCATGATGCACAGGTCCTCGACGACGGCGACGCCCCTGGGTTCCAGCAGGGCGCGGGCCTCGGGGCTCGCGATGCCGGACTGCATCCAGAAGCAGCGGGGCGGGGCGGCCATGGTCAGCACTTCCTCGGCGTGACCGGGGCAGAACTGCGGGTTGCGGAACACGTCCACCAGGTCCACCGGCACCGGGATATCGGTGATGCTCTTGTATGTTTCCAGACCCCAGACGTCGGTGCGGGCCGGGTGGACGGGAATGACGTTGAAGCCCATGGAGATCAAGGCGCGGCCGATGCCGTCCACGGGCCGGCTCGGCTTGTCCACCGCGCCGATGACGGCGATGGTCTTGACCTCGCCGAGCAGGGCGGCTAGCTCTTTATCATCATACGGCATGTAAACGTTCCTTATCTCGTTGAAGAACGTCCTTGTACAGCAATCCATTCGCGTTGCCTAGTCGCAAAACACCATGGAGTATTCGATGTTCGAACCGAACCGGCCCGTTCCCGTCGCCGAGCTGCAGCGCCGCCATGACGCGGTGCGCACCCACCTTCGGACCGTCGCCCCGCAGGCGGGCGGCATCCTGGTCTTCTCCCGTCTCAACATCTATTACCTGACGGGCACCTTCGGCCAGGGCGTGCTCTGGCTGCCCATGGTTGGCGAGCCGGTGCTGCTGATCCGCAAGGGCGTGAACCGCGCCCTGCTGGAGGCCGGGGTGGAGCACATCGCCCCGTTCAAGTCGTATTCCGAAATCGCGCCCCTGTGCGCCGAAGCCGGTTCGCCGCTGACGCCGACCCTGGCCGTGGTCATGGCCGGGCTGACATGGCAGCTCGGGGCCATGCTCGAAGCCAAGCTGAGGGCGTATACGCTGGTGCCCGGCGACCACGCCGTGGCCCTGGCCAAGATGGTCAAGTCCGAGTTCGAGCTGGAGATCATGCGTCGTTGCGGGGCCAAGCATCACAAGTGCCTGCACGACATCCTGCCGACCATGATCCATCCGGGCATGACCGAGCGCGAGATCGCCCACAAGTCCTGGGAGTGCTTTTTCGCAGAGGGGCACATGGGCGTGCTGCGCATGCAGGCACACGGCGAGGAGTGCTTCCTCGGCCATGTCTCGGCCGGTGATTCCGGTAACTATCCCAGCGGGTTCAACGGCCCCCTGGGGCTGCGCGGCGAGCATCCGGCCTCGGCGCTGATGGGCAGCGCCCACAAGATATGGGAGCCGGGGGAGCCGCTCATGCTCGACATCGGCTTCCAGCTCGAAGGCTACCATACCGACAAGACCCAGGCCTATTTCGCCGGGCCGCAGTCGGCCATCCCGGACGAGCTGCGCCGCGCCCACGATTTCTGCATCGAGATGCAGGATTGGGTCTGCGCCCACGCCAAGCCGGGAACGACCCCGGCCGAGCTGTACAATCATTGCCTGGAGCAGGCTCGGCAGCGGGGCTACGCCGAGGGCTTCATGGGGCTCGACGAGAACCAAGTCCCGTTCATCGGCCACGGCATCGGCCTGACCATCGACGAATTCCCGCCCCTGGCCGCCGGGTTCGACCTGCCGCTGGTGGAGGGCATGGTCATCGCCGTGGAGCCCAAGCAGGGCGTGCGCGGCGTGGCCATGGTCGGCGTGGAGAACACCTTCGAGATCACCAGGGACGGGGCGCGCTGCATCTCGGGCGACGCGTACGAAATGATTCCCGTGGAATGAGAAAAGGCTTCCGGACCATGGTCTGGAAGCCTTTTTCGTCTTGAGCCGGGAGCTATTTGTCTTCTGCTTCGTCCGTGTCCTGCCGGGCGGGCTCGTCCTTCATTTTGCCGAGGTATTCCGGCAGTTCCAGGCCTGCCATCTTGGTGATGTCCTGCAGGGGCGGCAGGCTCTTGACGATGTTGGCGAAGAAATTGGCCGTCGAGGATGTGCCGTCGGCGTTGCCGCCGTCCCAGACGGTGATCTTGTCGATCTTGATGTTCTTGATCGCCTCGATCTGCGTTTCCACGATGCTTTCGATCTTTTCGAGCAGCAGCATGGTGGCGGCCGCCTTGGCGTCGCCGCCGGTACTCTCGACCAGGAGCCTGTAGCCTTCGGCCTTGCCTTCGAGGACCTGTTTGATGCCCTTGGCTTCGGCTTCATACTGCATGAGCGTGGCGTCAGCC
Organism: Pseudodesulfovibrio sp.; assembly: GCA_036584335.1. Lineage (GTDB taxonomy): Bacteria > Desulfobacterota > Desulfovibrionia > Desulfovibrionales > Desulfovibrionaceae > Pseudodesulfovibrio. The sequence continues at coordinate 3,596 of JAZHDH010000202.1, read as the reverse complement.
CGACCCTTGGCCTCGCGCCGGGTCTTCTCGGCCTCGGCCTCGGCGGCGATTTCCACCTTCCGTTTCTCGATTTCCTGGACGGCGACCTGCTCGGCGTTCAACCGTTCCTTTTCGGCCAGGTACTGGGCCTTCTGGATTTCGGCCTCGGCCTTGCGTTTGGCGACCTCGCCCTGCTGCTGGGCCTCGGCCTGCTTGACGTGCAGGTCGGCTTCGGCCTGGGCGATTTCGGCCTTGGACATGTTTTCGCCCTTGACTGCTTCGGCCTCCTGGGCCTGGACGTAAATGCGTTGGTCCGCCTCGGCCTTTTTCTTGCCCTTGACCGCTTGGGCCAGATTCTCGGCAACCCGGATTTCCATTTCCCGGTTGGCGTCGGCCTCGCCGATGGACGCGGTTGCCTCCTGCTGCTGAACGAAAATGCGCTTGTCCGCTTCCGCCTGTTTCTGGCCCTTTTCGGACTGGGCCAGGTTTTCGGCGACCCGAATGTCCTTTTCCTTGTTGGCGCTGGCTTCGCCGATGGCGCCTACCTTGTTCTGCTCGGCGACGTCCACCTTGGCCTGGTTGATGGCCTCGGCCGCCGCCTTCTTGCCGATGGAGTCGATGTAGCCGGATTCGTCGGTGATGTCGGTGATGTTCACGTTGATCAGGTACAGGCCGATCTTGTTCAGTTCCGGCGAGACGTTTTCGCGGATGGATTCAAGGAAGCTCTCGCGGTCCTGGTTGATCTGCTCGATGGTCAGCGAGGCGACGGTCAGGCGGAGCTGGCCGAAGATGATCTCCATTGCCATTTCCTCGATCTGCTGCTGCGACTGGTTGAGCAACCGTTCGGCGGCGTTCTGCATGATGCCGGGCTCGGTGCTGATGCCGACGGTGAACGTGCTGGGCACGTTGATGCGGATGTTCTGGAGCGACAGCGCCTTTTGCAGCGGGATGGCGATGGTCATCGGCGTCAGGCTCATGTAGCTGAAATCCTGGATCAGCGGCCAGATGATGGCGCCGCCGCCATGGATGCAGCGGGCGGACTGGCCCTTGCCGACCTTGCCGAAGACCACGAGGATCATGTCCGAGGGGCAACGTTTGTAGCGTGACGCCAGGAAGGTGATCGTTGCGACGATCAGGATGATGAACGCGATGATGGGCATGGCCCAGAGGCCAAGAGAGGAAATCTCGTAGTACATGAACTGCTCCTGGTGGTTACTGGATGGGAGTGACGACGAGGATGTTGCCGTTGACTTCGGTCACCTCAATGAGGGTGCCCGTCTTGATCTCGCTGTTGTCTTTGGACGAGGCGTCGTATTCGCGCAACCGTCCGGCGCAGGTGACCATCACGCTGCCGGTCTTGCCCGGATGGATGGTGGTGTAGACCTTGCCCTTGCTGCCGACGGCCTGGGTGATGTCGATGGTGCCGCTGCTCTGCATCGAACCCAATACGCGGAAGAGTTTCGAGATGATCCAGAAGGAAACCAGGCCGGCCGCCGTCGCCCCGAGCAGGGAGTAGGCGGCCCCTACCTCGCTCTGGCGGTAGAGCGCAAAGCCCACCAGGCCGAACATCATCAGGAACGATGTCAGGCCGTGCAGGGAAAGGAACTTGAGGCTGGCGTCGGTGTCGAAGGAAGTCCCGCCGTCGGGCGATTCGAAATCCGCGCTCATGGAGGCGTGGTCGCCGAAATCGACCCCCATGAACTGCATGACGAACCGGATGGCCAGGGGAATTCCGCCCGCGAGCGCGCAGAGAATGAAGAAGATGTCGAGCCCGTTGAAACTGTCGAAAATCGTCATGAATACGTCCCCGCAATATAGGTGGAAACTTTTTTTACAAGGATATGGGGAGTTGTGCAACAAGAAGTGTTCAGGTTGCATAAAGCGAAATTGAGAGCGCGAAGAAGCGCAGGGGGAGATGCCTAGTGCACGCCTTGCCGCAGCATGCTCGCGGCCACCAGGTGGTGGAAGGGCAGGATCAGCGTGAAATAGATCGGCCCGAGCCGGTTGTTGAAATGGACGATGGTGCCCACGTGGAAGCGGGTGCGGCCGTCGGGGAGCGGAACGGCCGCCATGATCACCTGGCCCTTCAGGTGCGGGTCGTCGATGTGCAGGGCCAGATATTCGCCCTCGCGCCCGCAGGTGACGGTGAAGGCGCGGCACCGGTCGCCGGGGGTGAAGCTGATGTCGTCCGGTTCGAGTTCGCCGCCCAGGTCGGAGGCCTGGTGGATGCCGAAGGGCCGCACCAGGACCTTCCGGAGCGCATACAGCAGGCGGAGCCAGCCCGGCTTGCGCATCATGCCGACGATGAATTTGCGCAGGTCCGTGCTGCCCTCGATGGTCTTTTCCTCGACGTAGTCGGCACCCTCGTAGAGGGGGGCCAGTTCCGGAATCGTTTCGAGATAGCCCATGGAACCTCCTATTCGTAAGCCGCCTCGAAGATGGCGATGACGTCCTCGCGGTTCATCTTCACCGGGGTCACCGCGAAGAGCGCGCCCATGGTTTCGAGGGCGTTGTCGGCCAGGGCCGGAATTTCCTCGAGGGTCACGCCGTAGTCGGAGAGTTTCTCCTCTCCCAGGCCGATGGATTCGATCAGGTGGTCCAGGGCGTCCAGGAAGGCCACGCCGCCCACCTCCTCGTCCAGCTCCTCCTCCAGGGTGTCGCCCATGGCCAGGGCCAGGTCGGCCAGCCGGTCTTCGCCGCAGGCGGCCAGGAAGCCGAAGTATGCCTTGGAGATGAGCACCAGCCCGGCCCCGTGGGGCATGTCCGGGTGGAAGGCGGACAGGGCGTGCTCCAGCGAATGCTGGGAGATGCACGACGAGTAGGATTCGCAGAGCCCGGCGGCGGTGGAGGCCCAGGCCATGACCGTGCGCGCCTCCAGGTTCTCGCCTTCGGCCACTGCCTGGGGCAGGGTGTGGGCGATGAGATGCACGGCCTCCAGGGCGAGCATGTCGCTGGCTGGCTGGCGGCAGGTGGCCAGGTAGGCCTCGGCCGCGTGGAAAAAGGCGTCCATGCCGGTGTAGGCGGTCTGACGGGGCGGCACGGAGGTCATCAGCTTCGGGTCCACGATGGACAGGGCCGGGAAGGTGGAATCGTTGCCGAAGCCGATTTTTTCGGCGGAGCCGGACTTGGTGATCACGGTCCAGGGATCGGCCTCGGTGCCGGTGCCCGCCGTGGTCGGGATGGCGACCACCGGCAGGGCGTCGTTGGCGGGCGTCTGGCCGCCGCCGCTGCCGGAACCCATGTAGTCCCAGTATTTCCCTTCATTGGTGGCCATCAGGGCGATGGCCTTGGCCGAGTCGATGGTGGAGCCGCCGCCCAGGCCGACCACGAAGTTGACGCCGTTTTCGCGGCAGATGGCGGCCGCCTCGTCCACGTGGGCGGATTCGGGGTTGGGCCGGACGCGGTCGTAGACGATGGTCTGCACGTCCTGTTTGGCCAGGAGGCTTTGCACGCGGGAGAGATAGCCGTGGCGGACCATGGCCCCGGACCCGCCGATGACGATCATCGCCTTGGCGCCGCGCGGAAGGTGGGGCGTATCGCCGAGCTTGTTCAGGCTGTCGGGTCCGAAGAGCAGCCGCGTGGGCATGTAGTACTGGAAATCGAGCATGGAGCCTCCT